>JBNJFV010000102.1:0-8769 GCA_051747145.1 Halobacteriota archaeon
AACGGGCGCGACGGGATTCGAACCCGCGATCGAGGGGTTAGGAACCCCTCGCCCTAATCCGCTAGGCCACGCGCCCTGTGTGGGTACTTCGGTTAAATTGCTACAAGGAGTCCTTGCGCGACGTGCAATGGGTCACGAGCGGTCCCGATCGTCCGAGGCCACCCAGTCGATCGACAGCGCCCGCCAATACCTCCAACGGGGTGGACGTCAGAGATGCGATCAGTTCGATTCTTCCGTCGCTTCGGCGGGTTCAGTTTCGGTTTCGGGGTCAGTTTCGGTTTCGGCGTCCGATTCCGCGTCCTCGATCGTCGGTTCGTCTTCGGTGTTCGTGTCGACGGCCGAATCGGCGTTCGAGTCGGTATCGTCCGGTTTCACAGGTTCACCCTCCGTCATCTCCCTGAGTTCCTCTTCGACTTCGGTGCGTCCTTTCTTGAACTCGCCCATCGCTTGCCCGGTCGATCGCGCGAGTTTCGGGATCTTGTTCGCACCGAACAGTAACACGAGGACGAGCAGGATTATGAGCAGTTCGGGACCGACCGGGAGGCCGCCGAACAGTGGAATCATGGATACCATCTCTACCCGTGGATAACCCAGTGGCAATTATAGGCTTTTTGCCTTTGAAAGCGATCCGGATGCCGTGGGTTCCTCGTCAGTCCCCGCTTTCGACCAGTTCGCAACTCGGCGGGACGGATTCGTTACCGAACGACGTTTGGGGAGTTCTTTTCACGCTGCACGCCGAATTCGGTCCGGATGACTGCTCCCGAAGACGGCGATCGGACGTACGACCCCGACGCCGACCACGCGTTTCCCGACGAGCGACTCAACGAGATCCTCCCGCCCCTCCTTGAGGATCCAGAACTTACGACCTTGCTACAGGCACAGAACGTCAACGCGGTCACGCGGATGCGGTACAACGATCACGGGCCGAAACACATCGAGATCGTCCGCAACCACGCGCTCAAACTGTACGATCTCCTCAAGCGCGCCGACGTCGAATTCAACGGTGCGACCGACCAGGGGTTGGACGAGGCTGACGAACCGGTGATCATCGCGCTCGCGGCGACGTTACACGACATCGGACACGTCGTCCATCGGAACGACCACACGTACTATTCGATTCCGCTGGCTAACGCGTTCCTCGATCGGTTCCTCGCGGAGTTTTACGACACGGAAGCGGCGGTTCGGATCAAAGCGGAGGTGCTGCACGCGATCTTGTGTCACCACACCGAAGAGGACCCGCTCACGCGCGAAGCGGGGATCATCCGCATCGCCGACGGACTCGACATGGAACGCGGTCGCTCACGGATCCCCTACGAGAGCGGCGGGCGAGGGATCAACACGATCTCCAGTCAGTCGATCGAACGGGTGACGCTCAAACCGGGCAAGGAATCGGCCGTCCTCGTCGAGATAGAGATGATGAACGCGGCGGGCGTCTACCAGGTCGACACCCTCCTGAAAGCGAAACTGGATCGATCGCTGCTCGAGGATACAGTTCGGATCGTGGCGATTAACTCCCACCCGGAGGACTCACTTGTCGAACGGATCGAACTGTAGCCGATCGAAAACACGAGCGCGAACTGAAAGGCCTGTCGCGATTCTGCGTCACTGGACGGGGATTCTACGCATCTCGATCGTCGATCGCAGCCTCCGCAACCATCGATCGCCCAGTCCTCAGTCGTCGATCGTCGATCGCCGCCTCCGCAATCGTCGATCGTCCCGGCCTCAGTCGTCGATCGTCCCGGCCGCAGTCGTCGATCGTCCCCACCTCAGTCGTCGATCGTATCGATCGAACTTCGGGGTGTCGACGGCGTCGAATGAGAAGTAAGGAGGTTTGCGGCGTCGAATTCGCCCTTCAAATACAGGACCCCCTTTTCAGCGAGTTCGTACTGCCAGCGGTTGTCTGACTTCCGTACCAGTCCGTACTCGTGGAGCCGATCGATTCGCGCGTCGATAACCGACTGGCTGTACTCCATACCGTTTCCCCGAGTTGCAAGCGACTGTCGAACCTCATTCGGACGTCGTGGTCCTGCCGCTCGGAGGTGTTCGAGGATGCGATCGTCTATGATGGTCATCCACTCGGCGTGTTTTCGCATGGATACTACGAGGAGTTCGCGGACAAGAACGTTTGGGCTGTCCCCGAATCGCGACAGCCGGTGATCGCATACAGGTGTTCGTCACAAAGGGTGACCGGCTGATCGTCGAGTTCGCTGGACACTTTCGCGATCGACGCGTGGTCGGCTTCGACGACGAACGATAGAAACCGCGGCAGAGCAAACTGTGCGTCACGTTCACAGTACAGACAGTTGTCGTGACGGTCTGTCCGAACGCGTTGGAGACTCCTGCCGAACTCCGCACGCTCACAGTTGACGCACAGGCGACCGATGTGAGCGTTCGTGGCGAGGTCGACGATCGATCGGTTGAACCCCGCGCGATTGCCGCATACGAAACACGCATCGACGTCCCCCTCGGTCTCATTCATCATCGGAGTGGTACGTTGATTGGTCAGTAGGAAAAACATACGTACCCGAGTGAAAGTGACCATTATATACGAAATACAGAATTATAAAACACCACGACGTCTACGAGAAATATCTAAAGTACTCTGGGAAAGTGTCTGTCTTACATATAATACATTCTTCGAATCACGAACGTTCAGTGTGCAAATCGAGAAATAATTCGATGAGAGAATCGGCGATAAACACCCGCGAGAGCCCACATGCGGGTGCGATAACTGTTCGAAACTATTAACAAAATATATTTATAATCATATGATAATTGAGAGTTCCAAACCGACATTTCGTTTGGAAAGTGGGCTACAGCACGTCCACCACGTGTCGATCGACGTGTATTTCGACTGGAATCCGTCATACGGCGACGAGGTCTGTCGATCGGTTTGGGTACATTCGACTGGAAACCGACGTACGATAGTGAGGACACACCATCTCGAAAGACCGTTTCGTCTCGATCGATCCGATCGATCGCGACAGCCCGCAATTGATCGCACGCCCCGACTGTGTGTAAATTTCAAACTCATTTCGATAGTGTCCGACAAGCAACTAAAATGTTATATAAATATACTAGTGATTTTCGTGTCGATGTCTGGTGGCAGTTGTAAAACATATAAATATTATATTGACGTTATTATAGCTACAATTAATACTCTCAGCAGGTAAAATCACAATACAGCGGTTTGTAAGACGATGTCGGATGGGCAGTACCCTGTCGCCCATTGGTGGTTTTCACCGTTTTTCACCCCGGAAGAATGGTTGCATGTCTGACAGGGTTTTATGCTGTTGCCCGACGATACCACCTGTCCCCGCGTGTACAAGCACGTCCCCGCGTACGCCAATCACGGCTCCGCGTACGCCACCACGTCGCCTCGTACGCCACTACCCTGAGACGGTCCACCATGCACGGCACTGAACCCCAACATACCGACATTGACACGAAACGTTCGCGACGCACGACCCCCACGTACGACCTTAAAACCGACACGTACTACGTCACCTACGATCCGGACGGCGATCGATCGCTGAGTACGACGATCCTTCTCGCGATGATGGAGATAGAGCGAAGTAGCGTGGCCGATCTCGAACCGATACGGGACGTAATCAATGTCGACTCCGCGGACGACCTGTTCGTGTCGGACAGCGAATCGACCTCGCAGTTGGAGTTCACCTACAATCGGTACGACATCACGGTCCGCAACGACGGCCTGATAACGTTCGAACCGGACTTCGACGCGCTCTGAATCAGGATTGTCGAAGCGCGTCAACTAGACCGATCGCGCGTCGTTCGACAATGCCACACCGTTTCGAAGCATCAACCGAGAAATGCGCCGGCCGGGATTTGAACCACGGTCGCTCGCTCCGTTCGCTGCGGGCGACTGATAGGGTTCAAATCGTCGGTAGGGCGAATATGTCTCTCACGTTCGTTCGAGACTATAATGCGCCGGCCGGGATTTGAACCCGGGCCATGAGCTTGGAAGGCTCAGGTCCTACCACTAGACCACCGGCGCAAACGATCGACACCCAACGGGGAACGGCTTCCGATTGCGTGTCTATCTCTTCGTTTCCCCCGGAGGAATAATTACCTTACCTTTTCGATCGATCGTCGTCACTCGGCGTCGGTCGTCGTCTCGTCCCACTCGAACGCCTCGATGGGGTCATCGCCATTCACGTCCACATCACGATGACCGTTTGTGGACGATCGATCAGCGGTGGGCACCTCGTAATCGAGGTGCAGTTCGGCGACCTCTTCCAGCGTTTCGACCGGTGAATCCGTCGGTTCGGCTGGCGCTTCGGGTCCTCTTTCCTCCGGAGTCTCGATCGCTGCATCCTCCGGAGTCTCGGTCACCGCTTCGACGAAGCCGTCCGATTCGGCCCGATCGACCGGATCGTCGTCGCTGTCAGCCCGAGACGACTCGGCGTCGAAATCTGCGTCCGAGACCGTAGCCGGGTCAGTATCGACCCCCCCGTTCGTATCGCCGTCTCGATCCGCGTCGGTCGCCGTGGTACCCACAGAGAACGCCTGTAGCTCGTCTCTGAGCCCCTCCGCACGTTCAGAGAGCGCATGTGCCCGATTGGAGACGTCCGAGAGCGTCGCTGCCTGCTCTTCGGCGGCCACCGAGACGTTCTCGGACTCCGCTGTGGTTTCCTGGCTGATTCCCGCGAGTTCGTCGACCGCGCCGGTGACGTCGCTAACGGAAGTGGCCTGATCGTCCATCGCCGTCGAAATCTCCTGGACGCCGTCGTCGGATTCTTCGACACGCTGAATGACGGTCTCGAGCCGATCGCTCGTCTCTTCGACCGTCTCGACGCCGTCGCCGACGCGCTCGTGGATCGAGGTCATCTCCGAGACGCTGTCGTCAGTACGCGACCGTAGCTCTTCGACCAGCGATTCGATCTCCGCGGTGGAGGCTTTGGTCTCTTCGGCGAGCGTCTTGACCTCGTCGGCGACGACGGCGAACCCGTCCCCCGCGTCGCCGGCCCGGGCGGCCTCGATCGACGCGTTCAACGCCAACAGGTTCGTCTGTTCGGCGATGTCGGAGATCACGTCGACGATTTCGTCGATTTCTGCCATCTCCGATTCCAACGCTTCGATCGTCTCGACAGCTTCCTGCGTGCGCGCTTCGATCGAGTAGAGTTCTTCGACCGCGTCGCCGGCAGCCTCCGTGCCGTCGGTTCCGAGCTTCGCTGCCTCCCGTGAGGTGGCGGCGACCTCGTCGGCCGACGAAGCGACCTCCTCGATCGTCGCCGACATGTCGTCCATCTCCGCGGCGACCGACTGGAGCCGATCGCTTTGTCGTTCCGCACCCGCGGAGATCTGGTCGATCGATTCGCTCGTCTCGTGGCCCGCCTGCGCCGCCTGGTCGGTGCTTTCTGTCACCTCGACTGTGGCGTCTGCGACGCCATCGGCAAACGATAGCACGCCTGCGACTGTCTCCTCCAGGGCGCTTGCCATCTCGTTGAAGGCCGACGAGATTTCCCGCATCGATTCGTCTTCCACGTCGGTGTCCATCCGAACAGTGAGATCGCCGGCAGCACACTGTCGCAACACGGCGCTGTAGTCGGCTGCTCGCGCTTCCAATCGGTCCGCCAGCGCGTCCGATTCGGATTTTGCCTCCTGGGCCCGTCGTTTCTGCACTTCCGCGTCCTCGATTCGATCGCTGAGCGAATCGCGCATGCCGGCGAAAGAGCCGTACAGCCGCCCGAGTTCGTCCTCTCGCGGACTCTGCAGATCGACGTCGAGGTCACCAGACTCGAGCGTTTCGGCCTTCCCGGTGAGGTCCCGAAGCGACTGTACCGTGCCACGACCGAGCGTCACCCCGAGGGCGGTCAACCCGACGATCGAAACGCCGATCAAAAGCAGAATGCCGCTTGCGATCGTGTCGGTGAGCCCGTACGCATCCGCCACCGGGACGTGCACCGCAACGATCCAGTCGGTACCCGACTGTTCGACGAGCGCGTATGCGACGGCGTACTCCTCGTCGAGATCCGTTTCTTCGAGTTCCGCCCCATCGATCGCGAGCGTGGTCGATTCGATGAATCCGGCCGCGTCCGCCGCGTCGCTGTCGACGATCGATCGTACTTCGTCGTCGTCGTACCCGCCAGTGAGGAGTTCGTCGTTGTCCGACGAGATAATCGTGCCCGTCTCACTGTTGATAACGGTGGTGAAGCTCCCATTTGTCGGCTTTCTGAAATTCGTAGCGATTTCGGGGAGATCCGTCTCCATGACGAGTACGTGTTCACCGTCCGGAAGCGTCGTAACCGGGGCCACGAACGCGACCCGCGGCGTCCCGTCGACTTCGTACGGCGGCGAGACGTAGGCGCCGTTCGTGTGGTAGGATAGATCCTCCTCGAGCCACTCTTGCTCGAACTGCTCGTGTTGAATGCTACCGTCGCTACTTGCCTTTACCTCACCGTTAGCAGCGTTGACGTAGTGGAGATCTCGAACGTCCTCGGGAAACATCCAGATCTCGTTTGCCAATCGATAGTTGAGCTGCCCCATGCTTTCGGTGTCGAACTCGTCGTAGTTCGTCACCATCCGCGCCATCGCTGCCCTGTTGTGTCGCCAATCTTCGAGGTCCTCGGCGATTACGCCAACAGATTCGGTGTAGTCGCTTTCGGCGTTCGCCTGGAGGTTGTCAGTCGTCTGTGCGTGGATCCCCGCACCGACCGATCCGATAAGCACAACGACGATGATAACTCCCAGGGCGAACTTTGCGAGATAACTTCGACGCAAGAATCTCGGCGATAGCCGCCGTAAGATTTGGTCAATTCGTGTCCGAATAGACATTATTGAATCTGGATAGGATGAACTATTTAACGGTCTCCCCGAAATTATCAACCGTGATAATGTATGATTATTGTCAATGGCATTTGGAATGAGAGGGGCTTTCTGATCGTAATGTAACGGGATGTCGACTGGAAGAATTCGGGATTATCGAACGGCAACGGAGACGATTGCGGTAATCCGATCGGTTACTCGTCTCGGAACGACCGGGCGGCCTCTCTGAGTGTCGAAGAGATTCCAGGAACCTCCGCTGACGTAACTGGGTCACCGGATTCGATTTCGTCGATCGATCGCGGAAACGGTCGCAGATCTTTGTTGATCGCGATGCCCGCATTCGCTCCCTCGCCGAGCGCGATCGGAATCTGGTTGTGTCCCGGGGTAAGGTCGCCGACGGCGTATACCCCTTCCACGCTGGTACGGCCGTGATCGTCGACGGCAACGGTCCCGTCATCGTTGAGTTGACAGCCGAGCGACGCCGCCAACCCGTTGTTGTACTCGGAGCCGTACATCGGAAAGCCGCCTTTGTACTCGCGAACGCGTCCGTCCGCGAATTCGAAACTCTCCAGCCATCCGTCCTCGCCTTTCGTCATCCCGACGACGTCCGCCGTGACCACGTCGACGGGGTGGCCATCGAGCAACCGTTGTGTCTCGTCGCTCCACGTCGGCGTGGCCCCCCGCGTGAGGAGATCCACGTCTGCTGTGTAGTTGAGCATGATCATCGCCACGTGTGCGGCGCTGTCACCGGTGCCCATCACGTACACCGGTTCGTCGACGAACATGTACGCATCACAGTGCAGACAGTAGTGGAGCCCGCGTCCGGTTCGCGGCAGCGGCGGCTCCGGTCGGGAGTCGGAAAATCCAGTCGCGAGAACCACGCGATCGGCGACGTACGATCCATCCGCAACGGTAATCTCGAACGCACCACCCGCCAGTGGGTCCACGTCGGTGACGAACTCCCGCACCAGATCCGCCCCGTAGGCAGCCACCTGTTCGCGTGCGGTAGCCAGCAACTCGTTGCCGGAGACGTCTTCGGTGATTCCGATCACGTTGTGCGTTTCGAGCATCATCGCCGCCCGACCGCCGCCGCGATCGATGACGACCGTGTCGTGTCCTAACCGCGTCGTGTACAGCGCCGTCGTCAACCCCGCCGGGCCGCCGCCGATAACTGCTACTTCGTACGATCGATTCTCCTGGACGGTGACGTCCGCAGTACTCATGTAGCCGCGAGTAACCGCTACGTGCGTATAACTTCACATATTGTAGTGCAAACAGCGCACACAATACACATCGTAGTGCAAACAGCGCACACAATACATATTGCAGTGCATACAGCACGCACAGTAGTGTCCAAAAGGTGCAATTCGTCTGCTGCGCTATCGGGACTCGACGTACAGGTATTCGTGGCCGCGCAGAGCGCGGTTTGCGATCAGCCGGAAGGTTCGACGATCGCATAACAGTTGCCGCTCGATACGCTGACCGAACGCGTCGAGAGCGAACTCCGATCGAGGTCCGTTCGGAACTCCCCGGGGTCGTAGATGTGGTAATATCGAGGGACTCGCACCCCGCCTGGGAGCGTCCAGTCGATCGTGGTGTCGAACCCGGCGTCGGCGTCGAACCGATCGTGATCGGTGCTCCAGGCGCTCACCAGTGCCCGACCGCCGGGTGAAAGCACCCGTTCGAGTTCGTCGAGGCTTTCGACGCGCGTCGATCGGGGTCGGAGGTGATGCAGCGTCGCGACGTACACGCCGATGTCGAACGTGTCGGCTGTGAACGGTAGCGTCGCGGCGTCCGCACACACCCACGTGGCATCGAACCCCCGTTCGCTGGCGCGTCG
Source organism: Halobacteriota archaeon (assembly GCA_051747145.1). GTDB lineage: Archaea > Halobacteriota > Halobacteria > Halobacteriales > Haloferacaceae > JBNJFV01. Next base: position 8,630 of record JBNJFV010000102.1, read on the forward strand.
AATCCCCGCGCAGAGTAGTTGGCGGCTCACGTCAGCGCCGACGACCTCGACGCCCCGCTCTGCGAGCAGTTGGGTGTGCCGACCGTTTCCACAGCCCAGATCGATCGCCAGCGGCGAGGACCCATCGGCTCCATCGACAC
>JBNJFV010000103.1:0-8585 GCA_051747145.1 Halobacteriota archaeon
AAGCCTAGGCCGGGATTTGAACCCGGGCTCTCGTCCTTACCAAGGACGCGCTTTACCGCTAAGCTACCCAGGCAGGCAATTTCTCGTTTGGTGGTTGCGTCTTTATGCGTTTCGATTCCCACCGCCGCCCGTCGATTTCCTGCGAACCGTTCCCGCATGCGATCGGCCCCCTGGCGATCGCCTCACCGACCCCTGGCGATCGCCCCACGAGCCACGCCAGTCGATCGCCCTACGCGTCGGTCGCCGAGGATCGGACCAGGCCGTCGGTCAGCGACGCGATCCGATCGGTCGTGCGTTCGGAGATCGTATCGCGTGCGGGCGGGAGCCGATCGCCGTCGTACCCCCGCGCCAACTCGGCGGCGAACGACAACAGCTCCTCGGAGGGCGCGCCGTCGACGCCGGCCGCGCCGGCGACGATCGCCAGCTCGAACACGTCCGCTTCGAGGTTCCGATCGATCGTCGATCGATCGACGTCCGGTCGCTGCTTGCGGGTTTGATCGCGGCCGAACGATCGAACCGTCTCCACGGCGGCGTCTGCGGCGTCCGTCCGCGCGAGGAGGTAAAACCCCCGGGAGACGAGCACGTCCGCCGCCAGGATGTCCAGATCGGCCACGAGATTCGTCTCGTCGGTGGCGTCTGGGTCCCACGGCTCCGCCTGCGCGAGCGTTCGCGTCAATCGCAACCCCTCGTAGATCAGCTGGACGCCGGCGGCGCGTTCGGTGAGGCCGTCGTCGTATCCGGCATTGCGATCGCGGTCGAATCCGGAATCACGATCGTCTTCCCGTCTCTCCTCACGATCGCGGTCGTCCCCGTCTTTGCGATCGTCGACGCCGCGGCCGTCGTCCACGTTCGACCCCATCGCCCGTGCGCTCGCGAGGGTCAACGCGCCGGGCGTCATCGAGGTTTCGACGAGGCGTTCTTCGAGCACCGCACGGAGCCGCGTCGGTTCGATGTCCGAGAGCGCCCGGCGTGCTGCAGCCCGGGTACGAACGGCGTCGTCCATTACTCACAAGTTGGATCGGAAAGGGCAAAGACCTTTGGAAACGGCCGCTACCTCCGAGTATGATCCGTTCGGAACCCGCAGACGGCTACCGGGTCGTCACGCTCGATCGCCCCGCCAGTCGGAACGCCCTCACGCCGGCAGGACTCGACGAACTCGAAGCTGCGATCGCGGAGGCGAACGAACCGATCGTCTACCTCCACGGGGCCGGCCCGGCGTTCTGTGCGGGTGCCGATCTCGACGTCGTCGCCGACCTCGACGATCCGGCCGCGTTCGCGGCCCACGGCCAGCGCGTGGCCGACGCGATCGAAGCGGCCGATCCGATCGTCATCGCCGGGATCGACGGGCCCGTTCGCGGCGGGGGCGTCGAACTGGCGCTCGCGTGCGACATCCGGGTCGCGACGCCAGATGCGACGTTCGCCGAACCGGGCGTCCGCTTCGGGCTGTTCGGAGCGTGGGGTGGCACCATCCGCTTGCCGCAGCTCCTCCGGGAGGGTGATGCGATGGACCTTGCGCTGTCGGGCCGGACGATCGACGCCGAGGAGGCCCTCCGGATCGGCCTCGTCTCGCGGATCGTCGACGATCCCGAAACGGTCGCCGTCGAACTCTGTGCGAACAAACCCGACGCGCTCGCCGTGGTCGCAGCGCGAATCGCCGATCGGCGCGACGCGTCCGCACAGGCGGCGGCGGAAGCGGCCGCCTTCGATCGGCTCGTCCGTCGGTACGCCCCCGAGATCGCCGCCGATCGGGATCGGTAGTGGTGCGTCCCGTCGGCGGTCGCCGCCGCTTCGACGCTTTTTAGAGCCGAATCGGCTCGGGAGCCGGCGGCATCGATCGCTTGTGGGCGCTGGCGTCGACCAGCGACTCGACGCGTTCGACCTGCGCTCGCGTGACCTCGAGCGCCCGAACGGTCGCGGCGGTCGACAGCGGCCCGTCGATGTGCACCGCGAGGATCGCATCCAGCGTGTCGTAATCGAGGCCAAGCTCCGCCTCGTCCGTCTGATCGACCCACATCCCCGCCGTCGGCGTCTGCATCACGAGGTCGTTGGGGACGCCCACGTACGCGGCCAGCTGACGGACCTGCTGTTTGTACAGCCCACCGATCGGGTTACAGTCGACGGCTTGATCGCCGTACTTGGTGAAATACCCCGTCATCGCCTCCGATCGGTTGCCCGTCCCGAGGACGATCCGGTTTTCGTGGTTCGCGACGAAGTAGTTGAGCACCGCCCGCGTCCGGACGTAGACGTTTCCTGCGGCCATCCGGTCGTCCGCGGCGTCGGGGTACTGTTCGAACACGGCTTCTGCGATCGGCTGGATCTCGATCACGTCGGAGGTGATACCCAGATCCTCCGCCACCCGTTCGGCGTCGCTCATCGTCTCGGGGTCGTTGACCGCACTCGGCATGACGAGCCCGTGGAGGTCGTCAGCGCCGAGTGCGTCGACGGCGAGGTGCGCCGTCACCGTCGAGTCGATCCCCCCCGAGAGTCCGAGCGTCGCGCCGTCTGCGTCCGCGTCGTCGACGATCTCGCGGATGAACGACACGAGGTGTGCGCGCGTCGTTTCGAGTTCGGACTCGGACAGTCGGAGGTCGATCGGGACGTCGTCGCTCAACAGCACGCTGTCGCCGGTCATGTACGCTCGTATGCTGTGATGGGGTTAATAGCCTCCCGTTTCGGATTATTGGTGTACGATCGTACAGTTTACTGTCGATCGGTGGGGTATTCGTCCGTAACGGCTCGTTTCACATTGATAGGTGTACACCGGGGCAGGGGTCGTTCGATCCAACGAATTTAAGGCTCCAGTACGGATACGATAGTGTGCGAGCGCCGTTGGTCCAGTGGTAGGACAGTGGCTTCCCAAGCCACTAGCCCGGGTTCAATTCCCGGACGGCGCATGTTCTGCGCGTAGCGTAGAACATCGCCAGCGAGAATGTAATACCGTTTTTCACCCAAGACGTGAAACAGGACCGGCGATTTCGTGCAGTTCCGCTCAGTCAACGGACTGCTTGTTTTGGAACGTGTGGGATGGCATGTTCCCACGTCAGCGCATCGAGTACGTCCACGAGATCGTCTATTCGCTGCTCGAACACGTTCAACGGATGCATATCGAGAAACGCGGCCGTATCTCGCTGTACCGTTTCTCCTTGGTAATCGATCTGGAAATGACATTCACCGAGATCTACGTGCATTTCGTCTTGGTGCCATCCGATCATGAGGTTCCGTTCGGATTCGACCCATTGAATCGTGTAGAAGTCGTATGCGTGGGTTACCGGAAAGTCAAACGAGACCTGCAGCTCCGCCTCAGCGACTGGGTACGATGTGCGGAGGAACTCTTCTGGTGTAATCGTCGCTCGGACACCGGCTTTGTTCCCTGCAGACGTGTGATACCAGACGTTCTCGACTGGGGACTCCTCGGTGGGGACCCGTGTCTGTAGCCGGTTGTGGACCCGAGTGAGAAGCGTACGTTTATCCAGATTGGCTCTATTTGCCAGAAAGATCATCAAAGGGTCCTACTGCGAAAGTGGTATCGACGCGTTCGATGAGTCGTTTTGTCCGGGGTAGAGTTCGCGGGCGTCACCGTACAGTTCCAGCGCGTGTTTGAGCAGTCGCTTGTTGTCCTCGTAGCGTTCCCACTGCCGAAGCACGCGGTTGCGTTCCCGAATGGCCTCGCTGTCAAGATCATCTTCGGTGAGCGTTGATTCTAGTTCGGTCCGTGATTCAACACTGAATCGGCTCTTCCACTCGTCAACCAGCTTTTGAATGGATGCGATTTCTTCGCGGAGTTCCTCGCGCGTGTGGCTGTTGATTAACTCGATCACTTCATTGAAGTATCGGAGCTGGTAGTTCGGTGCGTATTTCGTATTGCCGTCGTCGCCTTCAACAGCCTGCACTTGCCCGAATTCAACGAGCATCTCCAACTCGTCTTTCGCGGTTTGCCACGAGGAGACCTGCGCTTCTTTGCGCACCCATTCAACGGAACGAGGCGCAGTGAGAGTCGTGGCGATCTCCCTGACACGCTCTCGAGAAGAGCGGTCATCAGTCCACGAGCCAAGGCCAGAGTCAGTCATACACGAGCGTACCCGCGAGAATCTATTATATCTTTGGATGGATCACATGTATACGAGAGTAAGGTCGGATTGAACAGCTCCTGTTCGTTGTCATCCGGTTTTGCGCCCGTTCATCCAATCCCCGAATTTCGGCCACGTGACCGTGTTGAACCTGCATTATTGTGGGTTGGACGGACACAAAATCGAAGGACGTCAAGCGGAAACGCCGTGACGAACATCGCCTGCGGGAATTGCAACCCTGCCAGTCGCAGCACCCGGGCGGAGCGAGGGCGACCGTCTGGCTTTGGTTCAATTCCCGGCCGGCGCATTTTCTGTCGATCGTCCACAAGCAGTCTGTGAGGAGCGTCCAACGCAGTGCGTACCGATCGGTTCGCAACGCACGCCCGCATGACCACAGGCTTATCAGATGGCCCCTTCGAAACCGATGTATGTATCCACACCTCGTACGCCGCGTCTGCTCCATGAACTACGTCGTACCTGCCGGTGGCGGGTCCGGCGATCGCGACTCTGCGGACGGATCGATCCCCGATCGACCCGACAGCGTTCCCGCGGACGAGCCCGTCGATCTGGAGGCGGTCTTCGAAGCCACGCTCGAGGCGATCGAGGAGGGGTCCTACTACTGGGAGTACGATCTGAAGATGTGGGGCGACGGCGACGAGCCGAGCCGCGACGAGACGCAGGTGTTCGAACTCGACAGGTCGAACCGCCGTCTCACCCACCGAACCGAAATGGTCGGCCCCGCGAAAGGACTCGGAATCCAGGACGTCTATCGAACCGACGACGAGGGCGTCATCCGCCGGGACGTCGACGATGAGGACGGACTGTCGTATCACGAGGAGAAACGATCGTTCGACATGATCGCCGCGAACATGTACGACGCGATCGTGGCTCGAACCGAACGACTTGTCGGCCCACACGAGTTCGGTCCCGCGGTGTGGGACGCCGAACTGGACGCGTTCGTGGCTCCTCTCGATCGCATGAGCGAGGACGACGACGTTCTTGGCGAGCTGGCGGACCCGGTCGGCGAACTCAGGGTCGACCCCGAGGGTCTCCTCCAGGGGTACGGCCTGTCCGGACGCGATCCCGAACTCGACGAGCACGTACGGATATTGGCCGGCCTCTCTACGACGGACATCGAGCCGCTCGAGGAACCATCGTGGGTCGAAGCCGCTCGCGAGGCGATCGACACGGAGGAGAACTGAACTCGGTCGGCGATCCCCCGCCACGCTTCGACGGTCGCACGCGCCGAGTCGGACCGATCCGACGGTCCGTGTTCTCCGGTTTGCACAGCCCTTTCTGCGCTCACCCGACGACGGCGATTCTGAGATCTCCTTCCTCTTCGAATCGCGTGTACTCCATATCCAGATCGACTTCGATCGTCTTCGTCCCACCGGGGGGCACCGTGAACTCAGTCGTCGACCGCTCAGTTCGATCGTCGAACGACGCCTCGAGGCCGACCACGCCGGGACGCGTCTCGTCGGCGGTGTTTTCCACCGTCACGGTAACGCGGACCGTTCCGTTCGGCCCCGCAGTGTATCCCCACGCGTCGATCTCCATCGCGTCTTCCCCGTCGATCGAAACGGGGATCGACGTCTCGGGCAGTCGCTCCTCCGAGACAGCGTAGACAGTCACGGTGTCGGTTTCGAACGCCACATCGACGCCGTCGATGTCCTCGAACGATCGAATCGAGTCGTATCGTTCGCGTTCGGCGGGACCGACCCAGATGTACTCGACATCGTAGGCCGCCAACAGCGCGATCGATAGTTCCCGATCGACGATCCGATCGCCGGCGTATATCGTGTCGACGTGGTCGGCGCGGCGTTCGAACGCGCTGTCGCCGCGATACCCGCGCTGGTGGTCCCACCCGACGACCGACGGTACGCCGGTATACGTCGACGCAGTCGACCCCCACGAGTAGCTGTCACGCGTGGGCGCTTCCAGGAGGACCGGCGCCCCGGATCGATCGTCGAGCCACGAGATTGCGGCCATCGTGTCGGGGTTGTCGGCTTCGAAGTCCGCGAGGCCGTCGATCGTCCGATCCGTCTCCGATCCGACGTCCTCGTAGACGACGACCATCGCGGGGAACACCGCACTCGTCAACACGACGGCGGCGACGATCGCGAGCACGCCGATTTCGTGCAGTCGCTTGGAGCCACCCAGCCGTAGCCGCCGCAGCCGTGAGTCGAAAAGCCGCGCCGCGATAATCCCCGCTGCGAGGCCGGTAAACGTCCACGCCTGGATCGCCACCTTCAGCGTCGTGTTCCACCGATCGAGTTCGGGCGGCCACACCTTCGCGTGGACGAGTTCCATAGCGAGCAGCAACCCGACGCCCGCCAACAGCACCGTGACCTCGAACCCGGTCTCGTCCGTAGCGCCCCCCGGACGATCCCCGGGTCGTCCGGCCTCGCTGCGGGCGAGCACGTAGCCGCCGACGAGCAGCGGCGCACACACGACGAGAACGGGAAATCCCCCGGGTCCCAGGAGGTACGCCGCCGCCAGCAGCGCGACCGAACCGCCCGAAACCGCGATCGGCCCAGACACGCGTGCGCCGGTGTTGATCCCCCGCGTGCGAAGGTACGTCGCAAATACGAGGAGCGGACCACCGTACAGCAACAGGAATCCGACGAGGTTCGACCGAGGCGGGAAGATTCCGATACCGTCGTTCGTCGGGGTCCCGCCGAACACGAACGGCGCTGCCAAAAGCAACGAGAGGGCCCCGATTCCGACGGCGACGACCGTCGCCACCCCTACGCGGGAGAGTTCGCGGCGGACGCTCCCAGCGCAGACCGACGACCATCGCCCATCGAGGCCGGTACGGATCCGATCGGGAAGCAGCGACGCCGGGTGTGTGGGTGCCGTACAGAGCGCGAGCCAGGCGATTCCCGGTACCGAAGGGAGTGCCCACGTGTTGGTGACGCCGAGGAACCCACCCACGATCGGGAGCGCGCCGAAAAGGAGCACCAGCCGCCGCTTTCGTGCAGCCGCGGGTGTCAGGTAGTACGCGTACGCCAGCGCGGCCGCAAGTAGGAGGAATCCGACTGTGATCGTGTGGCCGTGGTGGTCGGCTTTCACGAACGAGTACAGCGGGACCTCCTGGAGCGTTTCCGGGACGACGTACCGTTCGTCCCACCACGACCAGGTCGAAATAGACGATTGCTCGATCAGTTCCCGCTCGTAGTCGCCCCGAATCGCGCCGAACACCGGCTTCCCGTACGCGAGTGCGGTCTCGCGGGGCAACAATCCGTACGCCAGCCTGACCGGGGTTGTCAGGGTTCCGGCGATCGCGACGAAGAACGCACCCAGGAGACCACCCAATCGCCTGTTGCTCCCGCCGTGCGCTGTGATCGCCCCGGCAAGCCCGTACGCTCCGGTGAGGAGCACCCCGTAATACGTCGCGAGCGCGAGGTTGTAGGCGACGCGCGTCTCGACGCCGGCGACGATCGCCAGCGAGACGGTCGTGACGTGCCCGCCGTAGTAGTACCGGACCGGTTCGCCGGCGAACCACATGTCTTCGGGAGGCAGTGCGGTCGCGCGTTCGACGGCGTTCATGAGACCGAAGTGGAGGAACTGCTCGCCGCCGAACGGCGTAAGCGCCGGCGAGACCGTCCTGAACGCGAGTAGGAGGCCGAATCCGGCGAGAAACACGACGTAGGGTTCGATCACGCGATCGAGCGACGGGCGCGTGCCGCGGTGAAACGCTACCGCGCCGGCGACGATTGGGAGGAGAACTGCGACCGTCGCGACTGCCGGTCCGTACGTCAACTGTCCGATCCAGACGGCGCTCAACCCGATCGAGACGAGCGCCACCGGAAGCGCGAATGCGGCTCCTCGGTCCGGAAACGACGGCCAGATGTGTGCGGTGACCGGAACGACTGCCGCGTACAGAATACTCAAAAGTACCAGCCATCGGACGATCGGGAGGACTTCCATGGAGTGGTATGCACCGGCGTAGCAGGGGGTTTCCAATAGGTGTTTCGACCGGCCGTGGTACTCACCCGCCGATCGCTTCGGTCACCGCCGACACGAGGTCATCCTCCTCGAAGGGCTTCATCACGTAACCGTCGGCACCGTTTTTCACCGCGTCGCGCATCTTTTCCTCCTGTCCGACGCTCGTACACATCACGATCTTCGTCTCCGGGGCGTGGTCTTTGATCTTCCCCGTCGCTTCAATACCGTCGAGCTTCGGCATCATGATGTCCATCGTGACCAGGTCGGGCTCCTCTCGGAGGAACGCCCTGACCGCGTCCCGACCGTTTTCGGCCTCCCCGACGATCTCGAAGCGATCCTCGAGGATGTCCCTGATGATACTCCGTTGCAGTGCTGAGTCGTCGACGATGAGGGCCCGTATGGTCATGGCAAATTCGGATCGTGGTGATTGAGTCACCCGAATCTAGCGGAGGTGACTGATAAACCTGACTCCTTCGTCAAACCTGACACGTCGATCGAGCCGCCGGATGACACGACCGGTCACCCGATCGAGCACGGGGTTACAGCCATCGATCGATCCGTCGTTCGTCT
>JBNJFV010000104.1:0-8574 GCA_051747145.1 Halobacteriota archaeon
CGACGAAACCGGATTCGATGATCGATCCCGCGAGACGATTCCTCCACGGCGCTGGGCGTGGCTCGATCGCGAACTCGATCGATGGCGCGCCGACGGCGTCCTTACCGACGACCAGGCGGCGGCGATTCGATCGCGGTACGAGTCGCGACCGGCCGAACCGACGACCGACCGATCGCCAGACGAGGCCGAATCGACATCGGCGATCGACGCGGTGAGCAGATCGCGGCTCGTCTCGGTCGTCTCGCTCATGGGCGCGGTGCTCGTTGCCGCCGGCATCCTCGTATATCTCGCTTCGAACTGGGAGGACATCCCTCGACTCGGTCGTGCGGGGATCCTCGTCGCCTCGCCGACGATCGGGCTCGCGGGCGGGTGGTGGCTCTGGTTCCGCCGGGCGTTCCCGCGGGTGGGCCACGCCCTGTGGGCGATCGGAACCGGACTGGTGGGCCCCTCACTGTTTCTGCTTGCGGACCTCATGGAGGCGAGGATCGACCCCGAGTGGCTGCTGTTGGCGTGGGCGCTGGTCGCGATACCGGCCGGTCATCTCGTCGTCTCACAGCTTACGACCGTGCTGGCGCTCGCGGTGGTCGCTTTCTTCACCGTCGCCTTCGTCGACCCGGGCGATCCGATCGTCCCGCTCGGCCTCTACGGCGCGACGCTTTCGGCGCTCGCCGGCGCTCGGTTCGGCCCGCGTGCCGAGCCGCTTCGAGACGCCTATCGGCTCGTCGGCGCGATCGCACTCGTCGGTCCGTTAATCTTGTTCGTCGGCAGCTGGCGTCGATTCGGCACCTACGAGTTCGACACCCCGGCGATCGCCGCCGTGTTCGTGGCTGCGACGGCGATCGCGGTCGTCGCCTCGGCGATCGATCGCACAGAAGAACGCCGAGCCGATCGATGGGTGGACACGGTCGCGTGGCCGATCGTCGCCGTCGTCGGCGTCGGGCTCGCGGCCCTCCTCGCGGTGTCGGTCCCGGACGTGCTCGTCGATCGCACCGCGTTCTTCATCGGCCACGCGATCGTGCTGGTCGTGCTCGTCGTGACGGTCTTCGCCGGGTACACCGCCCGATCGACCACGCTCGTGAACGCCGCGATCGTCCTCTTCGTCGCCCAGCTTTTCACCTTCCTCCTTTCGACGCTCGTCGAGGGGCTCTCGGGTCCGATCGCCCTCGTTTCGACCGGCACGGTGCTTTTGGTCATCGGCTACGCTCTCGAACGCGGCCGACGGACGATTCTGGAACGGATGGCGACAGACCGACCTGGATGAGCCCGAGGCGATCGGCCTAACGAGGAACGGTTTGGTTTCAGCGATCGTCCCCTCGAAAGTCACGTAGATCGAAACGGACGGGTATCTGACAACGGTTTTAGGGTCACTCGGAGCGATTCACCCGTATGAACGATCGAATCCTCATCGCTCTCGACGGATCGGACCGAAGCGAAACGGCGCTTCGATACGCGTTGGAGACGTTTCCGGACGCGGTGGTAACGGCCCTTTTCGTCCGCGACCCGTTCGGCCATTACACCGCCGAACAGCCGTTCCCGAGCCGCGTCGACGATTGGATGGCACAACTCGACGAACGCGCCGACGAAATCTTCGACCGGGCGAGCGCGATCGCCGACGAGTACGATCGAACGATCGAGACCGAACGGCGAAGCGGGAAACCCGCTCGCGAGATCGTCGCCGCCGCCGTCGAGGGTGGTTTCGACGGGATCGTACTCGGAAACCACGGCAGCCACGGCGTTACGGACGTCCTGTTGGGGAACGTCGCCAAAACCGTCGTCGATCGAGCACCGGTGACGGTGACGATCGTTCGGGCGGACAAATCGTGACGACGACTGCCGATCGAGACGTAACCGGGAGGACCGACGGTGAGGGCACGACCCCCCCGGGGTGCAACTGAAGGTTTTTTGTTCGGGTCTTCCCAGTGACTGTGTATGAACTATCGAGAAGTCACGACGACTCGCGAGTTCCTCGCGCGGCTCGAAACCGGCGCCGACTGGCGCGAGGAGATCGAATCGCTCGCCCGCGAGGAGGACATCGAGGCGGGGTGGTTCCACGCGATGGGTGCCGTTCAGGACGCGGAGGTGTGGTTTTACGATCAAACGGACAAAGAGTACCAGTCGGTAACGTTCGACGAGCCGCTCGAGGTCGCAGCCTGCGTCGGCAACATCGCGCTTCTCGACGGGGACGTGTTCGCCCACACGCACGCGGTGTTTTCACGACGGAGCGGCCAGGCGCTCGCCGGCCACCTCAACGCTGGAACCGTCTTCGCCGGTGAGGTGTACATGCGCGGCTTCGAGGAGCCGCTCGATCGCGCGTTCGACGACGTGACCGAACTCGACCTGTGGCTATGAGCCTCCCGAGACGCGGAACGGGCCGATGAGACGACATACGGAGTACAGATAGCCGTGCAACCCGACGACGAGCGCTACTTTGGCCGGATCGAAGATCGCCTCGACGAGGCGTTCGACGTCGCCGAGACGGCGCGGTCCCGCGGGAAAGACCCGGAAACCGAAATCGAGATCCCGGTCGCTCGCGACATGGCCGATCGCGTCGAGAACATCCTCGGGATTCCGGACGTCGCAGCACGCGTCCGGGAACTCGAAGGGCAAATGTCGCGGGAGGAGGCCGCACTCGCGCTCGTCACCGACTTCGTCGAGGGGACCGTCGGCGAGTACGACAGCCGCGAAGGGAAGATCGAAGGGGCGGTTCGAACTGCCGTCGCACTCCTCACCGAGGGCGTCGTCGCCGCGCCGATCGAGGGGATCGATCGCGTCGAACTGCTCACCAACGACGACGGGACGGAGTTCGTCAACGTCTACTACGCCGGCCCGATCAGGTCCGCCGGTGGGACCGCCCAGGCGTTGTCAGTGCTGGTCGCCGACTACGCCCGATCGCTGCTGGGCATCGAGGAGTTCGCTCCCCGATCCGACGAGGTCGAACGGTACGTCGAGGAGGTCTCGCTGTACGACACCGAGACGGGGTTGCAGTACTCCCCGAAGGACAAAGAGACACGGTTCATCGCCGAACACATGCCGATCATGCTCGACGGCGAGGCGACCGGCGACGAGGAGGTGTCGGGCTATCGGGATCTCGAGCGCGTCGACACGAACTCCGCTCGCGGCGGGATGTGTCTCGTCCTGGCGGAGGGGATCGCGCTGAAAGCGCCCAAGATCCAACGCTACACGCGCGAGCTCGAGGAGGTCGAGTGGCCGTGGTTGCAGGATCTCATCGACGGGACGATCGGTTCAAAGGCGGAATCGACAGCCGACGCCGCTGGCGACGAATCCGACGGCGCATCGGACGCACCCGGTGCAGCCACTGCCGCCGACGCCGATACCGATACTGATACCGACGCCGATACCGATACTGATACCGACGCCGATACCGATACTGATACCGACGCCGACGGCCACGCGGCGATCGGTGACGGGGACACCGCAGCCGCCGGCCACTCGGAGGGGTCGATTCGGGTCGATCCGGCCACCAAGTACCTCCGGGACCTGATCGCCGGCCGGCCGGTCTTCGGCCACCCGTCCGAACCGGGCGGGTTCAGGCTGCGATACGGCCGGGCGAGAAATCACGGCTTCGCGACGGCGGGCGTCCATCCGGCGACGATGCACCTCGTCGACGACTTTCTGGCAACGGGGACGCAGATCAAGACCGAACGGCCGGGAAAAGCCGCCGGGGTCGTCCCGGTCGATTCGATCGAGGGGCCGACGGTTCGGCTCGCGAATGGCGACGTCCGACGGATCGACGATCCCGAGGAGGCGCTCGAAATACGAAACGGGGTCGAAACGATCCTCGATTTGGGCGAATACCTCGTCAACTTCGGCGAGTTCGTCGAGAACAACCACCCGCTCGCACCCGCCTCGTACGTCTACGAGTGGTGGATACAGGACATGGCGGCGGCTGGGGCCGACGTCCAGGCACTGCAGGACGACCCCCGGGTCGACCTCAAAGCGCCGACGCCCGCGGAGGCGATCGAGTGGGCAACCGACTACGAGTGCCCGCTGCACCCGGCGTACACGTATCTGTGGCACGACATCTCCGTCGACGCGTTCCTCGCGCTCGCCGACGCCGTCGCCGAGGGTGAACTCGTCGACGGGGTGCTCGCGATCGAACGGACGGACGACACCCAACGGGCGCTCGAACGGCTGCTGGTCGAACACAGCGCGACTGCGGACGCGCTCCGAATCCCCCGCTGGCGACCGTTCGTCCGATCGCTCGGCGTGACCGGCGGGCTCCGCAGAGAGTGGCACGAAGACGAACTGTCCGATCGCGCCCGGACGTGGGACGGCGGCGACAACGCGATCGAGGCCGTTCGGGAGGTCGCCCCGTTCGAGGTACGCGAACGCGCGCCGACCCGGATCGGCAACCGGATGGGTCGGCCCGAAAAGTCCGAGTCGCGCGACCTATCGCCGGCGGTTCACACGCTGTTTCCGATCCGAGAGGCCGGCGGCAGTCAGCGCAACGTCGCCGACGCCACGCGGCAGATGGACGACCGCGGTCGCCGTGGCGTCTTCGACGTTCTGGTGGGAACCCGGGAGTGTCCAGACTGCGGCGAGCTGACCTACAGGCCGGAGTGTCCCGCCTGCGGGGGTCACACCGAACCGTACTACGAGTGTGACGATTGCGGCATCGAGTGCGAACCGGACGAATCGGATCGCGTCGTCTGTCCGCGGTGTGAGTCGCAGGTTTCCTCGGCGACGTGGCAGGAAGTCGACGTGCGATCGGCGTACCGCGACGCGCTGGCGGCGGTCGGCGAACGCGAGGCGTCCTTCGACATTCTAAAGGGTGTCAAGGGGTTGACGTCGGCACACAAACTCCCCGAACCGATAGAGAAGGGAATCTTGCGATCGAAACACGGCGTCTCCGCGTTCAAAGATGGGACGGTTCGATACGACATGACCGACCTCCCGGTCACGTCGGTTCGACCCGAGGAACTGGACGTCACCGCCGCACACTTTCGGGAACTCGGATACGAAACGGACGTCGACGGCGAGCCGTTGGTCCACGACGATCAGCTCGTCGAACTGAAGGTTCAAGACGTCGTTCTCTCGGACGGCGCGGCCGAACACATGCTCAAGACGGCAGCCTTCGTCGACGACCTCCTCGAGAAGTTCTACGATCTGCCCGCGTTTTACGAGGTGAACGAACGCGACGATCTGATCGGCGAGTTGGTGTTCGGGATGGCCCCGCACACCTCCGCGGCGGTCGTCGGGCGGGTGGTCGGCTTTACCTCCGCGGCGGTCGGTTATGCGCACCCGTACTTTCACGCCGCGAAGCGACGCAACTGTGACGGGGACGAAGATTGCGTGATGCTCCTCATGGACGGCTTGTTGAACTTCAGTCGACAGTATTTACCGGACAAGCGAGGCGGATCGATGGACGCGCCGCTCGTCATGTCTTCTCGGATCGACCCCTCGGAGATCGACGACGAGGCGCACAACATGGACATCGTTCGTCGGTATCCGCGGGAATTTTACGAGGCCACGCTCCGGATGGCCGATCCCGGCGAACTCGAAGCGCAGATCACGCTCGGCGAAGACACGCTCGGGACAGACGAGGAGTACCGCGGCTTCGATCACACCCACGACACCACCGACATCCACATGGGGCCCAGCCTGTCGGCGTACAAGACGCTCGGATCGATGATGGACAAGATGGACGCCCAACTAGAACTGGCCCGGAAACTTCGCGCGGTCGACGAGACCGACGTCGCAGAGCGGGTCATCGAGTACCACTTCCTGCCGGATTTGATCGGCAACTTGCGGGCGTTTTCGAGACAGGAGACGCGGTGTCTCGACTGCGGGGAGAAGTACCGGCGGATGCCGCTGACCGGCGACTGCCGAGAGTGCGGCGGGCGGGTGAATCTCACCGTCCATCAGGGATCGGTGAACAAGTACATGGACACCGCGATCGAGGTCGCCGATCGGTTCGACTGCCGCGAGTACACGAAACAGCGCCTCGCAATCTTGGAGCGATCGCTGGAATCGGTCTTCGAGGACGACACGAACAAACAAAGCGGGATCGCAGACTTCATGTGATCGCTAGTCGATCGGCAGCGCTTGTCGCGTCCGATCGTCGATCGAAATTCCCGTACAACGATCGTGACTGTTACGGCCGCAAACCACTGTACGTTAATACCATCCGACCTACCGGTGCTAGTATGGGACTGACACTCACGGAAAAGGTACTGAAAGACCACCTCGTCGACGGGACGATGCAACCGGGCGAGGAGATCGGAATCGAGATCGATCAGGTACTGGCACACGACCTGACCGGAACAATGGCGTGGTTGCAGTTCGAAGTTCTCGAACTCGACGAGGTCCAAGTCGAGGTCGCGACCCAACACTGTGACCACCAGACCTACCAACCCGATTTCAGGGTGTCTGACGACCACCGATTCCTCCGGAGCGCGACTGGCACCTACGGCGCGTACTTCTCCCGGCCGGGGACCGGCATCTGCCATCAGGTGCACAAAGAGAACTTCACGACGCCCGGCAAGACGCTGCTTGGAGCGGACAGTCACACGCCGACCGCCGGCGGGCTCGGCTCGTTCGGCATCGGATCGGGCGGGCTGGACATCGCCGTCGCGATGGGCGGCGGCGCGTACTACCTCGAGATGCCCGAGATCGTCAACGTTCGATTGGAGGGTGAACTCCCCGAGTGGGCGACGGCGAAAGACATCATCCTCGAGATGCTGCGACGATACTCGGTGAAAGCAGGCGTCGGCAAGGTCTACGAGTACACCGGTCCGGGCGTCGAATCGCTGTCGGCACACGAGCGAACCGTCGTGACGAACGTCGGCACCGAACTCGGCGCCACCTCCTCTATCTTCCCGACGGACGATCGGACCCGCGAATACTTCCGCCGACTGGGTCGCGAGGACGACTTCGTCGAACTCGCGCCCGACGAGGACGCCGAGTACGACGACCGGATCGTCATCGACCTCGACGAACTGGAACCGCTCATCGCCTGTCCGAGCATGCCCGACGAGGTCGTGCCAGTTCGAGAAGTCGCTGGAACGCCGGTCGATCAGGTCATCTTCGGCTCCTGCACCAACGGGGCCTACGAGGACCTGCTCCCGGTTGCGAAGATGCTCGAGGACCGCGAGGTGGCCAAACGGACCGAGGCCATCGTCGCCCCCGGTTCCAAGCAGGCCAGCGAGATGCTGACGCGTGCGGGGTGGACCGCCGAACTGATGGCGGCTGGAGCCACTCTCTCGGAGGCGACCTGCGGTGCTTGTATCGGTGCAGGGCACGTCCCGGCGTCGGATTCGGTCAGCGTTCGAACGTTCAATCGGAACTTCGAGGGCAGGTCGGGGATGGAGGACGACGCCGTCTACCTGTGCTCGCCTGAGACGGCCGCCGCGACCGCACTCGCCGGCGAGATCACCGATCCCCGGGATCTCGCCGACGAGCTCGGCGACCTACAGGCGCCGGGCCGAGAGATGCCCGACGAGTACATCGGCGTCAGTCGATCGGACCTCATCTCCCCGGAGGAGGCCGTCGACGACGAACTCATCAAGGGGCCGAACATCGACGAAGTGCCGCTGAAAGATCCCCTGAGCGCAGACGTCGAGGGCGAGGCGCTGCTCAAAATGGTCGACAACATCACCACAGACCACATAATCCCGGCGACAAAGGAGGTCTCGATGTACCGCTCGAACGTCCCCAAGCTCTCCGAATACACGCTCAGCCGCGTGGACGACACCTTTGCTGGCCGTGCGGCGGACGCCGGCGGCGGGTTCCTCCTCGCGGGCGAAAACTACGGGCAGGGCAGCTCGCGCGAACACGCCGCGCTGTGTCCGATGTATCTGGGCATCGAGTGCGTCCTCGCCCAGTCGTTCGCACGGATCCACAAGGCCAACCTGTTCAACTTCGGGATCGTTCCGCTTACGATCGACGCGGAGACGTACGAGCGGATCGATCAGGGCGACGACATCGCGATCGTCGACGACGTGGCCGAAGCCGTTCGCAACGGGGCGGAGACGTTTACGATCCGCGTCAACGACGAGTGGGAGGCGACCGGCCACCTCGAAGCCTCCCCGCGCGAACGCGAGATCCTCGCCGTCGGTGGAAAACTCGCACACACGAAACAACAGGCCGCAGGCGGGTCGCCCGCGCCCGCGGACGACTGAACGAACAATCGACAGTGAACGGGTCGTGCGTCGATCGGCTGCGGTCGTGCAGTGTGTCGATCGGCTGCGATCCGGTCGACTTCGGACATCCGGTAATCGATCGGATCGGGTCGGGTTGTGAGCGGATCGATCGGAGGGCGTCGAGAACGTATTGCTGAAGTGCGTGTCGCACGTTGACTCACCTACCGATGGCGTTGGACTACCCGTTCTTTCTCGTGAACTGCAAGCTCTACGCGGGGACGGCCGGAGCCGAGGGGCTCGCGTTCGCAAACCAGATCGAGACGGTACAAGATCGGACGGGCGCGAGGTTCGTCGTCGCCCCGCAGACGCCGGACATCCGACTTTTCGCCGAGCACACGTCGCTTTCGATCGTCGCCCAGTCGGTGACTGCGATCGAACCGGGCCGCGGGACGGGACAGATTGCGATCGACAC
>JBNJFV010000105.1:0-8473 GCA_051747145.1 Halobacteriota archaeon
GTTCACGTTGATAACGTGCTGATGGATCGGGAGTTCGACAGTCAGCACGTCCTGGAGATGATTAGCCACCGCGGGCTTTCCTACGTCGTTCCCAAGCGGATGCAGACCAGCGAGAAGGCGCAGGCGAAGCGATTGCTCCAGCGTGACCAGGACCGGTACGAGACTGACCGCAAACTCCATCTCGGGAAGAATGAGTGGCACAAGACGACGCTGATCTATCGTCGAAAAGAAGACTCCGAGCACGACGATCACCGGCAGTACTCGGTGTTTATGACGAATTGCGGGAGTGGGCACCTCACGGAGTACGGCTACCGCTGGGAGATTGAGAGCGGGTACAGGTCGATCAAACGGTTCATGGCTGCGACGACGTCGAAGGATTTCGGGCTACGGTTCTTCTACTTCGCGTTCGCGTGTCTTCTGTACTCTATTTGGCGAGCAGTCGATCTACTTGTGCAGGTGGAGTTGACCGGAGAGTACGAGCATTCGCCCATTGTGACAGCCGACAATACGCTTACCCTGTTGAAGAAGGAAACCGGAATCGGATAGAGAGAGGTTTTACCCGTGTTAGCGCGGCGTCTGAGTGGCAACGCTGTCGGAAGCCACCGAAATTCGCGTATGTAGTTGGATTTCCAATAGGAATAGCCGTTTGGAGAGCAATCTGAGTCAGTTCCCGATCACTGAACCAGCCGAAACCACGCATTACAGCCCCGCTAAACCCACTGTAGTCTCAACTTCCAAGGTCTGGCAATAGTTGAGACTGGCCCTCCCAATGCATCGGCCGCAGAGCGAGCATGATTGCTGAGACTGTTTCTTTTCAATCGATGATCTCAACTCGAACTCAGCCACCCACGGAGCGGAGCCGCTACTCGCGAGAAAAAACAGAGTCCCTCTCCACCACAGCCGATCCCACCGCAATAATCCCGCCTACCCACCGAGGACCCGGAGCAACGACTGGGACGGTGAGTGATGCGCTCTCTCGAGAGATGTTCGAGACGGCGTCGGACTCGACAGCCGGGGACGCCGCGGAGTCCCGACACGGAGAGACGCAGCCACTGCACATCGACTACTCGCCCTTGCTCGACTTTGTCTCGTCGGCAATGCCGGGCGGTCGTCGGTCCGCGCTGGTGTCCCTGGGTCGTTCGTCGATTGCCTCGTCCGTCGAGGTGGTCTCCACTGGTTCCGTACCCTCTTCTGGCGGGTGGGGGGCAGACGGGGACGCAACTGAAGTCCGCTCGGAGTCGAGCAGCCACGGGAAGATTATCCGTCCGAACTCGAACGTCATGACGAACAGGAGCGGCGCCAAGAAAATTCCGTACCAACCGAACAGAAGCGGACCGATAGTGTATGCGAGCATCACGGCGCCGACGTGGAGTGTCCGTCCGCTGACGTAGGGCCGGAGCAGTTGGTCGGGAATGTAGTCCACGACGACGAACGAGACCAAGAAGAACACGACGGGGAACCAGAGAGCCTGAGGGTCGAGCCAGAGCGCGCGTCCGAGAAGGTACGCGCCCACAGGCCAGGTCACGATCTTGATGCCGATGACTGGAATGAGGCTTGCAACTCCCACGAGCAGACCGAGGAAGGCCGCCTCGGGGATCCGAGTCACCTGGGGGGCGACGACGTTGAGGAGCGAGTAAACCGTCGCCGCGAGCACCCCGGTCAACAGGGCGTTCAGGATATTTCCGAAATAGACGTTGTGGAGGTCGGCGTCGACTGTCGTGAAGTACGTCTCAAGTACCCCGCCGTCCTCGACGAACGTATCGCGTGCCCAGCGACTGATACGGTAGTCGTCCCGCAGGAGATAGAACACCAGGATGAGAACGATGAATCCGTGGATTCCCGCGTTGAACGCCACTCCGACCGACGAAAGCACCGAATCCGCGATCTCTCCCAGAGCCGGTCCGAACTGAATGTCGGCGAGTCGGGCAGGGTCTGCGACCACCGCTTCGAGATACTGCCCGAAATCAGCGAGCAGAGCGGTGATATCGAGGTATGGTTGCACGAGCGTCTCGAACTCTCCAAAGACGTCCGACTCCAGCAGGTCCGTCAGCGACCCGATGAGGATCGCGAACGCCCAGCCGATGATGAACAGTAGCGGTAATACCGCCGTCAGCAACGTGACGGCGACGGCGATGGTCCGTGACTGGAGACGGGTGTTGATGCGTCGGAACACCGGGCGCGTGACGTAGTAGATGAACAGTCCCATCACGACAGTGCCGACGAACCTCCACCCGACGTACAGGAGCCCGGCGACCGTCGCGATAGCGACGAGCCAGAGGACCGCGCGACCGGGATCGGACGGGATCCATCTCAACGTCGGCTCAAACTGTTCGACGGACGATGCGTTCGACGGGGCCGTTGCGTTCGGATCGTTCGGTGGATCTTCGGGCATTATATACTGCTAATACGGACAGTGGTCGGTGATAGGTGAGCGAAGACACGAGTTCGTCCGGTCGGCGAACGTCTTACGCCCCGACTTTGGACCAATCCCGAAGACGTTCGGGACGGTGTCGTTGAATTCAGTCGAGTGATTCCTCGCCACCATCGGTTTGGCCAATCGGGGACGGTTGGGTGTCGGGCGAGCGTCCGGGGAGCCAGTCACCGATGTTGGCGGCGACGTAGTCTCGGCCGCCGAGGCCGAACGCGATACCGACGGCGAGAGCGACGCCGGCAGCCAGGCCCCAGGCCGCGGCCTGTGCGAACGTATTGAGGATCTGCACGTCGACCCCCATCGTGCCCAGCCCGATAACGATTGCAACGAAGTACAGGAACACACGCATTCCATCGGCGAAGATGTCAGTGTAGCTGGTCTCCGTGATCGTTTTCGTGTGCGCGACGACGTCGGCCAGGAAGTCAGCGAGCACGAATCCGAGGACGATGACGAGCGCACCGGCGACGAATGCCGGCAGGTACGAGACGGCAACCGCGATCCACTCCGAGAGGAGTTCGACCGCGAGGGCGTCGGCCGCCGCGAGTATCGCCAGTGCGTACACGAAATATGCGCCGACGCGACCGATACTTCGCGAGACCGCTTTCTCAGTCCCACCCAGCGCACCGCCGAGCGGCGTTTTCATAACAAGTCGATCGACCTCGGTCCGGTCGGCGACGCGTCGGACGCCTCCGCCGACGAGGCGACCGATGACCCAACCGATGAGCAGAATGACTACTGCGCCGAGGAGCTGGGGCAGGAAGTTGATGACCCCCGCGATGGCCTCTTGGAGATAGTCTGGAACGCCCGGGGCATCGATCTGCAACACGAGGGTATTTGTGAATCCCATAGCCGTGACTTGGAGTTATAACTATATTGTTACTAACATCCTGTTTTTGGTAATTGTACAGAATTTTGTATTTACCGAACAGATACAGTATCCCGTTTTTGCAGAGACTATGCATTGTCAGGTACTGTCGAATCATCGTTCGGCCACAGAACTCGCTCTCAAGTGCGTTGGACGGACTATTCGGCTAGTAGACTAGAGGACATTCCGGCCCCCTGGAGACGTTCCTGATCGTTGTGTCACTGATTGTTCCGGTTTCGCGCAGATGAATATAGCTCCTCAATCTCTTATAGAATTATTTGTCAGATCGTGGTTCTTTCCATCGGGTATGGGGACCGGATTCACGAGGGGCATCGAAGCGCCACTCACTCCGTGACCTCCGACTCGTCCAGTTGCGAACCCCGCTCCCGGGGCCGGTTCACCACCGTCTTGTCGGGGAGTTCTCGTTGTCGTCGCAGCGATCGGGTGAGCAGCTGCTGGAGCCACGTCTCGTCGTCCGGATCCGGTTTCTCGATTATCTCGTACTCGACGAGGACGTCGCCGTCGTCGGCCGCGGAGAGACGGAAGTAGTTGAGCTGGTAGGAGGCGTAGTAGACCGGTGGGAGAACCCCGAGGAGCGGGTCGACTCGATGGAGGCGTTTCAGCCACGTCCCAGTGTTGATGACGAGTCGACCGTCGACTTCGGTCGCCGACGGCCGGTGCGTGTGCCCGTAGACGTACACGGCGACCCTCGGTTCGGACGCGAACACGTCTCTGGCCCGGTCGAGGTATTTCTCGACGGGTTCCCGGTCAGTTGGCGATCGGACGAGGCCGAACCGCCTGAGTGTCTTTCGCGCATCCCACACGAACACGGCGAGCGGGATGGAAATCGCCAGCAACAGCACGATGATGACCAGATTTCCGGCGAGAACGAGTTCGACCAGTTGCCCGGCCGGCCCGAAGAAGCCGAGTAGTTCCTCGACCAGGGTGAGTGGTAGCGACCACACGTCGAACCAGTCGAGCGCGAATATCGCGACGTACAGCAGACCCACGTTGAACAGGAGGAGGAACGGCACGACCGAGAACCGCAGCCACGAACTCATCTCCCGATAGAAGTAGTTCGAGATTAGCCAGTCGGGGATCTCGGTCATTGGCGTCACGGCCTGGATATCCTTCAGCCAGTTGTACTTCCCACGACCGGAGAGCTGCCCCGCGCGACTCGTTATCTGTCGGTTCACGAAGTAGCCCGGTGGGTTCGCATACGGATTCCCGAAGTCGGGGATCCGGTTGTTCGGATCCTCTTGCATGCCGTGTTCGACGTGAACGACCGAATCACCGACTGTCCGCTCGATCGACACCTCCTGCTCCAGTGTGACATTGTACTCCGCCAGTCGCTCCACGTACTCCGGGTAGGCCGCGAGTTCGTAGTCGTGGTTCCCCGGGATGAGCGTGATCGGTATCTCCCGGCCAGTCACTTCGAGTTGCTCGAACAGTTCGGGGTAGCGGTCGAGGAGCGCGTCGAACTTTGCCGGCCCCTCGACCTCCGTGAACTCCCAGAGCCCGAACGCGTCGCCGTTGATTATCAGTTCGGCGTCCTCGTCGCTGTGTTCGAGATCCTCGAGAAACGCGAGCAGTTCGTCGAGGAAATCCACCTGCTGGAGCTGCTCGTCCCCGCCGACGTGGAGGTCGCTGATGAAGTAGTACACGTCGGCCATATCGCTACTCGCTGCCCTGGTTTCTGGAGTCACAGCCCCTCGATTCGACCTGGTCGGTTACGATCCGTGTCTCTCCGGCGCGTCGAACGACCGGTCGCATCGGTTCGAACCGCATTGTGGCCGCCAGATACCGACCACCGAGGTGGATGACGTCGTGACGGCAATGCGGCCGGTGACATCCTCGGAGACAACGGTCTCGCGTCCCCGTCGTGTCGAAGGTCGATCTCCCGGACGCGGACATGCCGATGTCTGAGGGGTGTCGGATATAGTTATTACTACGTTACGCAAGCGGTGATCGAACCATCGGTGAGAAAGCTCGGCATATACGAGCGGGCGTCCGAGGAGTCCGCGCCGAAACCAGCACACAGCGAAATAGTCTTCCCCCCGAGTCGGTGCTCCTCTTTGTCGACATTCCGAGACCACGGAGATCGGATCGATTCCCTTCTCGGATCCTACTGCAGGACGCGCGGGGAGGTAAGCAAACCTTTCGTTCTAACGACTGTCTCTAACTAAGTCCTCTGACAGGGTAATAGGGGTGTGAGTTCACTTGTTGTACTCAGATTCGGCGACATGGACGGCGCTGAAGCCATGCGCGACAGGATGTACGACCTCCAGAAGCGGGAGCTGATCAAGATCGAGGACGCAGCAGTCGTCGTCCGAAACGAGAAGGGGCGTGCGAATGTCAAGCAGGCGCACAGCCTCGTCGGTGCGGGCGCACTGGGCGGCGCCTTCTGGGGGATGCTGATCGGGTTGCTGTTTTTCGCCCCGTGGCTCGGCCTGTTGGCCGGCGCCGCCGGCGGCGCACTCTCCGGAAAACTCGGCGACATCGGCATCGACGACGATTTCATCAATGAGGTACGGGACGCGATCGAGCCCGGAAACTCCGCGCTGTTCCTGCTGGCACGGGAAGGCAATATAGAGCGCATCAAGGAGGAACTGTCGGACTTCGAGTACAACTTCGAAATCATCGACACGAACCTCTCCCCGGAAGACGACGAGCGCCTCCGCGAGACCTTCGCCGCCGAGGAAGTCGCCGGGTGAGTCTGCTGGGGCCACATGGCCGACGAAAGCCCAGTTATACGAGCGGAAACCGTACCCCCTGATCGTCTGGAACGTCCTGACCACCTACCACACGATATTTGATGCGACTCGTCCAGGTTCTGATCCCCGAGGGGACCCGATCGGCCGTCCTCGACGCGCTCGACGACCAAGGTATCGATTACGCCGTGTTCGACGAGGTCGGCCGTGGTGACTTCGAGGCGATGGTTCAGTTTCCCGTCCCGCCGAGCGGCGTCGAACCGGTGATGGACGAACTGATCGAGGCCGGTATCCGGGAGGACGCATACACCATCGTCCTCTCGACGGAGACTGTCGTCTCGCAGCGACTGTCCGCACTTGTCGAACGGTTTCCCGGCCTCCGGATCTCGCGCGAGGAGCTGTACGCACGGGCGCAGGATCTCGCGCCGGCGAACTCCACCTTCTTCGCGTTTCTCCTCCTGAGCACCGTCATCGCGACGACGGGTCTGCTACTCGACTCCGCGGCGACGATCATCGGCGCGATGGTCGTCGCGCCACTCATGGGACCCGCCGTCTCCGCCTCCGTCGGGACGATCCTCGACGATCCGGGGATGACCAGACGCGGCGTCAGACTACAGATCGTCGGGCTCGTCGCTGCCATCGCGACGGCGGCGGTCATGGGGTGGCTCCTCCAGCAGACCGTTCTCGTCCCGCCGGAACTCGATATCCGGACCATCCCCCAGGTCGCCGAGCGGACGAGCCCGAACTTCCTGTCGCTCTTTCTCGCGCTTGGATCGGGAATCGCCGGGTCGCTCAGCATCATGCGTGGCTCCGGGTCGACCCTCGTCGGCGTCGCCATCGCCGTCGCGCTCGTTCCCCCCGCCGCGACCTCGGGTCTCGGTATCGCGTTCGGCTTGCCGGGGGTCGCCATCGCGGGCGCCGTGCTCGTCGTCGTGAACCTGCTCGCGATCAACGTCTCCGCCCTGACCCTGTTCTGGGTGGCAGGGTTCAAGCCGCTCGACGCAGGCGTGTTCGAGGGTGTTCGCGCCTCGATCGTCTCTCGCATCATCGTGATCGCGGTCGCCATCGCGCTGCTTTCGATCGTCCTCGGTGCGGTTACCTGGACGACGTTTCAGACGCAGGCCTTCGAGCAGCAGACCCGGAGTGAACTCCAGCAACAGTTCGACGAGGCGGACATCGAGGGGGTCGAACTCGTTTCGGTGACCGTCGACTACGAACCGATCGATCTGCTCCTCGGAAACGAACCGCGGGTGAACGTCCTCGTCGGCGTTCCACGGGACCAAGAGGTACCACCGGACCTCGCTCAACGCTGGGACGACCAGTTGACTGCGGAGTTCGACCGGGACGTCGTCGTTCGTGTCGGATTTATCGAGACACAGGTATCCGACGGGAGCGCGCGGGAACAACCCGAGCGACTGGTCTCTCCTGAGGTGTCTCGATGAGTTCTGATGCGGAAGAACCTCTAGGAGGGGTCGATGCCCCGGACCGACAGCAGGGGACGCTGGCATACTGGGGGCCGGCCATCGCGGTGAGCCTGTCGATGTTCATCGCGGTCATCGATTCGACCCTGATGAACGTCGCCATCCCGGCTATCGTGTCGGACCTGAACACCACCGTCCCCGTCATCCAGGGCGCGATCGCGGTCTACTCGCTCGTGATGGCGGCACTGATGCTCCCCGGCGGAAAGCTCCCGTCAATTTACGGCGTTCGGCGGCTCATGCAGGTGACGCTCGTCGTCTACGCCGCCGGGTCGCTGCTGGCGGCCGTCGCCTGGAGTCCCGCCGTCCTGTACTTCGGCTGGTCGTTCGTCGAAGGTGCTGCGGCCGCCGTGTTGATGCCGCTGACGTTCACTGTACTCATCGTCACCTACGATGGGAAAGACCGCGCGAGGGCCCTCGGGGTGCTGGCGGGCGTGAGCGCGGCGGGCGCGGCCGTCGGGCCGATATTCGGTGGGGCGTTGACGACGTTCGCGAGCTGGCGGTGGGGGTTCGCCCTCGAGGCGGTCGTCGTCGCCGTCGCGCTGGTGTTCGTTCGCTACGTGAGCGCCGCCCCGCTGACGTCCGACCCCGACCCACTCGACGTTGGAGGGACCGTGCTCTCCGTCGTCGGCGCGACGTCGCTCGTCGTCGGCTTCCTCCTCGCCGGCAAGTTCGGGTGGCTGGTCGCGACGCGCCCGTTCGTCGCCTTCGGCGTCCAGTTCAATCCCTTCGGGACGTCGCCGGCGCTGTGGACCATCGGCCTGGGCCTACTCGCGTTCGCCGCGTTCGTCCAGTACGAGTACCGCCTCGAGCGGGCCGGCCGCTCGCCGCTCGTCCCGATGGGAATGCTCTCGAACCGCACCTTCACCGCGGGCTCGCTGACCTTCGGCGCCCGGGCGCTCGTCATGGCCGGGTTCATCTTCATCGTCCCGGTGTACCTCCAGTCCGGTCTCGGCTACACCGCCTTCGAGGCCGGGGTCGCGATGCT
>JBNJFV010000106.1:0-3242 GCA_051747145.1 Halobacteriota archaeon
ACGCGGTGTGTCGTCAGCTCCCCGCCGCCGAGTTCCTGCGCCTCGAAGAGGATCACGTCGCGTTCCCGTATCTCGCCCGCGAAAAACATCGGAACGGCGACGTATCCGTCGCTAGGTTCGAGGGTCGGAGCCATGCTCCCGGTCTCGACGAACACGAAGACGGGTTGGCCGAGCAGCTGGCTCACCAGCAAGACGACGATCAGGACGATGAAGACGATCGTGAGTGCGTACTGGGTGGCATCTCGAACTCTCATACGGTCACCCCCGGACGGGTCCTGACGGTACGTCTGGCGACCGGTCTGGCGCTCCGTCGTCGGATCCTCCCACGCGATCGGGTCGATCGGTCGGCGGTGCGGTTAGAACTCATAGCGTTGAAACTCGTCGATCGTCGTGTCCGCGTAGTTCACAAGCCAGTCTCGGGCCGGCGAATCCGGGCGGACGTAGATGTAGATGTAATCGTTGTCCAATACCGTGCTGACGCCCAGTTGGGAGTCCTCTATCACCCGTTTGTTCGTGTCGATCGCGACGTCGACGAGCCCCTCGAGCGAGTCGACGAGCACCGTCGAGTCGTACTCGCGTTCGGCCGGGAACGTCCCCTGAGAGATCCAATCGGTGAACCGCTCTCGGTCCCGTTCGATCGCCAGCAGTTCTCGTTCCTCGTCGGTCAGGTCCACGTATCCGGTGTATTTGCCGAGGAGGACCGACAGCAACGCCACCGCCGAGAGGGCGAACAGCGCGATCGAGCCGATCGATTCGAACGTGGTCGGTTCCACGACGACGCCGACCGTTTCGAACGTCTGGTGCTCCTCGTCGATCGTCTCCAACTCGATGACGCGGAACGTCTGGGGGGTCACGACCATCGGCAGCTCGCTTGTGTAGGTGTGTGAGACCGCAGTGCCCTCGACGACGCCGTCGACGGTCGAGACCGACACGACGCGAACGTCGACGAGCCCCTCGCGGGCGGCCAACTGAGTTTCGACGGTCGCGATCGTCTCGAGGACGGCCGTGATGTTCACGGTGGCGTCGACGGTGTGCGAGTCCCCGGGGGCAAGTCCCTCGGTCGTCCCCGTCGCGAGCGGTTCGGTGACTTCCCAGAATACCTCCTCAGAATCGCCGCTGTCGACGCCCCGAACGACGAGATACGATTCGGTGCTGACAGTTACCTCGCCGCGTTCGGCCGCGTATTCGTATCCGTACGTGCTGTCGAGATCGTCCGCCACGCGAACGTAGTACAACGGCCGATTGGTGACCCGGTCGCCGCGATCCCAGACGAGCGTCCCGTTCGTTATGACCGCGCTGTGGTCGTAGGTGGTCGATTCGGACCACTGTTCGACGACCCGCTGTTGGTCTTCGATTTCCGGGACGACGTTCACCTGGTAGGCCCACCAACCGAGCACGGAAGTGAGTAAGACGAGCACGACGACGATGAGCAACAACCACGCGTCGAGCGCCGATCGAACGCGAACCGAACGGTCGATCGCCGTCATGCCCACGCGTCTGCGGGTCGGTTCGAATCCGTCCACGCACGCCCACTCAAAACTGTGGATACGCATCGGTGGCGTTCCGATCCTACGCGTCGATGGCGTTCCGATTCGATCCCCCACACAGTCATACGATACTGAATGATCGAGTCGTCGGTAACGCTAACCCCATCATGTGAAGGTATTCGGATCGGCCGTGTGAACGACTGAGTTGGGGGTCGACTGATTTCCGTCCGAACGAATCCGTCCAGATCACGCGATACATCCGGAATAACGGCATTGTGTGCCCGTGTGCAGCTACCGATCGATGTCGGAAACGCATCGTTGGATCACCCGCCGATAGCTGGCAGGCGGTTCAGTACCGACATATGTCGGTGATAAACATTTGCAGCGAAACGACGACGGGGGTAGTATGGCAGATCGGATCCGGCTGCTCTACGTGGACGACGACAGTCAGTCGTTGGCTATTCGGGCCGAGATCCTCGAATCGCAGCACGGGATGACCGTGCGCACCGAAACGAACGTCGAACGGGGACTTGAGCGGATTGCGGAGACGCGGGTCGACTGCGTCCTCAGCGACCTCCAGATGCCCGAACGAGACGGGATCGACTTTCTGCGCGCCGTCCGAACGTTGTACCCCGACCTCCCGTTCATACTGTTCACCTCGCGCGAATCCGAGGGGATCGCAAACAGGGCCTTGGCGATCGGCGCGACGGATTACCTCCCCAAATCAGTCGTCAACATCTCCTACAGCCTTCTCGCAGACAGGATCGAGAAGGCGATCGAGATACATGACAACCGGATCGAACGTCGATCCGAGGCGGACGTTTTTTCGGACGGCGGGAACGCCGACGACGCGCACGCCGATCGAAAACCGGACGCCGAAGCAGAAGAGCGAATCGACGCACCCAACAGTCGACTCATTGACGAGTTTATCTGGCTTGGATGGCCGATCGGCGAACACAGCGGTCGGCCACAAGCCCGTGGGCCTCCCGAGACGGTGGCGAGTGCAGGCAACGACGTCGGGGCGGATGGTCCCACGGTGGCCGTGTCGGATGACGCTGTTCGTGCCGTGTCGGATGACGCGGTCCAGACGGAAGCGATCGACTCCGTCGCTGCCGAGTCCGATCGATCCGAGGACAAATGGAAAGCGGCCACAGCAACCGATACCGATCACGAACGGCACCCGATCGACGACGCCGGCGGTGCGTTCGTTTTCGAATTGGGGGCCGACGAGACCGAAGTCGACCAGTCGATCGAACGACCGGCGATCGAACGACCGGCGATCGAAGAGATCGAAGACCGACCGAACGGGTCTGACTCGCCCACGGACGGGCCGAGTTCCGTCCGCACAAACGGGACACCGACCGAAACCGAGCGACGCGACGCATTCTCGGAGGAGGAACTCGCCCGACTGATCCGGAACATGATCCGATCGGAACTAAAGCGGGACAGAACACGTGCGAACTCCGAAGAACCGGACGACGAGGCACGAATTGAAGCCGATCGGCATGTGAAAGCGGATCGGCGTACGGGGACCGAAACCCAAGGCGGTCAAATAGATCCGATCAACAGCGACCGAGATCCGATCGACAGCGACCGGGACCACGGTCGGCAAACTGCTGACCGAATCGACGATGGTTGGAGTGCAATTAAACGAACCGACAACGACGAACGGACGACGATCGACAACGACGAACGGACGACGATCGACAACGACGAACGGACGACGATCGACAACGACGAACGGACGACGATCGA
>JBNJFV010000106.1:3342-8403 GCA_051747145.1 Halobacteriota archaeon
CGACAACGACGAACGGACGACGATCGACAACGACGAACGGACGACGATCGACAACGACGAACGGACGACGATCGACAACGACGAACGGACGACGATCGACGATCGACCAGTAACCGACGATCGATCCGAAATGGAAGCGACGACCGACTCAACAACCGCCGAACCTCCAGCCGAAGCGAACGATTCCGAACCTCCAGCCGATCCCGCAACAGACGATACCGATTCGGAGACCGGATCCGATCGGCACGACGAAGAGGAGACCGACTCCGTGTTGACAAACGAACAACGAGAGTTTCTCGAGTGGAGCGATCCGGGGGCGCAAGCCGCACCCGTTTCCGAGCGACCTCCCGACGAGAGCGATGGAGACACAGACGTACCGGCACCGGAGGCGTCGGCCGGTCCACCGACGACGAAACGGATTTCGGCAAACCGCATCGGGATCGATTTCGATCCCGACCCCGGTTCGAACACGCTAGTGCAGTGTGGAACCCACGACGGGAGACAACACGCCGCCTGCCTGGATCTATTGGGGATCGGCGACGGTGCCGACGACAACGTCTTGCTCGTCAGATATCGGGCGTTGAGCGGACCGCAGTTGGAACACATCGCCGAGCACGCACGCGTCGTGAAAATTCTCGCGATCGGGTACACCCAACAGGTGCCCGACGACGTCGCCGATTCGGTCGACGTCGTGAACATCACGAACCCAAACGACCTGACCCGGCTGGGCATCCTCGTGACGGCGACCGTCGAACGCTGGACGTCGATCGAATCCGAGACGGTGGTGTGTTTCGGTTCGATCAACGTGCTGCTCCGGTACAAGAGCGTAGAAAGCGTCTTTCGGTTCCTCCACATCTTCCTCGGGAAGCTGCGTTCGGCGGGGGCGATATCGCACTTTCACGTCGATCACCTGACCGGCGACGCACAGCACGTAAACACCCTCAAGCCGCTTTTCGACTCGGTGATTACGATCGGCGCGACCGAGATACGGATCGAGTGATCGCCGTTCGAACGCTTCGCGTCGCTGTTTCGATAGCGTAATGCGAACGAAATGAGCGTCCTGACGGAGATTTGAACTCCGGTCCCTGGCTCCGCAAGCCAAGAGGATAGTCCACTACCCTACCAGGACTCATCTATCAGTATCCGACTGTGACTTAAGACGGTTACGGTACGGCGGTGGTGTGGCGGCTCGTGAGAAGTCGACCGTGTCGCGTGCGATCGCCGCCACAGCGAAACGCATCCGACTAGAGGCGATCGGCACCACGTCGAAATCCGTCGACCACCCCACACGTGATCCCCGAGGATTCATTACCGATAGGGGGCCGAACACGCGGTATGTCGAGGATCGTACGACCGAAACCGACCGAGAGCGCCGTCGGCGTTCGCCAAAGGCAACGACAACGCTTAAGCGCGGGGTGGCCCTGCGACAATCTACGACTATGGGAGCCATAGAGGACGCCTACGAAGACCTCGATACGGAGGTCTCCCTCGAGGAGTTCAGGGAGGCCGTCGAGCGGAAAGTCGAGGAGATGGCGGGGCTCGCCGACGAGGAGACAGCGGCGATGCTTATCGCCCACGAGCTGCAAGACGAGGAAGTGAACACGATCGCCGACATCGCCCCCGGGATGGACGACGTCAAGTTCATGGGGAAGGTCGTCTCGATCGGCGAGCGCCGAACGTTCGAACGCGACGGCGACCAACCGGACGGCCGCGTCGCGAACATCGAAGTCGCCGACGAGACCGGACGGATCCGGGTGTCGCTGTGGGACGAACTCGCCGACGCGGCAGTCGGTGACGAGGAGACCGACGGCCAACTGGACGTCGGGCAGGTGCTGCGGATCGCCGGCCGCCCGCAGGACGGGTACAACGGCGTCGAGGTGAGCGCCGACAAGGTCGAACCCGACGCCGACGCCGAGATCGACGTCCAGGTACTCGACGTCTACCGCGTCGAGGACCTCTCGTTGGGGCTTTCGGACGTGAACCTCGAAGGGAAGATACTCGACGTCGGCGAGGTGCGGACGTTCTCGCGGAACGACGGCTCGGAGGGTCGCGTCGCCAACATGACCCTTGGAGATCCGACCGGACGCGTCAGATTGACGCTGTGGGACGACCAGGCCGAACTCGTCGAGGAGTACGAGGCCGGCCAGTCGATCGAAGTCGTCGACGGGTACGTCCGCGAACGCGACGGCGACATCGAGCTGCACCTCGGCTCGCGCGGTGCGATCGAAGCCCTCGAGGAACCGGTCGAGTACGTACCCGAAACGACCGACATCGAGGCTCTAGAGATCGGCCAGACAGTCGACATCGCCGGCGGGGTCATCGAAACCGACCCGATCAGGACGTTCGATCGTGACGACGGGTCGGAAGGACAGGTGCGCAACGTGCGGGTCAAAGACGACACCGGGGACATCCGGGTCGCACTTTGGGGTGAGAAGGCCGACGCAGACATCGACCTCGCAGACTACGTCGTCTTCGCCGACGTCGAGATCAAAGACGGCTGGCAGGACGATCTGGAAGCCTCCGCCGGCTGGCGATCGACCGTCAGCGTACTGGAATCCGATCCAGCAACGAGCGGGACGCCGTCGGCGAGCCACCCCGACGATCGGTCGAGCGACGACGGATCGACCGGGAACGCTGGGCAAGGATTGGACGCCTTCGGGACCGACGAGACGGCGATCGAAGCCGAGAACGTAGCATCGGACGCGGGTGCTGGCGGAACCGACGAGAGCGGCGATCAGATCGAGTTTACCGGAACCGTCGTGCAGGCGGGGGACCCGGTCGTTCTGATGGACGGGAACGAGACGCGAAGCGTTCGCACGGAGGCGTCGGTGCGCCTCGGCGAAGAAGTCACCGTCCGCGGGGTCGATCGGAACGGGACGATCGACGCCGACGAAGTGTTCTGACTGACCGATCGACACATTCACTGGCAGATCGACACATTCACTGGCAGATCGACGCCTTCGCTGACCGATCGAAGCCGGTGATATCACGGCACCACCGTTGGAGCTAACAGGGCGGGGCGAAACGACATCGTATGGGTGGCGTTCGTGCCATGGTATCTGTCGTCAATCCGGCGGCGTGTCCGATCGCCACGTCGTTAGCTGCGGGAGAACAGGCCGAGAACGTCACGTGGGCTGGCGATTCAGATCGGACGGTCGAACAGTTTACAACCGCCGCTGACGTGGACATGTCGACGGTTTTCGAGACGGACGAAGCACAAACGTATCAGTTTACGCGTGAACACGGACGGACGTGTCCGTGCGTCCAGATCGAGTCGATCGGCTACCCCCTCGAGGACGTACAGGTCGCAAGTGATCCCCCGCGACTGCTCATCACAGTGGCCCTCCAGGAGCCCGAGCAGCTGACGGAGGTCGTTTCCGCTGCGAAATCGGCAGGTGGGTCCGTGTCGTTGCAGTACCTCGTTCGCTCGCAGGGGCCAGACGACGCCGATCCCGTGGTGATCGACAAAGGCGCGCTCACCGATCGGCAGCGGACCGTGCTTCGAGAAGCCTACCGACAGGGGTATTTCCGAACGCCGCGGGAGCAAAGCGCCGCGGCGATCGCAGCCTCGCTCGGGATCGCTCGATCCACGTTTGCAGAACACCTCGCGAGAGCGCAGGATCGGTTGTTGGCCGCCGTTTTTGCGAAGTGATACCACGAACCAATCACCGAGCGGGCGGCTCCGGCGGACGATCCGAACGCCACAACGGAAAGGATTATACGGCGTTCGAACCGGTATCTCGATATGAGTGTCGAGTTGCCGTTCGCCCCGGTTGATGCAATTATCCGGCGAAACGCGGGCGACCTGCGGGTGAGCGCCGACGCCGCCGAAGAGTTGGCGCGTCGGATCCAACGACACGGCGCAGCACTCGCAATCGACGCCGCCGGGGTCGCCGAAAGCGACGGCCGAAAGACCCTCATGGCTGGGGATTTCGGCGTCCACCAGGTCGTCGATCGGAACGACCTCCAGTTGCCGATTGCGCCGGTCGATCGGATCGCCCGACTGGAGATCGACGATTCCTATCGGGTCGCGATGGACGCCAGGATCGCGCTGGCGGACATACTCGAAGATTACGCGGACAACGTCGCCGCGGCGGCCGCGAAGCTGGCCAGACACGCCGATCGTCGAACCGTACAGGCCGAGGACATACAGACGTACTTTTCGCTCTTCGAGTAATGGAGTTTGGCTACAGCGACACCTGTCTCGAACACGACACCGGGGCGCGGCATCCGGAGACGCCCGACCGCCTACGCGCTATCAAACGCGGATTGAACCGACGCCACGGCGTCACGTATCGGGACAGCGAACCGGCCGACAGGGAGGCGATCGTCGCCGTGCACGAGGAGGGATACGTCGACGACATCGAGCAGTTCATCGCACGCGGCGGCGGGAACTGGGATCCCGACACGGTCGCGAACGAATCGACGTGGGACGCCGCACTGCAGAGTGCGGGACTCGCCCAGTGGGCCGCACGATCGGCCCTACGAGGCAACGACGGTCGCAAGACGCCGTTTTCGATCGGTCGCCCGCCCGGACACCACGCCGTGGCTGACGACGCGATGGGGTTTTGCTTTTTCAACAACGCCGCGGTCGCAGCGCAAACGATCCTCGAGGACCGCACGGCCGATCGTGTCGCGATCTTCGATTGGGACGTCCACCACGGAAACGGCACGCAGGACATCTTCTACGACCGCGGGGACGTCTTCTACGGCTCGATCCACGAGGACGGACTCTACCCAGGCACAGGGCAGGTCGATGAGACCGGCGAGGGCGAGGGCGCAGGAACGACGCTCAACGCCCCACTTCCTGCCGGTGCCGGCGATCCCGACTTTCTGCACGTGATCGACGCGGCTCTCGAACCCGCCCTGGAGGCGTTCGACCCGGACCTCCTCATCGTCAGTGCGGGGTTCGACGCGCACCGTCACGATCCGATCTCGCGGATGCGGGTTTCCACGGAGGGGTACGCGCTGCTCACCGATCGGATGCGCGCTGTGAGCGACCGGCTCGACGCGCCGCTCGCGTTCGTACTCGAGGGAGGCTACGGCCTCGACACGCTCGCG
>JBNJFV010000107.1:0-8367 GCA_051747145.1 Halobacteriota archaeon
CACGCTACGCTCAGCGGCTTCGTTCGGAACTCCCGCGCCGGTCAATTCACACCTCGATCGTATCCCCGTCTTCGGGCACGCACACGTCTGAGACGGCGTCGCGAAGTTCCTCGCGGCGCAACAGGCAGTGATTGATCGCGTCCATGTGTACGGCGATCACGGTGCCGTCTGCGTACTCGCAGACTGCGTCGACGTCCGTTCGGTCCATCGTAATCGGGCGTCCCTCGTTGAACCGCGCTGCCCCAGCGTTGACGACGATCGCGTCGGGATCGTGTCGATCGATCGTCCGAGCGACGCCGTCGTACCAGACCGTGTCGCCGGCGAGGTAGACGGTCCGATCGGCCTCGAAAACGAACCCCGAGACAGGCCCCATTCGCTCGGCGAGTTCGCCGTACCCGTGGCGTGCGGGCGTTCGTGTGATCTGCACGGTGCCGAACGTCGCGTCGTCTTCGATCGGCCGGACGTCGGTAAAGCCGTCCTCGGAGAACGCGTCCGCCTCGGCCGGTTGACACAGTATCGGCACGTCCCGGGGGAGTCGTTCGATCGCCGCGTCGTCGAAGTGATCGACGTGGCGATGGGTGATTACGACCGCGTCGTAGTCGATCGGCACGTCCGGCAGCGAAACGAGCGGATTCGGCCTGTCGTTCGGCGTGTTCTCGATCGGCGGGATGTCCCCCGGCGACCCGAACATCGGATCGACGAGGAACGTACTCTCGCCGACCTCGAGGAGAACTGTCGCGTGGCGAAGTAATCGGAGGGTGGCCATGGGTACGGATCGGTGTGGCGGGACCTAAGCGTGTCCACTCCGTTCGAACACGCCGCGTGACGTTCGGGCGATGGGTTGAAACGGCTCCTCGATCCTACTCCACGTATGGTCTCTAGGGCCGAAATCGATCGACTCCGGACCGAGGCCGACACGATCATGACGCGGATTGCGACGGTCGACGACGACCTCCAGCGTGCGCGAACCGAGGCGGGGGACCACTGGGACACCGGCGTGCTCGAGGTGTCGCTGTCGACGCCTCGTGGCGAGGAGATCACGATCGACCTGGACATCGACGTGGACGCCGCGGAAAACGCTCAATCGCGATACGAGCGAGCGAAGCGACTGGAAGCCGAACTCGAACGGCGTCGCGAGGTCGTCGGCGAACTCGCGGCGATGCCCGCGGATCCGGTCGCCTACCTGCTGTGTTATCACCTCGATTCGGTCGGGGCGAACTACCCGCGGTCGATCGCCGGCCACCTTGACGCCGATCGGGCCCAAATCGTCGACCTGTGCGACCGGCTGCAGACGGCTGGCCTGCTCGAACGAGTCGAGTCGGGGACGGTGAAGCGCCGCCGGGCGAAAGCAAAACGGAGCGACGAGGTTCGACAACACCACACGTACTATCGGCTCGCACGGGAGGGCGATCACCTCCTCCGGTTCCTCTCAACGCGCGAAGGAAAAGCGAACGTGCTCAAACACCTGCCTGACGGGTTGACGATCGTCAGGCGGTTGGCTCGCGGCGGTCCCGACTACCCCCGAATGACCGCCGCCGAACTCGAACTGGCGTTCGAATACGTCCGGCACCTGTATCGGGCGCTTCGTCGCGTCGGGTTGGTAACGGTGTACGAGGGCAGCACGATCAAAGGTCGCGAACGGAAGCTGAAACCGAAATCGGAGACGCACAAGAAACACACCTACTACGTGACCACGTCGATCGCCGAGGCCATCCTCGGAGAGATCGACCAGTAAGACTGCGCGACGCGTTCGGCTGTGGCCGTTCGACGACGCTTTAGGGCTGTAGCGACCCTATCGAACGTGGATCATCTCGAGGTTCGTCGACAGTGGGCGGATCGATCCGGTGAATATTCGCCGGAATATTACGCGTACTACGGCCCGAACGAGGCGAGCGACGCCATCGTCAGCATCGTCGATCGGTTTCTCGATCGGGACGCACGGATCCTCGAACTCGGCTGCAGTTCGGGGCGACACCTCTCGCACCTGTACGACCACGGCTACGAACGCCTCGCCGGAATCGAGGTCAACGGGGACGCCTTCGACGTGATGGCGGAGACGTACCCAGAACTTGCCGCACATGGCACGTTTTATCACGACCCGATCGAGGCCGTCATCGGCGACTTCGCCGACGGGCAGTTCGACGCGGTGTACTCGATCGAGACGCTCCAGCATCTGCACCCGGACGCCGAGTGGGTCTTCGAGGAGATCGCCCGGATTACGGGCGACCTGTTGATCACCATCGAAAACGAGGGTGACGACGATCGGGCAGACGCAACCGATGCGACCGTGAGCTTCGTCAACGACGACTTTCCGCTGTATCACCGCGATTGGAATCGGATTTTCACCGGACTACAGTTCGAGCAGATCGACGTCGCGGTTGGGGATCTGGACACCGCCAGAACGTTTCGATCGACGTAGGCGGAGGCGTGCCGCAGGGGTTTGGCCGCGTCGGACGTCGCGTTCTCCAGCGGGAGAAGCCAGGTCGGCCTCGATACCGGGCCGCTCGAGCACCTCTACGGCGTCGAACTCGGCCTCCCCGGGATCTCCCTCCTTGGAATCGGCGACACCGGAATCCTCGCTGGTGCGTGGATGGGGTCGGCGTCTCCAGGCGGAAGATCACCGTGAGGATCCTCTTTTGGGTTCTGACACTTGCGACATCGATCGGTATTGGGTTCGGCCTCTATCGGCTACGGTCGACTGCGCTCGGCATTCAGTGATCGGGTGGCCGAGTACGTGATCCGGAAGGGTATTGAACACGCCTCGCGCCACGCATGCGTGATCGTCGAAATACGAGTAATCACCGAGGAGATCCCACTGTATGCACGGCCACGAGAAATTCTCCGTACGAGGGAAATCGGACGACGTCCCTGCCGCCCGGTATTTTAAGACCACGGTGGGAGTGTATTCGGGTGTCGGATGGAACCGCAGCTTTGGATCGTCGTCGTCGCGATCGCACTCCCGTTCGTCGCCGCAGCGATCGTACCACTGCTGTCTCGCGTGCTCGGTGACGACATCGGGTACGTTGGGGCCCTCATCGCGGCGATCTCCTTCGTCCTCGTCGCCTCCCAGCTCCGAGCGGAGGGAACGGTCGCGTTCCAGTGGATCCCATCGCTCGACGTCGCTGTCAGACTCACCGTTGACGGATGGTCGGTGCTGTTCGCGCTGTTGGCAAGTGGGATCGGCGTCCTGATATTCGTGTATTCGACCAGCTACATGCGCGGCGAACCCGATCTCACCCGATTCTACATCGCGCTTTTGACGTTTATGGGGTCGATACTCGGCGTCGCGTTCGCGGCTGACATGCTCGTCTTATTTTTGTTCTGGGAACTGACAAGCGTCAGTTCGTTCCTCCTCATCGGCTATCACTCATCGGAGCACTCCTCTCGGATCGCCGCGCGTATGGCGATGTTCGTGACTGTGGGCGGGGGCGTCTGTTTGCTCGTCGGGTTGGTGTTACTTTCGATCGCCGCAGAACCGGTGTTCGGCACCCAGACGTTCGATATCGCGGCCGTCCTCGAAAATCGGGTGGCCGTCCGTACGGCTCTGGCCGAGCAGGGGCTGTTCGTGCCGGTGCTCGTTCTCGTGACCATCGCGGCCGCCGCGAAGTCCGCCCAGGTACCGTTGCACTTCTGGTTGCCGAACGCGATGGTCGCACCGACGCCCGTCTCGGCGTTTCTCCACTCGGCGACGATGGTTACAGTCGGGGTGTACGCCCTTGGCCGACTCCGCCCCCTATTTCTCGGCGACGAGTGGACGTTCCTGATCGCGACCCTCGGACTCGTGACGATGGTAGTCGGTGCACTGTTGGCGGTCCGTTCGGGCGACATCAAGGAACTGTTGGCGTACTCCACGATGAGTCACCTCGGGTTGATGGTGGCCGGGTTCGGATTCGGGACCCACTACGGCGCCCAAGCGGGGACGTTTCACCTGCTCAATCACGCGCTCTTTAAAGCCGCGCTGTTCCTCGTGGCCGGCATCGTCGTTCACGCGGTCGGCACGCGGCGGCTCGACGATCTCGGCGGGCTCCGTCGCGATCTGCCGATGACCGCCGGGATCGCCGCGGTCGCGTCGCTGAGTATGGCCGGCATTCCCCCATTCAACGGGTTCTACTCGAAGGAGTTGCTGTTCGAAGCGGCGTGGGTGACCGCCCGCGAAGGCGGTGGATTGGCGTGGCTCTATCCGGGGGCCGCCGTCTTCGGAAGCGTGTTCACCGTCCTCTACTCGCTTCGATTTCTCGCGATATTCGTCGGCGATCGCAACGACCGTTCGACCGACATCCATCGACCACCTGCTGGAATGGTCCTGCCGCCTGCCGCGTTGATCGGCGTCGTCGGACTCGTCAGCCTCGCGCCCCAACTCGCTGTCGACACCGTCGTCCAGGAGGCGGCTGCTGTGACCGCTGTCGAACCGATCGACGTTCACGTCGGGATTCCGCGCGAAATTTCGGGCCCAGTCGGGATGTCGATCGTCACGATATTCGTCGGCGTCGCAGCGTACCCGTTCGTCGATCGCGTCCGAGACCGTATCGTGTCCGCGGAGGCCGCTTTCGCCTTCCTCCACCCGACAGTGTGGTATCGCCACGTGTTGGACGGCATAGACCTCGCGAGCGATCGGTTCGGACCGGGCGTTCACGACGGGCAGATCCGGACGTACGTCGGGTGGCTCCTCGTGGCGTCGAGCGGCCTCACGCTGGCAGGATACTGGGCGACGTCGACCGCCCTGCCCCCCGTTGGGGGGCTCCAGATACCGCTCGAGGTCGTGTTGGTCTTGGGCGTCGCCGTAATCGCCGCGATCACGGTGACCATCGCAGACTCCCACGTCACGGGCGTCCTGACGCTTGGCATCCTCGGATTCATGGTCGCCATCTTCTACATCCTCTCTAGCGCGCCCGATCTCGCGTTGACGCAGCTTGTGGTCGAGACGCTTTTGTTGCTCGTCTTTCTGCTCGTCCTCGAAGAACTCCCTCCCTACTACACCGAGACCGATGTCTCTGTCCTCCCCTGGGATGTTGCGGTATCGTTGCTGGTCGGTGTCACGGCGTTTCTCTCCGTGTTGGTGGTTTTCCCCGCACCGAACGCCCCGCTTTCGGATTCGGCGAGGTTTTACGTCGATACCGCAGTCGGCGGTGCCGGCGGAACGAACGTCGTCAACGTCATTCTGACTGACTTCCGCGCGTTCGACACGCTCGGTGAATCGGCGGTCGTCGTGCTCGCGGCCCTCTCCGTGCTGGTGTTACTCAGGATGCGGAGCCGGGGTGAACCGCGGTGAGCACCGTCATCATGAAGACCACGGCTGTCGTCGTGGTACCGATCATCTTCGTGGTCGCGATTGCGCTGTTTTTGCAGGGACACTCTCTGCCCGGTGGCGGCTTCATCGGAGGCGTACTGACGGTGGTCGCGTTCGCTTTGATATACGTCGGCCACGGGCTCGAGTATCTGGAAATCGGCGTTCTCGGTCGCACCGTCGACCCGAGTACTGGGATATTCGATTACCGATCCGTCCGGGCGTACCGTCGACTGTTCACGATCGGTCTGTCTGTGATCGTCGCCAGCGGGTTTGCGGGTTTTCTGTTCGGCGAACCGTTCCTCGCACAGGGGTTCGTTCACCGTACGGTTCCGCTCTTCGGCGAGGTGGAACTGGCGTCGGCACTTCTCTTCGACGCCGGCGTCTACTGCGTAGTTGTGGGGGGCCTGTTGACTATCCTCTCGGTGGTGGGCAACGAATGAGCCTCGCGATCGCGACAGCCGTCGGTGCGATGTTTTCGCTGGGGACGTTTCTGTTGCTCAGAGATAACGTCGTGCACATCGTGTGGGGACTTGCGATCATTTCACAGGCGGCAAACGTCTATCTGATTTCGATGGGCGGCGTTCGGGAAGGCACCCACGATACCGTGCCGGTGCTTACCGCTCACGCTGGGCCGTTTCCTGCAACGGCCGATCCGCTCGTCCAGGCGCTCGTACTGACCGCGATCGTCATTAGCTTCGGCATGACCGCGTTTGCGCTCGTGCTTTCGTACCGCGCCTACCAGGAGAACGAATCCATGGACGTCACGGAGTGGTCCTGACGTGATAGAGACGCTCGTCGTTGCGCCGATGCTGGTCGTGCTCGCCAGCATCGTGTTCACACTCGGAACGGGGCGGTGGCCGAATCTGCAGCGTGTCGGCAGCGTCACCGGTACCGTCGTTTTCGCGGTCACCGTCGCCGTGCTGGACTGGATGGTCGTCTTGGCTCCGAGCGCCCCAGGAGCTGCGACGTACCAGGTGGGCGGGTGGACCGCGCCGTTCGGGATCACCCTGGTCGCCGACGGTCTGTCGGCGTTCATGCTTACGATCGTCGCCGTCGTGGGGGTGTCGACTGTGGTCTTCTCGGTGTGGTACGTCGACCGGCTGACCCAGGAGGGGTACTACTATCCGCTGTTTTTCTTCCTGCTTTTGGGCGTCACCGGCGCGCTTCTCACCGGCGACCTGTTCAACCTCTTCGTCTGGTTCGAGGTGATGTTGATGGCCAGTTACGTGTTCGTCGCGTTCTACGGGGCGGCCGAACACACGGCCGCGAGCATGCGGTACGTGGTGATGAACCTGATCGGGAGCGCGCTCATGCTCCTTGGAATCGGCGGCCTGTATGCGGCTCTCGGAACGCTGAATATGGCCGAGATGGCCCGCCTGCTAGCAGCACCCGGTGTCGGCGTCGACACGGCCCCGGTCGTCGGCCTCTCGGTCCTCGTGTTTACTCCCTTTGCGCTGAAGGCTGGCCTAGTGCCGTTTCACTTTTGGGTTCCCTCGGCGTATCGCGCCGCGCCGTTGCCGATAACCGCGATGCTGGCGGGGGCGACGAAGAAGGTGGGCATGTACGCGATCGTTCGCCTGTATTTCACCGTCTTCGCGGGAGCGTCAGTCCCCACGTCCGCTCTCGGGCCGGCGGGCGAGTCGCCACTTTCGTTCGTCGCTCCCGTCCTGCTTGTAATCGGAGCACTCAGCATCCTGGTGGGCGGGTTCGGTGCGGTTACTCGCGATCGACTTGACGGCCTGTTGGCGTACTCGAGCATCGGTCAAGTCGGGTTTATCGTCGTACCGATCGG
This sequence comes from Halobacteriota archaeon, assembly GCA_051747145.1. Classification (GTDB taxonomy): domain Archaea; phylum Halobacteriota; class Halobacteria; order Halobacteriales; family Haloferacaceae; genus JBNJFV01. The sequence goes on from JBNJFV010000107.1 coordinate 7,080, forward strand.
GATCGCAGCGGCGACCACCGTCGAGTCGCTCCGGCATCTGGGGATCGTCGCCGGGTTGATTTACGCCCTCCATCACGCCGTGACGAAGGCGATGCTGTTCTATTCTGTCGGGGTGATCCGTGAGGCGACGGGGACGACGCGGGTGAGTGCTCTGGGCGGCCTGTGGGCGCGTTCGCCCGTCTTCGCCGCTTCGTTCCTCGTCGGCGGTCTCTCGTTGATCGGGATCCCACCGCTCGTCGGCTTCTTCGGGAAATTCTTCGTCTTCGGAGCGGTCGCAGTTCAATTTACGACCGAGTCTACCGTGCCAGCGGCGACCGTCCTGCTTTTCACGGTCCTTGGTGCCGTGTTGACGATCGTCTATACGACCCGCGCGTGGGTGGGCTGTTGCTGGGGCTCCCCTACGGCCGCGGTCGAAACGGCCACGCTCGATCGCAATCTGGTGACGGTGATCACCGTACTGGCGATCAGCGTGCTCGCTTTCGGGATCGGCTTCGAGTGGGTCTATCAGTTCGCCGACGCTGCTGCCGCCGCCGCACTGGACTCCGAGGGGTACGTCGAGGCCGTCGGGGTACGGGGAGGTGCATCGCGGTGAAGATTCGTCGCTGGCCCGTCGCAGGTCTCCTCTTTGGGGTGCTTTGGGTATTCGTTCGCGGTGCGTCGTTGACGCCGACGTCGCTGCTCGCGAATTTCCTGGTCGGTTCGGTGGTCGGCTTCCCCGTCGCGTACCTCTTTCGGCGGCTCTACGAGGAAGACGTGGCACTCGAACAGCCATTCATCGCGATCCCGTACGTCGGTTTGTACCTTCTCGTGTTCAGCAAGGAGATCGTCGTCGCCAACTTCGACGTGGCGTACCGCGTTCTCACACCGCGGATGCCGATCGAACCGCAGGTGATCTTCGTCCCGTTGCGGGTGGAAACCGCCTTCGGCATCACCACGATCGCAAACAGTATCACCCTTACTCCAGGGACGATCACGCTCGATCACGACCCCGACGAGAACGCGCTGTACGTACACGTCATCGACGGCCGCGACCCCGATTCGATCGTCGAACCGATCAGAAACTGGGAGAACTACGCGTTGAAAATCTTCGACGAGCCGAAATCACCCGACGATCCACCGCCAGAAATCACGGTGCACCCGCCCTCGTACCCACCTGTTCCGAAGTCCGCAACCGATCACCTCGCCGTGCTCGAATCGGTGGACGACCCCACAGCGGAGCGATCGCCAGAAGAGTCAACTCGAACGGAGTCGAACGTGGACCAACGGGAGGAGTCGAACGTGGACCAAC
>JBNJFV010000108.1:0-8269 GCA_051747145.1 Halobacteriota archaeon
GGCGTCTTCGAGGACGTCCGAAGCGAGGATCTTTCGAGTACGCTTATCGATCACATTCTCGAGGAAACCGCGCTTTCGGGCGATCAGATCGACGACCTGATGTGGGGCTGTGCACAGCAGCGCACCGAGCAGGACAACAACCTGGCGCGAGTGATCGCCCTGCTTTCGGACCTCGGAGAGGAGGTCCCCGCGACGACGATCAACCGCTGGTGTGCCTCCTCGATGCAGTCGATTATCTCGGCGAGCGACGCGATCGCGGCGGGTAACCGCGAAGTGATCCTCGCGGGGGGCGTCGAGAACATGTCCCGCGTCCCGATGGACGGCGATTCGTACCAGCACCTCCACCCCGAACTGTCGAATCAGTACAACGTCTTCCAGTTACAGATGGGAATGACCGCCGAAAAGGTCGCCGACGTGTACGACGTCTCCCGAGAGACGCAAGACCAGTACGCCTACGAGAGCCACATGCGGGCCACAGAGGCGACCGAGTCGGGACGCTTCGACGACGAGATCGTCCCCGTTGAAACCGACGACGGCCTCATCGAGGCCGACGAGGGGATCCGTCCGGACACGACGATAGAGGCGCTTTCTGACCTCCCGCCGGCGTTCACCGGCGACGGAACGGTGACCGCGGGCAACTCCTCGCAGATATCCGACGGCGCGGCGGCGACGCTTGTCACGAGCAAAGCCTTCGCGGAGGATCACGGACTCGACGTCCTCGCGGAGGTCGGCACCAACGCCGTCGCGGGCGTGGACCCGACCGTGATGGGGATCGGTCCCGTCCCGGCGACGCGTTCGCTCCTCGATCGGGCGGGGCGATCGATAGCGGAGTACGACCTGATCGAACTCAACGAGGCGTTCGCGAGCCAGTGCGTCTACGCGCGCGACGAACTCGGCGTCGATCCAGAGCAGTTCAACGTCAACGGGGGCGCGATCGCGATCGGCCACCCGCTGGGGGCCTCGGGGGCTCGCTTGCCGGTGACGCTGCTGCACGAGATGCAAAAACGCGACGTCGATCGCGGGCTGGCGACGCTGTGTGTCGGCTTCGGACAGGGTGCGGCGATCGAATTCAGCCGGTAACCCGCCGATTGCGCCCGTCGCTACTCGTTTTCGAGGTGCCACCCGACGAACGACTCTTCCAGATCGACGTCGAACGCGCCGATCATCCGCGCGAGGCCGGTGTAGCCGCCGGCCAGCCCGACGATGCCGACGAGTTCGGGTTCGGCGTATCGGTCGGCGATCGCCGCGTGGCGGTCGTCTGTTACCTCGTCGTGCACGACGGCGGCGACGTATTCCAGCAGGGCCTGCTCGGCGGGGTCGAACGAGCCGTAGTCGCGATCGGCGATCGCGAGAATCTCCGCGTCCGTGACGTCCGCGTCGCGGGCGATCGAGACGTGCTGATGCCACTCGTAGGCCGACGGTGCCTCCCGGGCGACCGTCAGAATCACGAGTTCGCGGTGGTAGTCCTCCAGCCCCGAATCTTGCCACAGCGAGCCCAGAAAGGTCCGGATCCCGTACAGCACCTCGGGGTTGTTGCCGATCGCGCTGTAGACGTTGATGGGTTTGCCCTGCAGCGCGGAGACGAGCAGGTCCTGATACTCCTCGGGAAGATCGTCCTCGACCGCATACGGAACGCGAGCCATGACGGCACCCACAGCACGAGCCCACATATCTTGTCCGGTCCCGGCGTCGACGGGTGGAATCACGAGCCCCTTTCGGTACTCGTACCTCGTAATGGCGATCGCCGACACGACGATCGCTTACGGTGTGACAGCGATCGCCCGAACCGGCGAACCGTCTGCCGCCTCGATCGCGAGCGGGTACGCGTGAAGTTCGAACCGATCGGAGAGCGCATCGAGCCCACAGAGGTTCTCGACGATCAGTCGCTCGGCGTCGAACAGCGCGTGATGGGCTGGATAGTCGGTCGGGTCGTCCGCGGAGGCGCGATCGGTCGGCGTCGGATCGACGTTCAGCGCGTCGATTCCGAGGTGGAGGCGGCGTTCGGCCAGCCACGCTGCGGCCTCGACTGCGAGAAACGGGTGGTCGAAGTACCGATCCGACCCCCAATGGGCCGCCCACCCGGTCCGGAGAACGAGCATGTCGATCGACTCGAGATCGGCGTCCGTCGACGCGACCGCCGCCTCGATCGTTTCCACGTCGATCGGCTCCCGATCGGCCAGCGGCCGGCAGTCGGCGAGCGCCCCGTCGAACCGAAACGTTTCGGGTGGAAATCGATCGAGCGATCGCCCGTCAGCGAGCATGTGTGCGGGCGCGTCGATGTGCGTGCCCGTGTGCGAATCGAACGCGATCGACGTCGTCTGTGACCCGTCGGCGTCGATCGTCGCCGCCGGTTCCACTCGAACCGGAGGGGTTCCGGGGTACACCGGCATCCCCGATCGGATCGGGCGAGAGAGGTCGTACGTCCCCATCAGTCGTCCGCAGGGGCGACGCCCGACACGCCCTCGGGGACGATCCCGTCGGCGGTCCAACCGCGGGCCTCGTAGTAGGCGTCGATCCCGCCTTCGAGCCCCTCGACGTCGTACGGAAGCGTGTCGACCGATCGATCGAACCCGCGTTCGTTGTTGAACGCCCGCTCCAGTTCGACGACCGCCGATCCGACCTCGAGAAGCGCCTCGAAGTCCGCGTCGAAAAGCGACTCGAACCGCGAGGCCGACATCACGCCGCGGGAGAACCGACAGACGACGCCGCAGTCCTCCAGCGCTCGGGTGTTTTCCTGTCTGATTATCTCGCGCACCTTCTCCGGGGAGATTCCGGACGGATCGAACGCCTGGTCGGTCGCGACGAGCGGGTACTCCCACGCGTAGAAGGTCGAATACATGTGGTCCGCCCCGCGATTGGAGACCGCATACGAAAGCGCCTGCCCGTGCAGCCGCCGCCCCTCGTGCCCGGGGAACTCCATCCCCTTGACCGACCAGTTTTCCACGCCGAGTTCCTCGTGACAGCGATCGACGCCTTCCGCGAGCACGTCGCCGATCCCCTCACGGTAGGCGATCTGTTCGATCAGCTCGTGGATCAATTCGGCGTCCCCGAACGCGTCCTCGCGTTGCAGGTAGGCGGCGATCGTGTCGCCACAGGAGATCGTATCGAGTCCGTAGTTGTCGCACAGTTCGTTCGACTGCATCACGTCGACGACGTCGTCCACCCCGGCGTTCGATCCGAACGCCATCACCGTCTCGTATTCGGGCCCTTCTGTCTCGACGCCGCGGGCCTCGTCTTTCGTCGGGAGCTTACAGGCGAACGCGCAGGACGAACACGTCCCCTTCTTGTACTTTTTCGACTCGACGGCGTCGCCGTTGATCCCCTCGACGCCCTCGAATGACGTCTCCGAGAAGTACCGCGTCGGCAACCCGTCGACCTCGTTTGCGAGGTCGGTGACGCTCGTCGTCCCCTGTCGTTTCATGATGTGATCGCTCGTGGCTGCCTCGCGGTGGATTTCGCCGGCGTCGGCGGGGAACTCGAGTTCGAGTTCGGGCGCAGAATCGCCCTCGAAGGTGATCGCCTTGACGTTCTTCGACCCCAGGACGGCACCCAGTCCGCCTCGGCCGAACGCCCGCGACTCGGTCGTCATGATGGCCGCAAATCGAACCTGGTTGTCGCCAGCGGGGCCGATCGCCGCGATGTGCGTCTCGTCGAGCCCCCGATCGGCCTCGACGTGCGCGGTGACCTCCGGGACGGTCGCGAGCGCGAGGTCCGGGACGGCCTCGAACTCGACGCCGTCGTCGGTGACGTGGACGACGAGCGGGTCGTCGCTCGCGCCGACGAGTTCGACGGCCGAATAGCCCGTCGCGACGAAGTTTCGCGACAGGAATCCGCCCGCGTTCGAAGAGAGCAAGCCGCCGGTAAGCGGCGACACGCCGGTGACGTTCATGCGGCCGGTGAACGACATGGTGGACTGTTGCATCGGTCCGGTGGCGAAGTACACCCGGTTGTCCGGTCCGAACGGCTCGACGTCGGGTGGCGTCCTGTCGGTTGCAAGTTTCGTACAGATCCCGCGGCCGCCGATGAACGCCGCGAGGACGTCGTCTATGGATTCGGTGCTCGTCGTTCGATCGCCGACGTCGATAGTGAGGAGTGGGCCCTTCGCGTGTCGCATACTCTCATGGTTACACGGCGAGGGCGATAAACGTCATGGACGTACCAAACCTGTCAGGCGATTCGGTCGTGGGACGATCGAAACTGTGGGTCCGGACGGGGCTGTGGGCCGATCGAGACTGACGAACCAACAGAGATTGAGAGACGAGTCGGGAGTGGTCGGCGATGGCCGAAACCCTACTCCTCGTAGATGATCTCGATCTGATCGGCGTACCGATCGAGGATGTTGCGCCGTTTCTTTTTCATCGTCGGCGTCAGCAGGTCGTTTTCCTCCGTGAACTCCTCGGGGACCAACCGGAACTGTTTGATCTGCTCGTACGGTTCGAACGCCTCGTTGACCCGATCGACCTCCGTTTGAATCCGCTCGCGGACGCGACCGTCGCGCGTTATCCCCTCGAGATCGTCTGGGAGGTCGATCCCCTCTCGATCGGCCCACGACCGGACCGCCTCGAAGTTCGGGACGACGAGCGCGCTGACGAACTTCCGGCCGTCCCCAAGCACCATGGCCTGTTCGACGAGTTCGTTGGAAGCGAACGCGTCTTCGATCGGCCCCGGCGGGACGTTCTTTCCAGTCGAGAGGACGATCAGCTGTTTGGCGCGTTCGCGGAACGAGATGTAGCCGTCCGGGCGGAGTTCGACGATGTCGCCCGTTCGGAACCAGCCCGCCTCGTCGAAGGCGGCGTCGGTTTCCTCGGGGAGGTTCCAGTAGCCGTCGGTGACGTTCGGGCCCTTCACGAGGAGTTCGCCGACCTCGCCGCCGGCTTCCCCCCGGACGTCGCCCACGATCGTGTCGTCGATTGTGACCTCCACGTCGTACACCGGTGGCCCGATCGTCCCGACCTTCGGTTCCTCGGGCGGATTGACCGAAATGACCGGCGAGGTTTCCGTCAGACCGTACCCCTCGAGGATCGGCACGCCCATCCCGTGGAACATCGCACACAGCTCCGCCGAGAGGCTGCCCCCGCCGCTTATGAAAAAGTCGATGTCGCCGCCGACGCCGTCTCTGACCTGCTGGAAGACGAGTTTGTCGGCGATCGCTCGTTTCAGGTTCAACAGCCCACCCGGATCGTCCGCGTGGTGATACGCCGTGCCAACGTCGACCGCCCAGTTGAAGATCCGCTCTTTGATCGGCGACTCGCCGGCTTGCGCGCGAATCGCGTCGTAGAGCTTCTCGTAGACCCGCGGAACCGATCCGGCCACGTTCGGCGAAAAGAGCTGAAAGTCCTCTCTGAGCGTGTCGGGGCTTTCGGCGTACGCCACGGTCGCACCCACGCCGAACATGAGAAAGTGCCCCGACATGCGCTCGAAGACGTGTGCCAGCGGGAGGAACGAAAGCGTCTTCGTGCCGGAGGCGATCGTCGGGACCCCCGGGCCTTTGTCCGGACGCGGTCCGAACCGGCGAATCGCCTGGTTGACGTTCGATCGGAAGTTCCAGTGGGTCAGTTGGACCCCTTTCGGCTTGCCGGTCGTACCCGAAGTGTAGATCAGGCTCGCCAGATCCTCGGGGTCGCGCTCGTCGAGCCACGATCGATACGCCGCCTCGTCGTAGGCGTCCGCGCCGAGTTCGTGAAGTTCGCCGAGCGAGTAGATGTCGTCGCGATCGCGTGCTGCCCCAGCCATCCCGCTGCCGTCGGGGATCTCGTCGATCACGACCAGGAACTCGAGGTCGAGTTCGTCTTCGACCGCGAGCACCCGCCCGAGGGCGTCGGCGTTTTCGACGACGACGCCCGAAGCGTCGGGATCGGAAAGCAGGTGGCTGACCTGTCCCTCCGAAGAGGAGCTGTAGACGGTCGTGACCACACCACCGGCGGCGAGAATCCCGAAGTCTGCGTGGGCCCACTCCAGCCTGGTATCGGAGAAGATCGCGACGCGATCGCCAGCCCCCACGCCCAGTTCACGGAAGCCTGCCGCGAGGGTCCGGACGATCGATCGCATTTGATCGTACGTCAACTCCTCGTACGCACCCGGTGGCGCCTCGTCGAGGACGCCTGCGGCGACGAGGGAGCGATCGTACACACCGCCTTTGTATCGTTGCGCCGGCCGATCGGCGTGGCGACCCGCACTCGCTTCGAACTGTTCGGAAAGCGTCGTCCGCCCGAGCGAGTCGTGCTCGAACGACGCCTCCGCCTCCTGCCAATCCATAGCGAACCGACCACGCCGACCATAATAAACCGTGTGGAATTCGTGACATTCGTTCACACAGTAAGGAACGCGCGAAGCGTTGTTCGGGGAGTGACGACAGAACGGCACCGACTACCGGAGCGACGATCACCGACCGAACTGTATCGACTACCGGATCGACGATCGAACTGTATCGACTACCGGATCGACGATCACCGATCGAATTTCAGGACGACTCGAGAAAGCCGAGCGCCCCGCGGACGTTGAGTCGTTCTTCCGCGTGGGCCTTTCGCCGCCCCCACGTCGACTCCATGTCGGTGTGTTCGACGAAGTGTTCGATGACCGCTTCGTCGTCGTCGAGTTCCTCGCGCTTGCTTCGGACGGCCTCGATCCACTCGACGAGCGTCCGCTTGTAGCCATCGAGGAGTTCCGCGTCGTACTCGCGGGGACCGAAGTGCCCAAAGCAGAGGGTATCGGGATCGATCGACTGGATCATCGAGACGTCCGCAAGACACTGATCGAGATCGAACTGCGATGGCGGGGAGGTCACTCTGAGTTCGTTTCGACTCGGGACCCAGATGCCGCCGGCGTCGGCGGTGAAGACCACGTCGTCACCGTCGTCTGCGAACACGACCTGGTGGGGGGCGTGCCCCGGCGCGTGGTGTACGGTGAGCGTTCGATCGCCCAGGTCGATCGTGTCGCCGTCGGTGACGCCGTCGATGCGAGCCTGGGGGACTGGCTTCGGGTCGACGTAAAACTCCCACTGGTCCTCGACGGCGGCTTTGGTGCCGGCGACGAGCCGATCGGGATCGACGAGGTGGGGGACGCCGATCTCGTGGGTCAACACGGTCGCGTTGGGGTACTCGGCGGCGAGATAGCCCGCGCCACCTGCGTGATCGAGGTGGATGTGCGTCGGGAGGACGTACTCGAGATCGGACCGGCCGATGTCCAGCGACGAGAGCGACTCGAAGAGCGACTCGACGTTCGTCCCGATTCCGGTGTCGATCACCGCCGGTCTATCGGTGTCGAAAACGTACACCGACCCGTACTCGTCGACGTCGTACATGCCCGTGTCGTGGTAGTACAGATCCGTACAGCCCGGTACGGGTTCGAGGTCACCGCGTGTCATATCCGAGCAGAGACGCGGCGGCGAGGAAAAGCGTTCGGTTCGAACAGTACGGATCCGATCGACGGCTCTCCGATGCGATCACTCGAAGTCGATCGCGTCGATCGTCGTGGTTTCGCCGAACAGCCAGTCGGCGTGTTCGACGGCGTACGCCCTGTGATCGGTTTCGAGGTATCCAAGCGCGTCCTCGACGACGATCGGACGGAAGTCCCGCAATCCGGCGCTGGCGGCCGTATGCAGTACGCAGACGTTCGCAAGCGTCCCACAGATCAGCAGATCGTCGATGCCGTGGGCGCTGAGCCATCCCTCCAGGTCCGTCCGATAAAACGCGTCGTAGGTGTGTTTGACGACGACGTGGTCATCCTCGCGGACGTCGAGCTCGGAGACGAGTTCCGCCTCCCAAGACCCCTCCAGGACGTGTTCGCCCCACCGATCGAACTCGTCGTAGTAGTGGGCGTCCTCGAACTGTTCGGGCGGGTGGACGTCGCGGGTGTAGATCACGCTCGCGCCGGCGTCGCGAACGCGATCGACGACCGCTGTGACCGGCTCGATAGCCGCTTCGCTCGCGGGCGCATAGAGGCTCCCGTCCGGATGACAGAAGCCGTTCTGCATGTCGACGACGATCGCCGCGGTCGAACGTGGATCAACGTGCATACCGAACCTACGCGGTCGCGTGTCAAAACCGTGATGGCGGCCGTTCGACGGATGTGACGGGGTGCACACACGTGGCAGGCAAGCTACTTGAACCTCCACATCATTGACCTCTGTATGAGACGGCTCTTTCTCGTCTGTCTCGTGTTCTTGGTCGTCGCCACGGGAACAGCAGGTGGTGCCACTGTGGCGATGGATTCCCCGGGAGATGTCGCGCCGATCGAATCCGTCGACGCTCAGCCGATCGAATCCGTCGAC
>JBNJFV010000109.1:0-8250 GCA_051747145.1 Halobacteriota archaeon
GGGCGCGATCGGGATTCACGACCTCGCGATGCTGAAAGGCGACGTGCTGGACGACTCCGAGAGCGGCAACTCGATCACCTACACCGGCGTCGAGCCGGATGGCGAGCGGTTCGTCCCGCTCGATTCGAACGCCGAACTCACCCCGGCGGAGGTGCTCGAACGCCACGACACCGGCAGAAAATACGCCGACCTCGTGCGTGAATACGACCGCTACCCGGCGATATACGACGAACTCGGCCTGTTTTCGTTCCCGCCGGTCATCAACGGGCGGCGAACCGAAGTCAGTGCCGACTCGCGGGATCTGCTCGTCGAACTCACCGGTACCGACCAGTGGACGATCGACCGAATGTGTACCATCATCTGTTATGCGCTCGACGCCCGTGGCGGGACGATAGAAGACGTCGAAATCCGATACCCGAACGCCGGGGGTCCCTACGAGTCGATCGGGTCGGAACTCGTCCGTCCGGACCTCGGCGTTTCCGAAAAGGACGTGCGACACGACGCAATCGAGGGCATGCTCGGTATCGAACTGTCACCCGACGACGTCGTCGACCTCCTCGAGCGATCGGGGCTGGATGCGACCTACACGCTCGGCAAGGAGACCGTCTACACCGTCGAGATACCGCCGTACCGCGTCGACGTGCTCCACGCGTACGACCTCATCGACGACGTGGGGCGCGCTTACGGCTTCAACGACCTGGAGCCGAAATACCCCGACGTCGGGACCGTCGGCGGCCGTCACGAGCGGACCAGGGTGGAAGACGCCGCCCGGCTGAGCCTCGTGGGCCTCCGCTTCGAGGATCTGTTGAACTTCCACATGATCTCCGGCGAGGAGAACTACGAGCGGATGGGGATCGCCCCCGGCAGTGACGAGTTCGGCGGCGGCGAGGCGGTCGTCATCACCGAACCGTACAGCGAGGACTACACTCAGCTTCGAAGCTGGGTACTGCCGTCGCTTCTGATGGTGCTGGAAAACAACACCCACCGGGCGTATCCGCAGGACCTCGCTGAGATCGGCCTCGTCGCCGAAGTCGACGAGACCGAAAACACCAACGTCGCCGAGCACCGCTCGATCGGTGCCGTTCTCGCCAGACACGACGCGACCTACGAAGACGCGAAGGCGAGGCTCACCGCGCTGTGTGGGGACTTCGGCGTCGACGTCGAGACGCCAGCGATCGACCATCCGACGTTCATCCCCGGCCGTGCGGCCGAAATCCTCGTCGAGGGCCGATCGGTCGGCGTCGTCGGCGAGGTCCACCCGGAAGTGCTCGTCGAACACGACCTGGAACTGCCCGTCGCGGCATTCGAACTCCGCCTCGACGCGCTGGTCGAATAACTAAGAGTAATCTCTCGATGCGGGGTATTCCTTTGTTGCATTTCTAACCTGCTGAACGAAACCTTTAGATGGCAATCCCTGCCGATATCTAGCATGCACAACCGATCGGACTCGTTCGAAACTGCCGCGGTCACCCACGGCGAGCGCGGGCGCGGCCCGGCACCGGGCGTGGAGGACGTCGTCGTTCCGCTCCACCTGTCGTCGACGTATTCGATCCCGCAGATCGAACGCGGGATGAGCCTCGAGGACGTCGACCCGGACGCGGGCGAGTACCTGTACTCGCGGCTGTCGAACCCGACGCGGAACGCGCTCGAACACCGGCTAGCGGCGCTGGAAGGCGGCGATCACGCGTTCGCGCTCGTCTCGGGGACGGCCGCGATCGCGACGACGATGATGGCGTCCCTCTCGCCCGGCGACCACGTCGTCGCCTTCGAGGACCTCTACGGCGGGACGAAGTCGATGCTCACCCGGCTGTTCGACGAGCGGCTTGACGTGTCGGTGGATTTCGTCGACGCGACCGATCCGGCCAACGTCGAGGCCGCGATAACGTCGGAGACGGCCCTCCTCTGGATGGAGACGCCGACCAACCCGCTCATGCACATGTGCGACGTCGCGGCGATCGCCGAGATCGCAGCCGCCCGCGACGTCCGGTTGGGGATCGACAACACCTTCCTCAGCCCGTACTTCCAGCGGCCGCTGGAACTCGGCGCGGACGTCGTCGTCCACAGCCTGACGAAGTACCTCAACGGCCACTCGGATTCGATCGGCGGGGCGATCGTCACCGACGACGAGGAACTCGCCGCCGAGATCGGCTTCCTCCAGCAGGTCGGGCTCGGAGCGATGTTGTCGCCGTTCGACTCGTATCTCACCCTCCGGGGGATCAAGACGCTCCCGCTACGGATGCGCCAACACGAGTCGAACGCGACGGCGATCGCACGGTTCCTCGCCGCACACCCCGCCGTCGAGGCCGTCCACTACCCCGGATTGGAGTCGCACCCACAGCACGAACTCGCCCGCGAACAGACCGACGGCTTCGGCGGGGTCCTCTCGTTCGAACTTGACGCGGATATCGATGGGGTCGTCCAGTTCCTCGGGGCGTTAGAGCACTTCCCGCTGGCGGTGAGTCTCGGCGGCGTCGAGTCGCTGATCGAACACCCCGCCACGATGACCCACTCGCCGTTGGACCAGGCCGAACGCGACGAACTCGGCATTACCGACTCGCTGCTTCGGGTCTCGGTCGGGATCGAGGAGGTCGACGACCTACTTTCGGACCTCGAATCGGCGCTTTCGGTCCTCGATGCGGACGAGGCGATCGCCCCGACGGCCACCGACCAGTAACGGTCCGGGTACGCGGTTTCGATCGATACTGGATCGGTCTTCGTCCGATCGATTCTCATACCTTCGATCGCCGGTGACGATCGTCGGTTACGACCACCTTCGATCGCCGGTTTTGTCGTCGGTAACGATCGTCTGCCGTGATCCGTTCGCTTTGTGATCGGGCGTCTCTTGGTGGCGGCGGACCGAGTCGTTTAACATCCAACGCGGCGGAATCTCCGCCGAGAGATGCCCAGTGGAGAATACGACCCGGAGGCTGCCGAACCGGCCTGGCAGCAACGGTGGGTCGACGACGAGACGTACGCTTATCCGGACGACCCGGTGGACCCCGATACCGCCTTCTCGATCGACACGCCGCCGCCGACGGTATCCGGGAGCCTCCACTGGGGGCACGTCTACGGTTCGATCCTGCAGGACATCGTCGCCAGATATCATCGAATGTCGGGCAACGAGGTCCTCTTTCCGTTCGGCTACGACGACAACGGGATCGCCTCCGAACGGCTGACCGAACGCGAACTCGACATCCGACACCAAGAGTACGAGCGCCGCGAGTTTCAGACACTGTGCCGTGAGGTCTGTCTGGAGTACGAAGACGAGTTCACCGAAAAGATGCAGGCGATGGGAATCTCCATCGACTGGAACAACACCTACCGCACGATCTCGCCTGCGGTCCAGCGGATCTCACAGCTTTCGTTCATCGACCTCTACGAGAAGGGCCGCGAGTACAGACAGAAGGCCCCGGCGATCTGGTGTCCGGAGTGCGAGACGGCGATCTCGCAGGTCGAAACTGAGGACGCCGAACGCGACAGCCACTTTCACGACATCCAGTTCGAACTGACCGAACCGACCGCAAGCGGCCGCGAGGCGTTTACGATCTCGACGACGCGCCCGGAGCTGCTGCCGGCGTGTGTCGCGGTGTTCGTCCATCCCGACGACGACGACAACCTCGAACTCGTTGGCACCGACGCTATAGTGCCGCTGTTCGGCCATTCGGTCCCGGTTATCGAAGACGAACGGGTCGACATGGAGACCGGCTCGGGCGTCGTCATGTGCTGTACGTTCGGCGACCAGACCGACATCGAGTGGTACCAGGCGCACGACCTCGATCTACGGATCGCGATCGACGAGTCCGGCCACCTGACTGACCTCGCCGACGAGTACGAGGGGCTGGCCTCCTCGGCGGCCCGCGAGGCGATGGTTTCGGACCTCGAGGAGGCGGGCGCGCTGCTCGATCGCCGGGCGATCACGCACACGGTCAACGTCCACGAACGCTGCGGGACCAGCGTCGAGTTTCTCGTCACCAAACAGTGGTACGTCGAAGTCCTCGACAGGAAGGCCGAGTATCTGGCGGCAGGCCGGGAGATGGAGTGGTTCCCCGAGAAGATGTTCACCCGCTACAAACACTGGATCGACGGGCTCCAGTGGGATTGGCTCATCTCCAGACAGCGCTCTTCGGGAATCCCGTTTCCGGTGTGGTATTGTGCGGCGTGCGATCACGAGGTGCTGGCCGATCGGGCGGCCCTGCCTGTCGACCCGCTCAGCGACGACCCGCCGATCGATTCCTGTCCGGAGTGCGGTCACGACGAGTTCGAACCGGAGGGGGACGTGCTCGACACGTGGGCGACGTCGTCGCTGACGCCGCTAATCAACAGCGGTTGGGACTGGGACGGCGATCGCGGGGAGTTCACCATGGATCGACCGGAGATCTACCCGATGGACGTCCGTCCGCAGGGCCACGACATCATCTCGTTTTGGCTCTTTCACACCGTCATCAAATGCTACGAACACACCGGCGAGGTCCCCTTCGAGTCGGTGATGATAAACGGGATGGTCCTCGACGAGAACCGCGAGAAGATGTCGAAATCGAAAGGCAACGTGGTCGATCCCGACGAGGTGCTGACGAAGTACCCCGTCGACGCCGCCCGGTTTTGGGCCGCCGGCAGTGCGATCGGCGACGATCTCCCCTACCAGGAAAAGGGGCTACGCGCGGGCGAGAAACTCATCCGAAAGCTGTGGAACGCCTCGAAGCTTGTCGACTCGATAACCCCCGACGAACGCGTCGACCGGCCCGACGAACTCCGGGCGATCGACGCGTGGCTTCTGGCCGCCCTCGACGAGGAGATCGAGGTGATCACCGACCGCCTCGAGAACCGCGAGTTCTCGAAGGCGAGAGATCGCCTCCGGAGTTTCTTCTGGGGGACGTTCTGCGACGACTACTTAGAGATCGCCAAGGGCCGTGCGGACGACGCTGCGGCGTACACGCTGCAGACGGCCCACAGCCGGTTTCTCCGGCTGTTCGCGCCGATACTCGCACACGTCACCGAGGAGATCTACGCGGAGATGTACGCCGAGGACGGCGAAAGCATCCACGTGGCAGCGTGGCCCGAACCGATCGGAATCGACGCCGACAGGGAGGCCGGCGAGACCGCGATGGCCGTCGTCGGCGCGCTCCGAAAGTACAAAAGCGACAAGCAGCTCCCGCTGAACGCCGACCTCGGCACCGTCGACGTTTACGGCGACGTCGCTGGCTTCGAGGACGACATCACGAGCGTCATGCACGTCGAAGAGCTGATCGTTCACGAGGGCGAAGCGCCGATCGAATCGGTGATAACCGGCATCGATCTCGATTACTCCGTGGTAGGCCCCGCCTACGGGAGCCAGGTTCCCGACATCGAGGCCGCACTCGACGATGAGGAGTACGAACTGGTCGACGACGAACTGCACGTCGCCGGATTGGAACTTGCCGCCGATGCGTTCGACGTTCAACAGGAGCGCCAGTACGCCGGTTCGGGCGAGTTCCTCGAGGCCGGCGAGGCGATCGTCATCGTGCGGGAGTGATCGGTTTTGTAGCGCAGTGTCCGTCGTTGCCTCACTGTCGATCGACGTCGACGCCGACGGCGTCCTCGACGGTCTCGAAGCCGTCCCGCTCGAGTAGTTCGCACAGTCCCTCGTTGATCCGCCGGGCGATCGACGGTCCTTCGTAGACGAGCCCGGTGTACAGTTGGACGACGCTCGCTCCGGCGCGAATCTTCTCGTACGCGCCTTCGGCGTCCGAAATCCCGCCGACGCCGACGATCGGCACGTCCGTCCGCTCGGCGATGAACGATACGAGGTCGGTCGCTTCCTTTTCGATGGGTTTTCCGGAGAGACCGCCGCGTTCGGCCCTGTTCGGGTTCCGTAGCGAGTCTGGACGGCTCGTCGTGGTGTTCGTCGCGATCACCCCGTCGAGATCGAGGTCGTCGACGACGCCGAGCGCCTCCTCGATCGCCTCACGTGGCAAATCCGGCGACAGCTTGACCAAAAGCGGGTCAGCACCCGCGTCCGCGAGCGTCCCGAGGATGGATTCTAGCGCCTCGCGGTTCTGCAACGACCGCAATCCCGGCGTGTTGGGACTGGAGACGTTGACTACGAAGTAATCGCCCGCCTCGGCGGTCCGCTCGAAGGTGTACAGGTAGTCGTCGGGCGCGTCCGCAAGCGGCGTCGATTTCGACTTCCCGATGTTGATCCCGATCGGAACGTCCGGAAGCGGCTCGGTTTCGAGCCGCTCGCCGATCCGATCTGCTCCCTCGTTGTTGAATCCCATCCGGTTTATCAACGCGCCGTCTTCGGGCAATCTGAACAGCCGCGGTCTTGGATTCCCTGGCTGCCGTTCGGCGGTCACACCGCCGACTTCGACGTGTCCGAACCCTAACGCTGCGAGCGCACACGGGATTTCGGCGTTCTTGTCGAAGCCAGCAGCGACGCCGATCGGATTCTGGAACCGACACCCGAACGCCGACGTCTGCAGCCGATCGTCCTCAACGGTGTATCGATCCGCGAGCAGCCGTTCGATCGGCGTGTGTTGTACCGATCGAAGCAGCCGGTGTGTGAGCGTGTGTGTGGTCTCGGGCGGCAGCGAGAACACCACCGGCTTGAGTGCGTCGTAGGCGGTCATTAGTTCGTGACTCGTCGTCGATCGGTATCAAACCGCCGAAGCAGTCGCTCGGCCTGCGGTTGTCTCGAAAATGTGGGCGTGCTCAGAAATCGTGTTCGACGTCTTCGGGGTCCGCCTTCTGGATGATTATCTTCCCGTCCCGCACGCGAACGAACACCTCGTCGCCGATCTCCATCCCGGCGACAGCGAGTTCGTCCTCGTGAAGGTTGACGTGCACGTTGTGGTACTCGCCGTTCTGGTCTTTGGCGCCACTCGGACTGAGCTTCTTCTTGCGAACCATCGCGGGTGTCTGCTTCGAACTTCGACACACCGCATACATAAGTGTTGTTTACCCGATCTCGAAGCTGATACGTGCGCGCGAGCCGATCTCGACGAGATATTGGCCGTCTCACCGACAAACTCGCCCCGAAAACGGGTGCCGGGAACGCCTGCGTATTTAAATCCACCCCCTGAATAGCCCTCATTTACCCGATATATTTATAATAAACCATGTCTTCGGTTGGCATGGAGTGTAAAACCATGGTACGTGACGACGGTAAGCGAAATTTCGCGCTCAGAGAAGGGGATGAATCGGAATCGAGTGTGTTCTCCGGGAACACGCCGAGGCAGGCGGCGCTGAAAGCGGCTCGGCGCCTCGAACCGGCCAGTTCGGAGGACGAGGCCGAACGCGTTCCGCTGCATCTTCGCGAAAAAGGTACTGACAAGGTCCACATCTACGAGGGGTGGGCGTGGAACGAAACTGCACCGGACAACAAACCCGACTGGATGCCCGACGAGATCACGGAAGCGAACGTCTCGAAACAGGGTATCGAACATCTCGACGAGTAAACCCGCATTTCGCCGTCGACAGGGTTTTGTTCGTCGCCGACTGCGATCCGAACGCGCGGCCCTCACTCGGCGGGACCACGTGTACGCGCACGGGATGACCGTTCGGTCTCCATCCGCGCAACATCTTTCATCACTGAACGACTCGTTCGCGTCGAGTTGGGTTCGAATGGCTCCGTTTCACGGTCTTTCAAACTACTTTTTCGTTGTTTGACACTGGTTTCCATTTTACGTCGCGTTTGCTGTCGTTGTTGGGTATTTTTTGTCGTCGTTGGTGCCACTTTGCGAATTTGTATGCAACACCTGGCGGGCTATCGTTCGCCGCGTTGTGCGCACTGTTCGCACGGGCATACGCCATGAAACCGCATGACGTGGCGTCGTTCGTTCGACGGCGTTAAGTACTACCCTCTCCTCGAACCAGATGCGAAGATGCGCAGGACGTGACCTGTGCTCCGATCCGATCGATCGGCGATCGGATCACGCCCGATCCGACGCCCTTAAGTGTACCAGGGCATTCGGAACAGACGCGAAAAACACGATGCGATCGCCTGAACGTTCAACTCGTTCAGGGTTCGTGGACCAGTCTGCCTTCGACGGGTTTAATACCTGCCGTGGGCTACTAATAGGTCCGAAGGGATGAGGATCCTGTCCCTGCGGTACGCCGTAAGACGGGATCTGATGTGAGCAACGATGGTTCGGTGTCACCTGATCGATTCGGTGGGGCCGAACTCGGACCATGCAAGACATACAACAAATGGATACATTTGGTGTGCTTCACCACGAAGCACCCGCCACCGCCCCCTTTGGGGGCACATTCCGG
>JBNJFV010000110.1:0-1557 GCA_051747145.1 Halobacteriota archaeon
CGCCTCGATCTCCTCGCCGGTGAGGTAGATTGGCCGATCGCTGCTGGCTTTCGCTTCGATCGCGTAGAAGACGTCGCCGTCACCCGCGAGCACGTCCGGTAGTTCGCGTTCGGTGGCGCTGCCGCTTGCGGGTGCGCGCATCACGGCGAACCCAGCCTCGTCGAGGCGGTTGACGAGTTCGCGTTCCCGCCTGTCGCCCTTCCGATTCGACGACATCACCGCCCTCCGATCGTCCGCGGCCGCCCGAGCCCGTTCGATTCCATACCACGGGTTGTCCACAGCCGCACAAAAGCCCGACGGCTACGGGAGGCCCGCCGATCGATCGGCGATCACGTTCCGTGGTCCCAGCTTTCGAGGTACGTCACCTGCTCGTCGGTGAGCACGTCGTGGTCGACGCCCTCGGCGTCGAGTTTGATCGACGCGATCTCCCGATCGAGGTCGTCGGGGACGTCGTGGACTCCCGCGTCGTAGTCGTCGCCGTTCTCGACGAGTTCGCGGACGGCGACCGCCTGCACCCCGAACGACTGGTCCATGACCTCGACGGGGTGGCCGAGCGCGATCGGGCTGGCGAGGTTGACGAGCCGCCCCTCCGCGAGCACGTTGAGTCGCCGACCGTCTTCGAGTTCGTACGCCTCCACGCCGTCGCGAGCCTCGTAGCGATCGACCGCAAGCTCCCCGAGCGCCTCCAGGTCGATCTCGATGTCGAAGTGGCCGGCGTTCGCGAGCAACACGCCGTCTGGCATGACCTCGAAGTGTTCTTCGACGACGACATCGCGGTTGCCCGTCGTCGTGATGATCAGGTCGGCCTTCGCGGCGGCTTCGGCCATCGGCAGTACCTCGTACCCCTCCATGTGGGCCTCCAGGGCCTTTCGAGGGTCGACCTCGGTGACGATCACGTTGGCGTTCTGGCCGGCCGCCTTCTTGGCGACGCCCTTTCCGCAGTAGCCGAACCCGCCGACGACGACGTTCTTACCGGCGTACGAGAGGTTCGTCGTCATCGCGATCGTCGCGAGCGAGGACTCGCCGGTGCCGTGGACGTTGTCGAAAAGCGTCTTCATCGGCGTGTCGTTCACCGCGAAGACCGGGTATTCGAGCGCTCCGTCGGCGTCCATCGCACGCAGTCGGTGGACGCCGGTCGTCGTCTCCTCGCAGCCGCCGACGATCGAGTCGACGAGTTCGGGGTGGTCCTCGTGGATCGCGGCGATCATGTCCATGCCGTCGTCGACGGTGATCGTCGGCTCGTGGGCGATGACGCTGTCGATCGCGGCGTAGTACGCCTCGTCGTCGACGCCTCGGACCGCGTAGGAGGTGATGTTCTCGTGTTCGTCGAGCGCCGCGCTCACGTCGTCGTGAGTCGAAAGCGGGTTACACCCGGTGATCGCGACCTCCGCACCGCCGAGAGCCAGCAACTCGACGAGGTTCGCCGTCTTCGCCTCGACGTGCATCGCCATCCCGATCCGCTGGCCGGCCAGCGGTTGCTCGGCGTCGAACTCCTCGCGAAGCGCCCGCAGGATCGGCATGTGTTGCAGCGCCCATTCCATCTTGCGTCGTCCCTCC
>JBNJFV010000110.1:1657-8199 GCA_051747145.1 Halobacteriota archaeon
CGTGCGATCACTGGGCCCGTCGTATCAACGCGTCGGCGTGGTCGGCCGCCCGACGCAGGACCGACGCCGCATCGATCGTCTGCAGCTCGCGATCGCACATCAGGACCTGCCCGTCGCAGATCGTGTGTTTCACGTCCGAGCCGCGGACCGCGTACGCGAGGTGGCTGACCGGATCGTGTGCGGGCGTGAGGTGCGGCGCGTCGAAGTCGATTATTGCGAGATCGGCGACTGCACCCGCCTCGATCCGTCCACCGGGCAGTCCGATCGCGTCCGCTCCCCATTCGGTCGCCATCCGAACGACCGACTCCGCTGGGACGTCGTCGGCGTTCCCGTCGGCCAGCTTCCCGACCATCGCCGCGTCGCGCATCTCGTCGAAGGGATCGAGATCGTTGTTCGAGGCCGCTCCGTCGGTGCCGATTCCGACGGTCACGCCCGAATTGAGGAGTTGCTGTATGGGGGCGATGCCGCTTGCGAGCTTCATGTTCGAGGCCGGACAGTGAATCACGCTCGTATCGGTGGCTGCGAGCAGGTCGATCTCCGCTTTCTCGAGGTGGACGCCGTGTGCCAGGAAGGTGTCCTCCCCGAGCAGCCCGAGTTCGTCGGCGTATTCGATCGGGCGGACGTCGCGGTCGGCGACGATCGGCTCGACCTCCTCGATCGTCTCGTTGGCGTGCAGGTGCAACCCGACTCCCGCCTCGGCGGCCCGTTCTGCGGCCTCGCGGAGGTACGATTCCCCGACGGTCGTCAGGCTGTGGGGCATCACCGCCGATCGGATGCGCCCCTCCGCCCGTCCGTCGAGTTCCTCGGCGATCGCCACGCTCTCTCGGAGGTCCTCGTCCGCGGCGGCCTCGTCTTTCGCGACCGTGACGACGCCGTGACCGAGTCGCGCCCGCATACCGACCGTCTCGACGACGGCTGCGACCTCGCCCATCGAGAAGTACATGTCCGCGAAGGCGGTGGTGCCCGATCGGATCATCTCGACTGCGGCAAGTTCCGTGCCGACGCGGATGTCCTCGGGAGTCAGTTCGGCCTCGGTCGGCCAGATGTCCTCCTGCAACCACGTCTCGAGCGGTTTGTCGTCCGCGTAGCCGCGCAGGAGCGTCATCGCCGCGTGGCCGTGGCCGTTGACGAGCCCCGGGGTCACGACACAGCCCGTCGCGTCGATCGTTTCCGCGCCGTCGAGGCCCTCGTCGACCTCGAGAATCGTTCCGGCGTCTCTGTCGATCAGTACGTCCGCCTCGATCACGTCGAGGTCGGGCGTCAGCACCGATCCGCCGCTGACACAGAGGGTGTCCATAGCCGTGGTTTCACGTCCGGCATGCTGAATGCATCGACTCTTCGGCGGTGTGATTCTTCGTGGACGTATTTTTCGCCCCGTCAGTCGGTTCGTTCCCGAAGCCGATCGATCCGCCGGCCGAGCGGCGGTTGGACCTCGACCCACGTCCGCCACCCGCCCCGGTCGGGTTCGATCCCGCGGATCGTCGCGACTCGTTCGAAGGCGTCGGCGACGCGATCGCTCCCGATCCGATCGGCCGCACGCGCGTCGGCGCGAAACTGGAGCTGTCTGCCCACCCAGAACAGGCCTACCGCCCCCACGGCGAGGACGAACAGGCCGTCGCCGAAGTCGATCGCGCCGGTGAACAGCACGATCGCCACTCCGAGCACGCTCGCGGCCGCAAGTCCCCGGTACTCGACGTAGTACAACCGCGCGCGCTCCGCCTCGGCGGTAACGAGGGCCGCCGCGACGTCTCTCTCGAGCGTCTCGAGCACGTAGTCGGTGACGACGAGGTATCGCCGTCCCGGGGGGCCGCGGATCGCCACGCCGATCGACGTCTCGCCGATCGTTTCGACGACGCGGATCGCGGCGGGATCGAACGCCGCTTCCGAGAGCATGTCGGCCACCTGCTCCCGTTCGGTCGCGTCTGGCGCTCTCGTATCACGCATCCGAAGCGCCACCAGCGGCCCCGCAACGGTCGCGAGAAGGACTCCGACGACGACGATCGCGACGAAGGCGATCGGGTCGACCGTGACCTGTAGCGGGATCGTCGATCCGACTGTCCCGATCGACCCACATTCGAGCATACTCGGGCGGTTGCCCGCGGGCTGGCGAAAGCGTTTCGTTGGCGTGTCGATCGCGGGAGTGTCTCGTTTCAGTTGCGATCGATAGAGGAGGGGCCCGTCCGATCGGATCGACGGGTGCACCGGTCGGCACGGCCGGCCGATCGGAGGGAAAGACAGTTGCCCTCCGGGGTCGACCTTCGGGTATGCGCATTGCCGTGCCCAACAAGGGCCGTCTCCACGAGCCGACGATCGAGCTGCTCGAACGCGCCGGGCTCCACCTCGAGAACGGCGCTGACAGGAAGCTGTACGCCGAAACCGTCGATCCGGACGTCACCGTCCTCTTCGCCCGGGCGGCAGACATCCCCGAATACGTCTACGACGGCGCGGCGGACGTCGGGATTACCGGCCTCGATCAGGTGCGCGAGTCGGGACGGGATCTCCTCGATCTGCTCGATCTTGAGTTCGGTCGCTGTCGGCTCGTTTTGGCGGCCCCAGAAGACGGCGACATCACGGAGCCGGATGATCTTTCCGACAGGACTGTGGCGACGGAGTTCCCCGAGATCACCCGAACGTACTTCACAGAGCGGGGGATCGATCCGCAGATCGTCGAGGTGACGGGTGCGACCGAACTCACCCCGCACGTGGAGATGGCCGACGCGATCGTCGACATCACCTCCACCGGGACGACGCTCGCGGTGAACCGGCTTTCGATCGTCGACGAGGTGCTGTCCAGTTCCGTTCGGTTGTTCGCCCACCCGGACACCGCCGACGATCCGAAGGTGTCCCAGATTCGGACGGCGCTCGCGTCCGTCTTGGCGGCGAACGGGAAGCGATACCTGATGATGAACGTCTCCGAGGACGATCTGGACGCGGTTCGTGACGTGATTCCCGGTCTCGGCGGGCCGACCGTAATGGACATCGCCGGAACGGACGACGTCGCCGTCCACGTCGTCGTCGAGGAACGGGAGGTGTTCGAAGTCATCACCGACCTGCAGGCGGTCGGTGCGACGGACATCCTCGTTACGGAGATCGAACGGCTCGTCGAGTAGCGTCCGGCGAACTACCGTGTTCTGAGATCCGGGATCGCGATCGATTCGTGGATCTCGACTGCGTCTCGCGTCGCGGACACGTATCCCGCGATCGCGGCGAATCCGACGAGCATCGCCGCGACGCCGAACAGTCCCGCCTCCGGTCCGAACGCTCCGCCCGACCAGATGGTCGGTGCCGTCGACGCCACATCGAGGAGCGAAACCGGGAACACGAGTCCGCTCACCGGTACCCCGAACCCGACGCCAAGCGTCGCATTCCAGGTGATGTGGAGTCCGATCGGGACCCCAAGTTCGCCGGTGAACGCGTACCCCGCACCGAGCGTGACCCCGGCGATCGCGATCCCGATCGCACTCGCGAGGCTCGCGCCGGGGTTCAGCAGGTGCAACAGTGCGAAGACGACGGCCGTCAGCACCGTCGCGACTGCCACCGCACCGCGCTCGTCGAGGGCATCCACGCCCCGAAGCCCCTCCGCAAGGTTCGTCAGCACGTACCCACGGAACAGCACCTCCTCGTAGACGCCGACGACGCAGAACAGAACGAGGAGCGCGAGTATGGCTTCGATCTGGGTTCGGACGTCCGATCCGATCGACACCCGATCGATCCACCCGATCGGGAGCTGGAGGAGGACGATCGCCACGACCAGCCCGATACCCAACACGGCACCGGCAGTGAGGTCGATCAGCCATCGTCGGTCGACTCGGAGTCCGAAGTCACCGAGCCTGCGTCGATCGAGCCAGTGACCGGCCACAGTGATCCCCACGAGTGACCCGAGTCCCGACACGACGGCACCGGCGGTGAGGGAAGGGAGTGCTCCGGCAGGTTCGACCACGCCGATACGCCCCGTCATCGCCAACAGCGCAACTGGAACCGTCGAACAGACGAGCACGATCAGCACGCCCAACAGCAGTCTGACGGGCATCCGAAATCGATGCTCGTGTTCGTTCCACACTCGGGACCGTATCGACTGCATACCTCTTTCATACGGGCACTGGCAAAAAGAACCCGTGGCATACTCGCGGTCGGGACGGTCGATGGGGTGTACTCGAGCAGTCTGTTGTCGATCGGGAGGGGTCCGTTCAGATCGGTCCGTTCAGGTCGGTGCGGTCATTACCAGCGTGAGAATTCCGAAGCCGATCGTCCCCACCAGCACGGTCACGACGACGTGAATCCCGGTTATGTACGCCGTGATCGACCGCCGTTGGCCGTACAGGTACTGTATCGCGCCGAAGTCGACGGCGATGGCGACGACGATCGCCACGACTGTCGGAACCGAGACCGCCTGCGACCCGACAGCGACGATCGCCGGGAGCGGGCCGACCCCGAAGGCGTTGCGTATCGGCACGTCCCCGAGGACGTTTCGTGCGGCGATGTGCGCTGTGATCGAAAGGAACACGGCGAACAGGCCGATCGTCCCAGCCACGGCGATCGGCGACGCCCCCGACTGGAGGACGACCGGCGAGGGGGTGACCATTACCGACCTGTTGTCGCCGACCCAAACTATTGGTTTCGATTCGGTCGATGGTGTCTCGCTCGATTCGGTCGATCGTCCACCTATACGAGGCCGAGCGAATCCAACCGCTCTCGGATGACGTCGACGGCCGCCGCGGCGTCTTCGGGTCGCTTGCCCCCGGTAATAACCAGTTTACCGGAGCCGAAAAGCAGCGCTACCACTTCGGGTTCGTCGATTCGATACACCAGCCCAGGGAACTGTTCGGGCTCGTATTCGATGTTCTCCAACCCGAGTCCGATCGCGATCGCGTTGAGATTGAGGTCGACACCGAGATCAGCGCTGGCGACGATGTTCTGGATCGTGATCTCCGGTTCCTCCTCGATCGGGATCTGTAACTCCCTGAGCTTCTCGAAGACGATCGCGAGGCTCTCGTGTACCGCTTCCGGAGAATCTGCGCCGGTGCAGACGATCTTGCCCGACCGGAAGATGAGGGCCGCGGATTTCGGGTTCTGCGTCCGGTAGACCAATCCGGGAAACTGTTCGGGGTCGTAATTTGCGCCATCGAGGTCCATCGCTACGTGCTGGAGATCGAGCTCCTGGCCGATGCCCGTCGATGCGACCACGTTCTCGATGGAGATCGACTCCTTCGGGTCCGTCATACACCACGCTTACACCGTGCCCCTGATAAAGATGATCACACGCGGCCGTCCCGGTCGCAGCCCCCGATCGGTTGCAACCCGTCTCTGTCACCGCTTCGGTTGACCGGTGCTTTTGAGGATCGTCCGGAGGTTCGCCACGGTGACGAGTCCGCCGAGGACGGCGATGCCGACCGGAATCCCGATCGCGACGGCACTGTCGTACACCGCCAAAAAGCCGAGAAAACAGATCCCTAACGCCGTGAGTTTCAGCGCTGCGAACCCAGCAGGCGTCGGTCGCTCCGATAAGAGCACTCGAACTGCCGGATTCGCCTCGATGACCTCCCGGTGACGAACCGCGAGCACTGTCGTCACGTAGTCGCCGACGCCGTACAGCAACAGCGCCAGAACCCACCATCGGAGTTCTATCGCCGTCAGGGTCGGACCGACGGACGGGAGGACCATAGCTCCGGTAGCTGATACACACGTATCAGTATCTGCCCATTATTCACGGTAATCCGTCCCCATCGTTCGGAAATCGGTGAATTCGATCGACACGCTGATTGCGTCGCTCCGTCACCCTCGGACGTGTACTGTCTGGAACTCGGCGGGGAGTCGGACGCCTTCGCGGCGCGGGAAGCGGCGGCTGCGGCCTCTGACGTTGCTGTCGTCGCACCCGGGATCGCGACGGCCCGCGGCATCGTCGACTCGCGGGTCAGACGGCTGGCGTATACGCACGCGGCGTGCGATCTCCTCGCCCGGACCGACGCGGACGTCGAGGCGGCTCGCCTCGCGCTCGAGGCTGCCTCCCTCGATCGGACCGGCACCGTCGCCGTCCGCGCACGGAACGTCCGGCGATCGACCGACGTCAGCACGCGCGAAGCCGAACGCGCGCTCGGGCGCGTGCTCGTCGATCGAGGCTTCGAGGTCGACCTCGACGACCCCGATCACGAACTCAGGGCGCTGTTCTCCTCTGGGATCGTCGACGGCGAGTCACGGGCGGTCTGTTTGCTCGGGTGGCTCGCGGTCGAAAGCGTCAGGGACTTCGGCGATCGAACCCCCACCGACAGGCCGTTCTTCCAACCGGGAAGCATGGCCCCGATCGACGCGCGGGCGTACGTCAACATCGCCGGTGCCGCCCCGGGGCGAACCGTTCTCGATCCGATGTGTGGGACCGGCGGTATCCTCCTCGAAGCCGCCCTCGTCGGTGCGCGGCCGATCGGCGTCGACGCCCAGCGGAAGATGGTCCGCGGCACCCGACAGAATCTCGAGGCGTACCTCGAGGCTCCCTTCGACGTTCTTCGCGGCGACGCGACCGACCTCCCGTTTCGCGATCGGTCGATCGA
>JBNJFV010000111.1:0-8167 GCA_051747145.1 Halobacteriota archaeon
TTCATCGAACCGGACTTCACGCGCGTCATGCTTTTGATCGGCCCCGCGCCGATCTCCGCCGCCAGGCGGGTGTCGATGCTGGTCCGCGTCGCGCCCGTGTCTGATTTGGCCATGATCTGTTTCGATCCGCTCGTCCCGATGACGTGTACCTCCTCGATGTAGCCGACAAGCGGCGTCTCCTCCATCGTCGGCGGTTCGATCCGCGGCATACACGAGGGGGTCGAGTCGTCGAGCGTGGCCGAAAGCCCCTCGACGCGATCGTCGTCGACGTCGCCGCCGACGCGCTCGATCGCCAGCTTCGCGATGTGCGGTGCGGGGCTCGTGCCGGTGGCCTCGTACAGCCCTTTGAATCCGGCGGTGGGGTTGACTTCGAGGACGTACCACCCGTCGTGGCCCTCGATCAAATCGACGCCCGCGTAATCCAGATCGAGGACGTCTGCGGCGTACAGCGCCGTTTCTGCGGCTTCCTCGGGGATCGAATCGGTCGCGTCCTCGACGGCACCGCCCAACGCGACGTTCGTTCGCCAATCTCCCTCGGGAGCGTACCGGAACATCGCACCGATGATCGAATCGTCGACGACGTACACGCGGAGATCGCGGTGTTTCTCGTTGTCCCGATCGATGAGTTCCTGCAGAAACGCCTGTCGATTCCCGACTTTCGGGTTGACGGGTTCGGTCAGGTCGACCTTCCACGTGCCGCCCCCGTGGGTCCCGATCGCCGTCTTGTAGACGCCGACGTCGCCGAACCGATCGCGGTCCTGGTTGAGCCGATCGTTCGAGAGCGCGAGGAACGCGTCCGGAACGCGGATGTTCCAGTCGGCGAGCGTCGTGGCGGTCGCGAACTTGTGAATCGACGTGAGGACGGCGTCCGGCACGTTGAGCATCGGTCGGATCCGGTTGAACGTCGTCGCGAGTCCGAGCAACTCCGCCGGTTCTTCGGTGTTCGAAAGCAGCAGTCGGTTCGCGATCACGTCGACGTCGGGGTCGATCGTGACCTGGCTGTCCTCGACGGTGATCGCGGTGTTTTCCGATCGGAGCCAGACCGGTTCGTGTCCGAGATCTTCGACTGCGTTGAGGATCGCCTTCGTCTCTTTACTGTTGTGCAGTGAAAGTACCCCGACTGTGATTTGCTCCCCGTCGGTCATAGTCCAACAGTCCGGATACAAATTCATAGATATGCCGGTCTCGATTAGCGTCGATCTATCGTATGCAGGCCACGAAATGACGGTACGGAGACAACGAACACCCACTACTCGACGGTACGGCGACAACGAACACCCACTACTCGACGGCATGCCGACAGCGAGTCCACACTACTGACGCCACGAGGACGGGTTTATATGTGCGAATCACGAGTAGGTTCGGTATGAACGACGACGAGGCCTTCACCTACAACGGCGGGAAGGTCTCACCGGGCGAAACCCAGAACATCCGCTACGGAATCAGCGAAACGTATCTCGGCGACCCCGTTCGCATTCCGGTGACGATTATTAACGGTGCGCACCCCGGACCGATCGGATTCCTCTCGGCGGCCGCACACGGCGACGAACTCAACGGCATCGAAGTCGTCCGCGAAGTGGCTCACGAGTGGGACCTGTCGACACTCGCCGGGACGCTCGTCTGCATGCCGGTCTTGAACGTGCCGGGGTTTCTCGCCCAACAGCGATACCTGCCGATCTACGATCGGGACCTGAACCGGTCGTTTCCCGGTCGCGAGGAGTCGACGAGCGCGAAACGGATGGCACACCGGATCTTCACGAACTTCATCGAACCGTGCGACTTCGGTCTCGATTTTCACACCTCGACGCGCGGGCGGACGAACATGCTGCACGTTCGTGGCGACATGGCCGACGAGCGAATCCACCGACTCGCCCTCGCATTCGGCTCGAACGTCATCATCGACAGTGAAGGGCCCGACGGGACGTTGCGCGGGGAGGCGAGCCGCGCGGGCGTCCCGACGATCACGATCGAGATGGGGGAAGCACACCGCTTTCAGCGCCCGCTCATCGACAACGCGCTCGCGGGCGTCGAAAGCGTGTTCGCAGAGTACGGGCTGTTAGAACAGCCCGCGGTCAGGTGGCCCGGCTGGCGGACGATCATCACCGACGATCGCGAAAAGACGTGGATTCGAGCCGACGTCGGCGGGATCGTCGACATGCACTTCGATCGCGGCGCGCTCGTTCACGAGGGCGATCGGATCTGTACGATCACGAACCCGTTCAAGGAGGACAGCTTGACCGTCGAGGCCCCGTTTACGGGGCTGCTCGTGGGTATTCTCGAGAATCCGGTCGTGTATCCGGGCAACCCGCTTTGTCATCTCGTCGAACTCGACGAGAAAACACGCCGCGTCGTCGAGGCAAGTCAAACGTCTCGAATCGGGAATGCCAGCTGAGTGAAGGGATGGCACAGACGGACTACGTAACTTCTATACCAACCGGGTACGCACCCACACACGGTATGAGTCAGTCGTACAATCGGGGCCTCATCGAGGACTTCGGCCGCTGGCGGGAGTTCTCCGCGGGGATGTGGGCATGGATCTTCCACAAGTTCACCGGCTGGGTGCTTGTCGGATACCTGTTCACCCACATCGCCGTGCTCTCGACCGCACTCGCGGGCGACGCCGCCTACACGAATACGATCCAGACGCTCGAAGGGTTGCTTTTGGTCCGTATTCTGGAGGTCGGTCTCCTCGCGGTCGCGGTCTTTCACATCCTCAACGGGGTGCGGCTTCTGATGGTTGATCTTGGAATCGGTCTGGAGGCACAGGACAAAAGTTTCTACGCGTCGTTGATCCTCACCGGAGCGATCACCGTCGCGTCAGTACCGACGTTCCTCGCGGGGGCGTTCTAACGATGGCCGAACGCTACTCTTCGTTTAAGCCGGGCGGTCGGAGCTGGCTGTGGCAGCGAATCACCGCAGCGTTTCTCGTCTTCGTACTGGCGTTTCACTTCCTGCTTTTGCACTTCATCTACCACGCCGACGAAGTGACCTTCGCGCTCACGAGCGCCCGAATGGAGTCGTGGAGCTACTACTCGCTCATGATCTTGTTTTTGATCACTGCGACGTTCCACGGCGTCAACGGCGTCTACAACGCGTTGATAAATCAGGGACTGACGGGTCCGAAACAAACCGCGGTCAAGTGGACGCTGATCGTCGCGAGCGCGGTCGTCATCGTGCAGGGGATTCGAACCGCTAACGCGTGGGCCGGTATCAGCATCCTTCCATTCTAACATGAGCACACACGTTCCACACCGAGAGGAAACCGAATCGACGCCCGAAGAGGAACCCGCGGCCGCACCGGCGGCCAAACAGCGCCGCGAGGAGAAAAAGCGCGCGCGTCGGGCCGACGCAGAGGCGAATCGGCAGGCAGAAGCTAAAGCGGCCGCAGCCGAGGACACCTACCGTATCAAAGTATTCCGGTACGACCCGGAGGTCGAGGGCAAACAGGAGCCACGGTTCGACGAGTTCCACGTGCCGTTCACGAAGGGGATGACGGTACTCGATGCGCTCATCTACGCCCGCGACACGTACGATCCCTCGCTTACGTTCCGTCACTCGTGTCGGCAGGCGATCTGCGGATCGGACGCGTTCTTCGTAAACGGCAGACAGCGTCTGGGCTGTAAAACCCAGCTGTCGGATCTGGCCGAACCGGTTCGAATCGAACCGCTTCCCCACCAGGACGTCGTCAAGGACCTCGTCGTCGACATGGATCACTTCTACGAACAGATGCACTCGATCGAGCCGTACTTCGATCCGGACGAACTCCCCGATGGAGATCTCGAAGAACAGCGGCAGACTCGCGAAAACCGAGAGAAGGTAAAGATGTCCACGCGCTGTATCTGGTGTGGCGCGTGTATGTCCTCGTGTAACATCGCCGCGGGCGACAATCAGTATCTCGGTCCGGCGGCGATCAACAAGGCGTATCGCTTCGCGATGGACGAACGGGAGGGGGAGAACCGAAAGCAAGAACGGCTCCGGATCATCGAACAGGAACACGGCGTCTGGCGGTGTCAAACGCAGTTTTCCTGTACGGAGGTCTGTCCGAAGGACATCCCGCTCACAGAACACATCCAGGAACTCAAACGCGAGGCGGTCAAGAACAACCTGAAGTTCTGGTAACGGACGCAAGGCACAAATCATTCAGTTCCAATCAACACCCAACAGGAAATTATGTACGAACACGACGTGATCGTGGTCGGCGCCGGCGGTGCGGGCCTCCGTGCGGCGATCGCGGCCAAAAACGAAGGGGCGGACGTCGCCATCGTGACGAAACTCCATCCCGTGCGCAGCCACACCGGCGCGGCGGAGGGCGGTATCAACGCCGCGCTACGCGACGCCGACTCGTGGGAGGACCACGCCTACGACACGATGAAGGGCTCGGATTACCTCGGCGACGCGCCGGCGATCGAAACGCTCTGTAAGAACAGCCCCGAGGAAGTCATCCAGTTAGAACACTGGGGAATGGCGTTCTCCCGGGAGGAGGACGGGCGAGTTTCCCAGCGACCGTTCGGCGGACTCTCGTTCCCGCGGACCACCTACGCTGGCGCGGAGACGGGACACCAGTTGCTACACACGATGTACGAGCAACTGGTCAAAAGCGGCGTCAAAGTGTACGACGAGTGGCACGTGTTGAACCTGGCGGTCTCCGATGAGGAGCGACCGGAGGATCGAGCGTGTTACGGCGTCGTCGGCTACGACGTCCAGACCGGTGAAATCGCGGGGTTCCGAGCACGCGACGGCGTCATACTCGCGAGCGGAGGGCCGGGACAGGCGTTCGATCACACGACCAACGCCGTCTCCTGCACCGGCGACGGCCAGGCGATGGCGTACCGCGCGGGCGTTCCACTGGAGGACATGGAGTTCATCCAGTTCCACCCCACGTCGCTTCCGTCGACCGGCGTCCTCATCTCGGAGGGCGTTCGTGGCGAGGGGGGGATCCTGTACAACGAGAACGGCGAGCGGTTCATGTTCGAGTACGGCTACGCGAGCAACGACGGCGAACTCGCCTCGCGGGACGTCGTCTCCCGTGCGGAACTGACCGAAGTAAACGAGGGTCGAGGGATCGAAGACGAGTACGTCCACCTCGACATGCGACACCTCGGGGAGGAACGGATTCTCGATCGGCTCGAGAACATCCTCCACCTCGCAGAGGACTTCGAAGGGGTCGACGGCCTGAAAGAGCCGATGCCCGTCAAGCCCGGTCAACACTACGCGATGGGCGGCATCGAGACGGACGAGAACGGGGCGACGTGTATCTCGGGGCTGTACGCAGTCGGCGAGTGTGCCTGTGCGTCGGTCCACGGGGCGAACCGCCTCGGCGGCAACGCGCTGCCGGAACTCATCGTCTTCGGAAAGCGTGCCGGACAGCACGCTGCGGGTGCGGACCTCGAGGACGCAAAAATCACGACCGGCATGTCCGGCGAGTACGAACTCGCGGAGATAGACACGCCGGTCGAACTCGGCGAACCGAAAGCCGAAGACGCAGTCGCCGACGGCGGCGCGACCGTCGAAGGCGGCGAAAAAGACGGGGACGCGATCGTGGAGGCTGCCGTCGAGTCGGAAACCCGGAAGATCGAAACGCTGCTCGAACGAGACGGCATTCACCACTCGGAGGTTCGAGCGGAGGTCCAACAGACGATGACGCAAAACGTCAACGTCTTCCGCGAGGAGGAGGGGCTCAAACAGGCACTCAGAGATCTACGCGCCGCGCGTGATCGAGCGAGCGACATCGCAGTTACAGATCCATCGCGGACGTTCAACACCGATCTCCTCCAGACGATCGAGACGTTCAACCTCTTGGATGTCGCCGAATCGATCACGGTCGGCGCGCTCGCCCGCACGGAGTTCCGTGGCGCTCACTGGCGGAAGGAAAATCAGGTGCGCGACGACGAGAACTGGCTCAAACACACAATGTTATCGTGGAACGACGGCTCCCCGCAGCTGTGGTACAAACCGGTCATCCTCGAGGGCGAAGAGAAGACCTACGAGCCGAAGATCAGAAGCTACTGAGCCGACGATCGACTGGCTGGATTTCGTAGCCGATCGGTCGTTTCGAGCCCGTACCCCACGTCACTGTTTTTCGTCTCTATCGCATACCCGCCGATACGTTTGCATCGCCAATCACGGCGATGAATCCGACCTGTGGGCGGTTGGGACTGAAACACCACTATCTGCAGATGCTCGTGTGTCGGGTTGTCGTCGTTGGTCCGAGGCTGAATTACGACCATATGTTCGACGATCGTCGTACTCCACTCTTAATATCGTCGAAACCCATGGAGACGTACGTACATGAGTGCCCCATTGAAGGCCGACTGCCCGGTTCCAGCGGAACTGTGTTCAGCCCGGGCGAAACTCGTATACCTGTATCTGTCCACACAGGGACAAGCAACCGTCAGCGAACTCCAACAGGGACTCGCGATGCGGAAGCTCACGCTGTATGGTATCCTGCGGACCCTCGAAGAACGGGGACTCGTCACGAGGGACGCCGAACGCTACGCCCTCGCCCGTGACCCGAATCGATCAGTTGTTCCTGGTTGAACGGGCTTTTCGCACCCCTGCGCCGTCTCGAACGAGGTCCTCACAGTGGGGACACACGCGGGGCCGATCCATGCCATCGGGCGTGAACACGCGGGCGTACGCCTGTGTGACGAACGCACCGCAGTTTTGGCATTCAGGCATGACAGACAGATTCACTAACGATTGTATAAGTTTTGTGGACCGTCCCGATCGGTGACTGGTCCGAATGCTGGCAAACAGTGTTGTTTTACGCGGCGGCACGTACTCCAGCGTGTGGACCCACACGACACGACGTTATCGAATCCGTTCGGGATGGACGAGGCGTGCACGAACTGCGAGGCGCTCTGTGCCGTCCGCGAGACGGTCGTGCACGGCTACGGTGACGTAGGCGGAGAGTTTCTGTTCGTGGGCGAACGGCCGACCGCAGGTGCCGAACGAACGGGTATTCCGTTCACCGGCGACGCGGCTGGCAGACGCCTGCAGTGGATCCTCGGGGAACTTGGGTTTGCCCGCTCGCCGCCGGATACCGCGATTCCGGACCTCCAGAACGCGTATCTGACGTACCTGACTCGGTGCCGACATCCCGATCGAGAGCCGACGGACGGGGAGGTCGACACGTGCGAACCGTTTTTGAACGCGGAAATCAGGATGGTGAATCCCCAGCTGCTGGTCCCGATCGGCGAGCGGACGCTCCGTGCGCTCGCAACCGAGTACACCACCTCGCCACCGGATTCGTTCGACATCGACGACGCACACGCGCGGACCGTCCGTGGCCGCGGCTTCGAACTGTTGCCGATGAAGAAGTTGACCGACCAGACCGACGACGACACGGCTGCGTTCGTCGAGCACGTACAGGAGACCGTGTTCACTCGGGATTATCGACAGACGAAGGGCCGACAGAGCCGCTAGTCGATCGCCTCGTTCACCAGTACGTCGTCCCTCTCGGACCGACCGCCCCCGCAGCGACGAGTACCACCATCCCTGCGACGACGATCGCTCCCGTTAGGATCGATCGAGTGTCGGCGGCAATTTGACCGAGTCCAAACACCGCGGCGATCGTCGAGACGGCTATCACCGCGACAGCGATCCACCCCAGCGCGTACAACGCCTGCAATCGACGGCGCTGTTTCGTCGTTTGCTGTGTTTTTTCGTTTCGGGATTGTTCCATACCTGACGTGTGATCCCGGGCGTCCTAAAACCGCGGGTTCAAGGGATTTCCGAACCGAACGTTCGCTATGACAGTCATCGCAGTCTTTGCGGACCCGCCGCGGGACGGTCTCGTCTTGTCGGAACTCGCCGAGACGAGTCCGTTGACCCATTCGGAGGCCGCGGCGCTGTACGAGGCGATGTTTCGCGATACGGTCCGCGCGATCGTCCGTTCGGGCGGCGAGTTACTGGTCAACTATCGTCCCGACGAGTTACTGCCCGAGGCGTATCGCACCGACGTCGATCCGGCGGCCGAACTTCGCGCGATCGTCGCCGACACGATCGCAGACGTCGGCGAGGTCCGCTTCGAGCCCCAGGTCGGTTCGACTCGGTCCGCACGGGTCGGTAATACGATCACCCACCTGCTTCGAGAGGAGGGTGCCCAATCTGCAGCCGCAGTTCCGGGGACGGCCCCACTCATGACGCGGACGCTCATCGATTCGGC
>JBNJFV010000112.1:0-8040 GCA_051747145.1 Halobacteriota archaeon
TCGACCTGCGTGAGCAGATTTTCGACCGTGTGGATGTCGCTTGCGGACTTCACCTTCGGAATGATGATGTCGTCGATGTGCTCGCCCGCGCCGCCGATAACCTCGATGACGTCGTCGTACCACCACTGGGTGTCGATTCCGTTGATCCGGTAGCTCAACACTTTTCCGGACCAGTCCTCGTTTTGTGCCGCGTTGATGAGCGGTTCGCGCGCGTCCGGCTTGGCGTTCGGAGCCACCGAGTCCTCCAAATCGAGGAACACCTCGTCGGCATCGCTTTTGGCCGCCGACCGCATCATCTTCTCGTCGCTTGCTGGCGTCGCTAGTTGCGTTCGACGCAGTGTAATATCAGACATGTCTGCCGGATACTACACTAGCGCGCATAAAAATAAAGCTACCTTCAGGGGCATTTTTCTCGCCGGATGTGCAGAATACTAAAATATTTGATATCGGTTCGACTGAGCCGAACCTACCGAACAGCCCCCGTCTCCGAGACGGTATTTCCCGGCCGGTATATTCCGATCGAGGCACAAATACACACACGTGACCGGACTGTAGGAGACAAATGTGCAGCGACCACAATCTATATGTGGCGTGGTATGCCCCGATGTAGCAATGGTGACGGCCCGGCTACTCGTAGTCGGAGTAGCGTCCGACACGATCGGCGGCGACAAACTGGCTGCGAACGAGACGTCGATCGTGTACGCGGACACTGCCGCCGAAGCGATCGATCACGTCCACCGTGGAGGTATCGACGTGGTAGTCACCGAACTGGAACTGCCGGACGGTGACGGGATCGACCTAATCGAACGCCTCCAGGAAATCCGACCCGAAACCCCCGTCGTCGTGTACACGAACGCTGGCAGCGAAACGCTCGCGAGCCGGGCGATCGCCGCCGGAGCAGCCGATTACGTCCCGGAGTCGTCTGAGTTAGACGTGCTCGACCGGCTCGAGCGGGCGATCGATCGGTCGAAGTCGCGAGCGACGGGAACGCGGCTTCGAAACCTCGCTGATGCGTTTCCCGATGTCGGGTTCGTCGTCGACGAAACGGGTCAGTATCTCGAAGTGCTGTCGGGTCCCGACACGGACGAGTTACTCACGGACGCGGTCGACGATCTGCTCGACAGTCGATTTCACGACGTGCTGCCCGAGGACATCGCAGAGGAACTCCTCGAAGCCGTCAGAAACGCCATTTCGAGGGGCGAATTGCAGACCACGAGATACGAGCTTCCGGTCAAGAAGGGAACAGAGTGGTTCGACGTTCACGTCGCGCCGATCGAAAACGTCTCCGAGGCGGTGGTGGTCGCACGGCAGGTTACCGACCACGTCGAAACGAAACGGAAGTTACAGGAACGGGAAGCGCACCTCGAACACGCCCAGGCGGTTGCGAATCTGGGGAGCTGGTACAAGGACATCGAGAACGACGACATTTACTGGTCAGACGAGGTGTACGAAATATTCGGCGTGGAAAAAACGGCACCGTCGCTCGCACATACAGACTTCATGGACTTCGTCGACCCCAGGGATCGGCAGTTCGTAGAACGAAAGTGGCAGGAAGCGCTGACGGGAGCCCCCTACGACATCGAACACCGGATACGCGTCGACGGGGAGACGAAGTGGGTCCGAGAACGAGCGAAGATCGAATTTTCCGACGATCGGGAACCGACACGTGCGATGGGGATCGTACAGGACATCACCGAACGGAAAGCCTACGAGCGACAGTTGGAGGTGAAAAACGAACAGCTGGAGGTACTCAACCGGATCGTCCGACACGACATCCGCAACCAGATGAACGTCGTCGAAGGGTACGCCGCCACGCTGCAGGAGACGCTCGAGGGAGAACACGCGCGAATGGCAGCGAAGATATCGTCCGCGACGGAGAACCTATTGTCGATTAGCCAACGCATCCGCGCGATAAACCGACTCGTCTCCGCTCCCACGGTGGACCGATCGACGTCCCTCCGAGCGCTCGTCGAAGACGTACTCGACGCAGATTTCGGCGACCGACTCCACACGCATCGCACAGCGATCCCAGATTCCCTCCGCGTCCGCGGACCGGACAATTTGCGCGTCGTGCTCGAGCACGCGATCGAAAACGCGATCGAACACAACGACACACCGGATCCGTCCGTCGAGATACTCGCAACCGAACGCGATCGTGGCGGGCACGTCGAGCTTCGAATCGCCGACAACGGCCCGGGGCTTCCGCAAACGGAGTACGAACTGCTCACCGGCGAACGCGATCGGTCGCAGTTGGAACACAGCAGCGGTCTCGGGTTGTGGACGATGCGGTGGATCGTCACGAGTCTCGGAGGTACCCTCCGGTTCGAGGAGAACGAGCCACGGGGAACCGTTGTCAGTATTTCGCTCCCGCTGGCCAATCCCGCCGATCACCTGATCGACGCGGCGGTAAACCGCGAGCCTCGCGTAGACGCACCACCCCGCGATACGCAACCGAGACGACCGGGGTGACCGATCGGCTACACATCACAAAACGATCACACGTGATCGATCGGTTACAGATCACGGGACGACCACTCCAACCGAGACCGGCTCCCGTTGCGGATGAGCACCTACCGTCGATCGAACGCGATCGCGTAGTGATACGGTGGCACGTCTACCTCCTCCGAGACGGTAAAGGGGGCACTGTCGAGCACGATTTCGCGAGTGTCTGCAGGAGGCATCCGCAACGGCGTCGGCGGTCCCCGCGGTGTCCCCGCGATTTCGGTACGCTCCCGCGGTCGATCGTGCCAGTTGACGACGACGAACGTTCCGTCCGATCGGAGCGACCGGTGGACTTCCGCGACGAGCGCCGACTTCGATTCGACACCGTGGAAACAGTTCGCGAGCAAAGCGACGTCGACGCGTTCTGGCACCGCCGTCGAGAGGGACCTGGCGTCGGCTTCGATCGCCTCGACGTTGTCGATCCCGTTGAGCGACGCGAGTTCCCGAAGCTCCGCAAGGAGCGAGGCGTCGACGTCGACGGCGTAGACGGTCGCCGGATCGACGATGGCAGCCGCCGGCAACGCGAAGTACCCGTTTCCGGCACCCACCTCGACGAGCGATCGATTCGACGACACGCCGAGCGATCGGAGCAGTTCGCCCGGCGCGGGCCACAGCCGTCCCCACCAATCCCAGTCGGGTTGGCCGGTGTTCTCGAATCGGTCCATGGAGGACCGACGAGAAGGAGGTACCTTACTGCTTCGAAACCACCTGTCACGGAGTCGCACACCAAAAGCATCGACCGCCTCGATACTCAGTTTCCCCGGTGGGGCGTCGACACGCGGGTGGGACCGATGCCAAGCACGGCAGTCGATCGGGCGACATCGGGTTCCGCCGCCAGTTCGCTCACGGCCGCCCGGTGGTGCTCGGTGGAGTACCCGCTGTCCATCGCAGGTTCGAAGGCGATGAGCTGTCGGTCGGTGAGCACCTCGAACAGCTGATCGACCGGGGCGAGTGTAGCTGTCGATCCGGTCGACGAGGATGTCTCCAGAACCGGACAGTCGTGCAGGGACCACGCTCTGATCGTCAGATCCGGATGCCGCTCGGGGAGTTCCCGGTATGAAGAGTCGTGCGGGAGTCGAAACGATGCCTGAAAGAGGCCAATTTCGTCACCGTCGAATCTGACGGGAATTAGTACACCGGTTATCGCCGGTAATACTCAAAACCACAGATACAGATGTAGCAATACCAATGCGTGGACGACCTGCAGAAAAGCCCGACGCTCGGGTACTCGGCGGGAAACCGTCGGCTTCGATCGACGGCGCTACGTCGGACGGAACCGACGACATATCTCCGAGCGAAATTGATGCGTAACGACTACGCACAGGGCATCCGATCGACCTGGAAACAGTTCTCACTGCGGGTGCTTACGGTCTTTGCGGTCGGACTGACGAGGGGTGCGGAGCGAAACGTCGTGCCGATCATGGGCGAAGAGACGTTCGTCGACGAGTCGTTCCTCCTCATCGGGTCGGTCGTCGTGAGTCTCGGCATCGTCAACCCACCGTTCGCCGGGTCACCGATCGGCTCGCATCACGAGGACGATCGCGCCGAGCCCTACTGTGAGCACGCCGAGTAACAGCGCGCTGAGAGTGGTGGATTTGATCCCGAGCGACTGCGGCTGACGATGCTGGCTGGTGGCGGTCGCGGAGTCGGTTTGGGCGTTCTCGTCTGTCGCCGTGGCCTCGGTCGGCGTGGACTCGGTCGGCGTGGACTCGGTTGGCGTGGATTCAGTAGCTGACGTCGTGGTCGGGTCGGCAGTTTCGGTTTGCGTCGAATCGGGAGGCGTTTCGGAGGCGTCTTGGGAGGTCAACTGGAGGACGATTACCGCCTGCCCGTGTGACGCGTCGGGCTCGTACGTCCAGCCTCCTGCGTTCTCGTACGGTTCCGCATCCGCGATCGCATCGACGTCACTCTCCCACGCACTGTGAGATTGCTGGATGTACCCGACAACTTCGACCCGATCGGCGGCAGTACCGGTGACGTCGGCCTCGCCGTAGCTAAACGTCGAATCCTCGGCGAACCCGTGGAATTCGACGCAGTGACTGTCGAGATACCCGTCTCCCTGTGGAAGCTCCTCACTGGTTCCGAACTGGTCGGCGTCCAGCGGTCGGTTGTAATTCTCGGTCAACGGGAAGTGCACGCGAATCGGGTCCGCGTGGGGGTGCCATGCCGTATTCTCGCCGGTCGGGATCGTCACAGTCGTATTGGGAAGCGTTTCGCCGGCGATCACGTCGCCGTTCTCGTTTCGAAGGGTGACACACACCTTCCCCGATCCGTCACCGAGGTACGGGCTTCGATACTCGTCCCGGGGATTGCTATAACTGATCCAGCTTCCATCGGGCGCAGCCGCTTCGTAGTACGGATCGCCACGTTCGGGAACCGTTTCCAGATACGGGTCCTCTGAGACGGTACTGGTGTTTGTAGCGTTTTGCTGATAGATAGGTGGATCGGCCTGGATGTCATCTGTGGGTGTCGTATCAAGCTCGGCCACGGTCGCGAACCCGGAGAGACTACCCACGAGTACTACGAATCCGATCGCCAATACGACGATCCCGAACCCGATCGAAGCGAGCCGTACAGTGCCGTTCGTGTCGGACGTGAGTATATCGCGTGGTGACATAGATTGGAGGCCCGAGGGATCCAACGGACGCGGATGCCGTCGGATCGGGCTATGACGACCCACCACAGATCGACAATTAGGTATAAACCGACTGTCACAGCGGTAGAACGGTCCCTACGCGTCCTCATTCGGCGTATACCGGCTGAATAACTCGCCATCACTTCGGCAGGGGGTTCGGTCGTGACGTCTCGATGGACGGATCGAGCGTGGCGAGACGATACCAACGTGTACCCTGTTGTAGCGAGACGATACCAACGTGTACCCGTCTGTTGCGGTCCAGAAAGCCCGATTCGGAACGAGTCTGTCGATTCGTATCCGTCCACGTAGCGGTTGATTACCGCGTGTATGTCGCGTTATGACCTTGCTCAGACCGACGTGTCACGTCGAATCGAGTGGAATGACACGGCCCCGTCGAACCGGGTGGAATGACACGGCCCCGTCGAATCGAGCGGAATACTGATACCGATCGACGTTGCACGATCGAACATGGATCGCAACCGATTCGTCTTCCTCGCG
The DNA here is from genome assembly GCA_051747145.1 of Halobacteriota archaeon. Lineage (GTDB taxonomy): Archaea > Halobacteriota > Halobacteria > Halobacteriales > Haloferacaceae > JBNJFV01. The sequence goes on from JBNJFV010000112.1 coordinate 5,636, forward strand.
CTCGTCGCGTTCGGTCTCATCCTTGCGAGCTTTCTTATTCGGGGCACGGCGCGGCTGCTTTTCTCGTACACGGTTGCACTGACGCTTACGATCCCGGTCGTTCTCGCTGCGGTTCTCATTCTGTCGTACCTGTTCGCGTGGGGGGTATTGGACGTCACCGGCGTTCGATCGATCGAGTAATGGCGGGCTGAGAGCGCCCACCGCCCCACACGAAACCGTTTTTCGCCGGCCCCTCGAACCGAGGGTATGAACGTGAGATCGATCTCGGAACTCTCGCCGGACGAACGGGTCGCGCTGTTCGAACGCGACGCCGGCATCGACGCCGTACGGGGAGACGTCCGGGACATCGTCGATCGGGTCCGAACGGAGGGCGACGTCGCCCTGCGGGAGTACGCCGAACGGTTCGACGACGTCCAGGTCGGCAACATCGACGTCACGGACGCGGCCGAACGGGCGTACGATCGCATCGACGCCGACGTTCGAGCGGCGATCGAGGACGCCGCAGCAAACGTCCGGGCGTTCCACGAGCGACAGCTGCCGGTCGACTGGCGCGAGACGTTCGACGGCAGGGAGCTTGGACGCCGCTTTCGGCCGATCGAACGGGTCGGCGTCTACGCGCCCGGCGGGACCGCGGCGTATCCCTCCAGCGTGCTGATGGGCGTCATTCCCGCCACGGTCGCAGGCGTCGACCACGTCGCCGTCGCGACGCCGCCCGCGAAGAACATCAACCCGGTTACGCTCGCGGCCATGCACGTCGCCGGGGCGGACACGGTGTATCAGGTCGGCGGGGCCCAGGCGATCGCCGCCCTCGCATACGGAACCGAGACGGTGACGGCCGTCCAGAAGGTCGTCGGCCCGGGGAACAAGTGGGTCACGGCAGCAAAATCGATCGTTCGCGGTGACGTCGAGATCGACTTCCTCGCTGGGCCCTCCGAGGGGCTCGTCCTCGCGGACGAAACCGCTGATCCGGCGCTCGTGGCCGCCGATCTCATCGCACAGGCCGAACACGATCCGAACTCGTCTGTCGTCGCCGTGACCGACGACGAGGCGCTCGCCGAGGGGATCCGCGAAGAAGTGACCGAGCAGATTGCGCGGCGCGATCGCGAGGAGACGATCCGCGAGGCGTTCGGCCACGACGCGAGCGGGATCCTCCTGGCAAGATCGATGTCGGAAGCCGTCCTCTTCGCCGAGGAGTACGCCGCAGAACACCTCTCGATTCAGGCTGCGGACGACGAGGCGCTGCTCGACCGAATCGATTCGGCCGGAAGCGTCTTTTTGGGGCCATTCACGCCGATCGCGGCGGGCGATTACGCCTCGGGGACGAACCACGTCCTCCCGACGAACGGCGGCGCGAAGCTCTACGGCGGCCTGTCGGTCGACACCTTCCTGCGATCGACGACGGTGCAGCGACTCGACGAATCGGCCCTCGCAGATCTGGCGGAGACGATCACGACCCTTGCGGAAGCCGAAGGGCTCGAAGCGCACGCCGAAAGCGTTCGGATGCGGTTCGACGACTGACCGCTAGCGTCACGTGGATGGGCGATCGACAGTCCACTACTCGATCGCGAGATATTCGATCGACTCATACGTCGAATCGACGGTGTTTCGATCGACTCATACGTCGAATCGACGGTACCGATTTCCGTTACCCGGGTGCGCGGACCGGCGTCACAGTTAACACGATCGGGGCGATACGAAACCCTATGAGCACCGAAACAGTCGACGGATCGTCCGAGACAGCCGTCGACGTGACGCCCGCGGCGGCGGAGAAGGCCCTCTCGTTAATGGACGCCGAAGGGATGGACACCGACGTCAGCGGGCTGCGCCTGTTCGTCCAGCAGGGCGGCTGTGCCGGGCTATCGTACGGGATGCGGTTCGACACGGAACCGGAGGAAAACGACACGATAACCGAACATCACGGGCTCCGCGTCTTCGTCGACGCCGCCAGCCTCACCTACATCGGCGGAAGCAAACTCGACTACGAAGACGGACTCCAGTCGGCCGGGTTCGATATCCATAACCCGAACGTGACCGCCGAATGCGGGTGCGGCGAAAGTTTCCGAACCTGAGCGAATCGATCACGGTACGCCATTCGATCGATACCAAAATTCCACCGATTCCCTCATTCGATCGATACCAAAATTCGATCGGTATCCCGACATTGACGGGTCATCACAGCTAAGCGTTCGGACCACGTCACCTCCGGTATGGAACTCGAAGCGGCAATTACTGACGAGGATGAGTCCGTGTACGTCGATCGAAGCGAGTTCGAACGCGGGAGCGAGGGGCCGTTTTTCGTCGTCTACGAGACCGAGGAGGCGACGACTCGGTGGGGATTCCTCTGCTCGAATTGTGAAACCTTCGACAACGCGATGGACACGATGGGTCGCATCGAGTGTAACGTC
>JBNJFV010000113.1:0-7963 GCA_051747145.1 Halobacteriota archaeon
GATCGCACGTTGCCGGGTGACGTCGAACCCGACAAGCGCCGGTTCGATTCGATCGGTGACGTTTTCGATCGCCGTTTTGACGCCGCGTCCGCCGTAGCGCGTTCCGCCGTCACGGAGATCGACGGCTTCGGCCGCACCGCGCGATCGGCCACGCGGGACGTCCGCACGTGCCGTCCCAGCGGCCGTCTGGACTGTCACCCTGAGTGTGGGTTCGAGTCGATTGTCGAGTATCTCCCGTGCTGTGATTCGTTCGATTGTGGGTTCGGTCACGAGTGCTTCGAATAATCCAATCTCCGTCGTTTCTAATAGTGTTGTCCCTTCCCGAGACGTGGGGGAAGAAGAACCGCTCGCGCTCGGCAGTGTGAATTTACAGAATACAAGGAGGATGTCCCGGGGTCGTTCGGAAGATGTCGTCTTCCGTGATGACGAAAATCTTCGATTCTCGAACCTCTTTGCCCCGATGCGATTCACGCCTATCGGGTACCGGCCCGTCCTCCCCAGCGTATTCACGGACGGCTGCGTCGCTCACAATACATTTCCAAAAGTTGCCACCTGTTATCTTTCGTAAGAGAACTGATACGACAGAGCGTCACTCAGAACGTCGTTCGATGAGTTCGACGACGTATCCCTCCGGATCGGTGAGGAACGCGATACGGACGTCCTTGTCTGCAAGCAGTTTTGGCCCGCGAACGAGTTCGCTTTCGTACTCCGAGGTGAGCGTCTCGATCGTCTCGTCTACGTCCGCCACCGCGATAGCCACGTGATCGAATCCAGTCGGATCGCTGTCTTCCTCACCCTCGACGAATTTAAACTGTATTTCGGTATCGCTTTCACCCGCGAGAAAGTAGTTCGTCGCCCCGTCCCCGCCGACGAAATCGCGGGTGTATTCGAGGCCGAGCCCGTTGGTGTAAAAGTCGGTCATCGATTCGATGTCGTCTACCCACATCGCCGAATGCAACACGTCCATATCGAACTCGATCCGGTCTGCACGTAAATACGTTGTCCAACCCATTCGGATCGGAACCGAATCGATCGACGGTACCGGCGAAAGACCGATCGATCGACGGTACCGGCGAAAGACCGATCGATCGACGGTACCAACGGGGACGAGTGAGACGCCATACGGGTGATGCCCGATCGATACCGACGCGCGACGATCACACGCCGATAGGACGTCGAGATCCGATGTCGTGTCGTCGGGGAAGACAACGTGGAGTGGTATGCGGTATGACCTGTCACGTCCCCACGAGTGGGTTCGACCCAACTGGTTTATACTATTCCCTCGATCGTCTACTCGCTATGGGAACGAGCGACGAGACGATTAGAGATAGCCTTCGCGGCGTAGCCGTCGGCCTGCTAACGCCGTTCGACGACGACCTCGAAATCGAACACTGGAAGATACGGGAAAACGCAGAAACGCTGTACGACGCCGGAATGCGAACGTATCTGGCGACCGCAAACATCAGCGAATACCATTCGCTGTCCCAGCGCGAACGGATCGAGGTGGCCAAAACGGCCGTGGACGCACTCCCATCGGACGCCTGTGTACTCGCCGGGGTCGGCGGCAGCACGCCCGACGCTCGAGACCTCGTGCGGGAGTACGACGCGATCGGCGTCGACGCGATGATGATCATGCCGCCCGATCACACATACCTTCACGAACGCGGATTACTCCAGTACTACGAGAAACTCGCCGCCGCGAGCGATCGACCGCTCGTTCCGTACGTACGGGGGTTCGATCCGTCGGTCGAATACCTCCGAGAACTCACCCGGATCGAGTCGGTAGTCGGCATCAAATACGCGCTGAAAGATTCGGTGAAACTCGGTCAGGGGATCGCGGCGGGGGCGGACGACGTGGTCTGGGTCGACGGGCTCGCCGAACCGTACGCGCCGGCGTACTGGGCGGAAGGGGTGGAGGGGTTCTCCGCCGGCGTCAGCAACTTTCGTCCCGAAGTCGGCCTCAAGTTGTTCGACGCGTTATCCGATGGCGACTGGGAGCGCGCGCGTGCACTTCGAGACATCTGCATGCCGTATCAGCGGTTGCGCGGGGAAACCGGTGCAGAAAACGAAATTCCGGGAGCGATCAGCGTCCCCGTTGTGAAGAAGGGGCTGGAGTTGGCCGGCCTGCACGGTGGCACTGTCCGTGAACCGATCCGCCCCCTCGATGCGGAATCCGAACGGCGTGCGGAGGAGATATACGCACAACTCGACAGCGACATCGAGCGGTTGATGGACAGCGCCTGAGAGATAACCGGATCTAATCGGAAATTCCACACACCGTTACAGTCGAACGTTCCCACGCAGGTACGGTAGCAAAACGAACTAGAATGTTTGTTCCCCATAGGCGAACGATCGTTTGGCGATCCTATTACGGACATATGTATGTAATGAATAGCGTCTTCTGTGAGCCGATCAGTCGCATTCCGGACGATGTTGATCGTCTCCTGAAAACCACGAGATCCATTCTGCACATTCTATTACAAATGTAGGTAAGTAATTGTTAACTAAGAGACCCGTAATTTCAGATCGACTCGCACGTCTGTGAGGCGAGTCGAATCGAAGACCACAATTACTCGTTCCGTTATACCGAACGCATCAGGTGTACTTTGCGTTGATTTCGACGACCCGGGCCGTACTTTTCACGAGATCGACGATCCGTTTTTCGTAGTCTTCGTCGCCGAAGCGCTTTGTCGGTCCCGACACGCTGATCGACCCGAGCACCTCCCCGTTTTGAATCACCGGTGCTGCGACGCATCGCAGCCCCCGAATGCGTTCCTCGTTGTCGATCGCGATGCCGCGATCGCGGATCTGGGCGAGTTCCTCGAACAGAACGTCCTCGTCGGTGATCGTGTACTTGGTCCATTGTGGAAGCCCGTACTCTTCGATAATCTTCTCCGCGCGGTTGTGCGGAAGGTGTGCGAGGATCGCCTTTCCGACGCCGCAGGAGTGCAGATACACTCTGGTTCCGAGGTGCGAATCCGTCCGGACCGCGTTCTCGCCGAGCGACTGGTACAGGTAGATCCCTCGACCGTACTCCTCGACGGCGAACTTCGCGGATTCACCGGTTTCAGAGGCGAGATCGTCGATCTCCGGTTTGGCGATCTCATAGAGATCGTGTTGCTGTCTCGCGTACCCTCCGAGATTCAAAAACCGCAATCCAACCTTGTACTCGTCGCCTTCCCGATAGAGGTATTTCGTCTGCACGAGCGTTTTGAGGTGGTCGTGAACCGTACTTTTAGAGAATTTGAAATGATCTGCAAGCTCAGTTACCCCTGCACCGTTCCGATTTCGGATCTCCTCGATGATCGCCAACGATCGCTCCGTCGCTTTGATCGGCGCATCGAACTCGTGTACCTGGGTTGGCATACCAGCTATGTATCGTCCAATACCTAATAACCGTTCCCCATAGCCAAACGCACCGGGATCGAACAGGGCGGTCGATCGCGGTGTGGAATCGACGTACTGCCGTACTCGTATTCTCCGGTTACTCGGACACGTGAGTTAACGTACCTCCGGTCACTCGTACACGTGAACGCTCCCCGTGGCGTTCGCTTCGATGAAGTCCCAATCGTACTCCACGCCGAGGCCCGGCCCGTCCGGAACGGCCACCATGCCGTCCTCGTCGATCGTATCGAGGAAGTCCGAGTAGTCGCCGGCGTACACGGGCGGTTGCGTGTTCCGACAGTCGGGATGAACCAGGGCGATCTCGTAGTAGTTCGTGTTCCGAATCGCCGCGATGCAGTGTCTGTGGGCTGGCCCCGGTGCGTGCAGTTCGACGTCCAGACCGAACCCTTCGGCCATCCGGGCGATCTTGAGCGCGCCGGTAATCCCCCCGTCGTACTCGGGGTCGGCCCTGACGAAGTCGGTCGCCTCGTTGGCGACGAAGTCGGTGTGGGCCTCGAACCCCCGCACGTGCTCGGTCTGCAACAGCGGCGTGTCTAGCATCTGTCGGAGTTTCCGGTGGCTGTGTTGGGACGTCCCGCCGTCGCGGTAGGGATCCTCGTACCAGAAAAAGCCCGCCTCGTCGCAGGCGCGCCCCATCTTCACGGCGTCGGCGAACGTCGCCGGCTCACACGCCGGATCCAACATGAGGTCCATCGAGTCACCGACCCGACGGCCGACCTCGAGGATCGTCTCGACGGTCTTGTCGGGGTCCGTCCAGTCGCCACCCCAGTCGTGGATCTTGTAGGCCTGATACCCCATATCGAGACATTCCTCGGCGAAACTGGCGAACGCGTCCGGCGAGTCCAGCCCGCCGTTTTCGTCGCCCTGATACGTCGACGCGTACGCGGGAAACCGCTCGCGGTACGTGCCGATCAGTTGGTGGATCGGGGCTTCGTAGTACTTTCCGGCGAAGTCCCACAGCGCGATGTCGATCGGGCCGATCCCCATGCGATCGTACTTTCGGAGCGCGCGGTTGATCGCACTCCAGTGTTTCTCCCGCGCAAGCGGGTTTTTGCCGACGAGGTAATCTGCGAACATGTTGATCTGTGCGGCTCCCGGCGAGTTTCCGCCGACGTACTCGCCGGTAATTCCCACGTCCGTGTGAACTTTGAACGCGAACAGTTTCCGCGTGTTCGTCGCCCCGGGTTCGTAGACGACGCTGAACCCGTTCGGACTGTATCCGACGTCTTCGATGTCGTAGGAGAACTCCGTCGATTCGATCTTCGTAATCTCTGGCGTCACGTTCGTATGCATCCTCACGCTTTAGAAATACGTTTTGGTCACGGTAACGTCGATTTCGGCTGATACGATCGAACGATACTACAGCGTCGACTGCATCGCACCGCCGTCGTGCGGCAGCGCCACGCCGTTGACGAAGCTCGATCGGGGCGAACAGAGGAACGCGACGACTTCGCCGAGTTCCTCGGGACGGCCGATTCTGCCCATCGGGAGGTCGGCTCGTCGGCTCTGTAGATCCAGTCCCTGCGAGACCAGTTCCTGGATGCGAGGTGTGTCGTGGAGGTGCGGTAAAAGCGCGTTCACGCGGACGTCGGGCGCAAGTTCACTTGCGAGCGACTTTTCGAGTCCGAGGACGCTCATCCGAACCGCGCTGGAAAGCACGTTCGACGGGTTCGCCTCCTTCGCGACGCAGGAGGTGATGTTGACGACCGTCCCCCCGCCGTCAGCACGCAGATGTGGACCTGCCTCCCGCACGAGTCGAACGACGCTCATCACGAGCAGTTCGAACGCGTCGTACCACTCTTCGTCCGTGGTTTCGAAGAACCGTCGACCCGGCGGGCCACCCGCCGACGTCACGAGGTGATCGATCCCCCCGAACGTGTCGACGGTCGCCTCGACGAGCGCACCGATCGCCGCCGGATCGGTGATGTCGGCCACGATCGGCTCGACATTCCCTTCCGCCTCCGACAGGATGGTCGACGCTGCGGCCTCCAGTCGGTCCTCGTCGCGGCCGTTAATTACGACGTTCGCGCCCTCCCGTGCGAGCACGGCGGCGGATGCCTTGCCGAGTCCGCTGCTCGATGCGGTTACCAGTGCCGTGTTGCCCTCGATAGCGAGTCCCATGTACGTCGACTCGCAACCCGATTGATAAAATGTGTCGGTCACTGATCCGCCGCGTCCGTTCGATCCGCCGATGGGTTCACCGAGACATGAACTCGCCGGCCTGCGGTTCGGTCGGATCGGTCGGTATCTCGACGAGCGTCGGGCCGGTGCCCACCGAACTCGACGCCGCCTCGGTGATCTCGGCGGGCGTTTCGGCCCGGATCGATCGCATCCCCATCCCCTCGGCGATCTTCGAGCAATCCAGCGGCGCATCGGACCAGCCGTACGCACCCGCATCCAGATCGTAGGACCGTTCTGCTTCCTCGCTGATGATCGCGTAATCGTCGTTGTTGAAGACGAACACCGTGATGTCCAGCGACTCTGCGACGATCGTGTGCAGTTCCTCGACGCACATCATCAACCCACCCTCGCCGATGACGACGGCGACCGGCTGGTCGGGGTTTGCGACCTTTGCGCCGATTCCGGCCGGCACCCCGACCCCCATGGACGCCCACGATCCCGGATTGACGTAATCGCGGGGGTCGTACGCTGGAAACGCCATCAACGTCCAGATTCGGGAGCCGCCCGCGTCCGCCGCGACGATCGTCTCCCGCGGGAGGCCCTCACGGATCGCCGTGACCGCGCTCACCGTGGTCAGTGGCGGGTCCGATACGGCGCGGAGGTCGGCCATCCGATCGGCTTCAGATTCGCGAACCGATTGTGCCCGGTCGGCTCCGTCGGTGCTTGCGATCGGACGGTCCGATAGCGACGCGTCGATTCCAGCGAGCGTGTGCGCGGCGTCGGCGGCGATCGCCACGCTCGGTTCGTACCCCCGCCCGATGTCGGAGGCATCGAGGGTGACGTGGATGAGTTCCTCGGGGAGATCGTACGACCAGTGTTTGGTCCACACCGCGTCGAAGTCGGTGCCGACCGCCAAGAGCACGTCCGAAGATTCCAGACACGCACGCAGTTCGGCGCTCGTGGCACCACAGAGCATCCCGGCAGAAAGCGGGTGATCCTCTGGGAACGTTCCCTTCCCCTTGTAGGTGGTTGCGACCGGCGCCTGAAGGGTCTCAGCAATCGCTCGAAGTTCGCCGCTGGCGTTCGACGCTCTAACGCCGCCGCCGGCGATGATAGCCGGCGATTCCGCAGCCGCCAGTTTCTCGCTCGCCCGATCGAGTTTCGCGTCGGGAACGTCGATCGTGTCGTCGTGCTGAACAACAGCGGGTGCCGCGAGCTCGACGTCCATCGGCACGAAGTTCTTCGGTATGCCGACCCGGACCGGCCCCTTCGGTGCGGTCTGGGCGATCGAAATTGCCCGTTCGAGTTCGGCGACGGTGCTCTGTGGCGTTTCGACCGTGATGTTCTCCTTGACGACGGTATCGTACGTCTCCGGGGGGGTTTCGTGAATGCCGTCCCCGCCGCGAACCTCCGGTTCGGTTTCGACGGCGACGTGCAACATCGGCGTACAATCGTTCAACGCGTTCTTTAGCCCGTTCATGGCGTTCAAATCCCCTGGCCCCGGAATCACGACCGACGCTGCCATCCGCCCGCTGGTTTCGGCAAAGCCCCATGCCTGGTGGGAGACGTTCGTCTCGTGTCGCACCATGACAAACCGGATGTCCTCGCGCTCGCTGATGCTTTGATTCAGCGGCAGTGTCTGTTTGCCTGGAATGCCGAAGACGGTGTCGATACCGTTCGACGTGAGGCAGTCGATTATTGCGTCGCTGATTTTCATTGACTGTTGAACAATCTACAGAGGCCCAATAAAGCATTTCGGTGGCGCTATCGGCTTGCACAACGGGTATCGATTGTTCCGGCTGCACAACGAGTATCGATCGTCTCGGCTGCACAACGGGTATCGATTGTTCCGGCTGCACAACGCTTATCAGCCGATCGGATCTGGATGCGTACGAGACATGGTGCAGAAGATTTCGGTCGTCGGTGCGGGAAACATGGGGCAGGGGTTCGGCATTCACTTCGCAATGTACGATCGCGACGTCACAATGATCGACCACCGCGATTCGAACCTGCAGCAGGCTGCCGATCGGATGGCGCACGTCGCGAGCGAACTCTCGGCGGTGGGAATCACCGATCGATCGCCCGATCAGATACGCGATCGGCTCTCGTTTACGACCGATCAGCCAGACGGTGTCGCCGACGCAGAACTGGTCCTCGAAACGGTCCCCGAGGAGCTACAGATCAAACGCGACGTGTTTACCGAGGTGTGTGAACACGCGCCTTCGGACGCGATCCTCGCGTCGAATACGTCCGGCATCCCGATCACGGAGATCCAGGCGGCAGTCCCCGACTGTGCGGACAGGGTGGTGGGCTGTCACTGGTGGTTCCCGCCGTACCTCCTCGAACCGGTCGAGATCGTTCGCGGCGAGCACACGTCCGATCGAACGATGGATCGAATACGGGCGTTCGTCGAAGGCGTGGATCGTCGCCCCATCAC
>JBNJFV010000114.1:0-7898 GCA_051747145.1 Halobacteriota archaeon
AGCCGGTGGAGGGATTTGAACCCTCGGCCTAATCCTTACGAAGGATTCGCTCTGCCAGCTGAGCTACACCGGCGCGGTGCCCTCGTCCCATCGGGACTGTGGTACGGTCAGTACTACCCGGATCGATACAATAAGAGTTGCGAATCGATCGGCGACTGGCAGACGTGACCACGGCGCGTCACCGATCGATCGCTCGCAACCGCACGTCCAGACAGACGTTCTCCTCGTGGGGGGCGTACGATCGAACCACGCGTTCGGTTTCGACCGTGACCTCGTAATCATCCCCGGCGGCCTCGCGGATGGCCGCGATCCCCGGACCGAACGGATCGGCGTCCGACTGGATGTCGTAATAATGAATCACGCACTCGGAGCCGGCAAGGCGGATCGCCGTCTCCAGAAAGTCCGCAGCGCTGTGGGGGAGGTTCATGACGATCCGATCGGCCCACCCCTCCCACTCGGTGCCCACCTCGCGGACGTCGCCGTGGACGGCGGTCACGCGATCGGCGACGCCGTTTCGCTCGGCGTTCCTGCGGAGGTACTCGATCGCCGCCGCGTTCAGGTCGACGGCGACGACCTCTGCGCCGGCCGCGGCCGCCGGGATCGCGAACGGCCCGACGCCGGCGAACATGTCGACCACGTGCTCGCCGGGGGCGATCTGTGCTGTCACGCGGTGGCGTTCGGTCGCCAATCGCGGCGAGAAGTACACCGAGGCGATGTCGACCTCGAACTCGTGGCCGTACTCGCGGTGAACCGTTTCGGTGGCCGGGCGATCTGCGTCGTCGCCCTCGACCGAATCGACGTCGTCGGCCGTCTCGGACTCGTAGAGGACGTCCCACGATCGAACCCGGAGTTCGCCTTCGATCGGCGACGCCCGGTTGAGGATCGTCCGGGCGGGAACGTGGGAGGCGACGACCGCCTCGGCGATCTCGGCGGCCCGTTCTGGGTCGTCCTCGTCGACGATCACGATGTCGCCGAGCCGCTCTATGGTCGGCTCGAAGCCGAGTATCTCGGCGGGGGATTCGGGACGATCGCGGCGATCCATCTCCCGGTGAGTCGTTTCGAATCGATCGGGCACCGCCTCGACGTCCGTCACGGGGACGTAGATCCGATCGCCCTCGACCGCGATCTGGTGATCGGTGTCCAAAAGCGCAGCCTCGGCGAGTGCCTGTCTGGTCTCCTCGCCCGCCGATCGCGGCGCGCTGACGCACGGAACCGACTCCGACCGAGTCATGGTCGATCGATCGCGGCGACCGCGAGTAAGAGTGTCGTTTCGGCTCGCGATCGACGCGCCCACCCCAACGAGGCGTGGGTCGGTCCCACGAGACCAGCGTTCGATCTCACGAAAGTCTCCATCTCACGTCGTGGAATCGCGATCGGTCGACTCGCCCCGATCGACCGACGAATCCTCGTCAACCGACCTACCCCGATCGACCGGCGTGCTCTCGTCGATCGCTTGCGACCCATCCCGATCGATCGCGTTCGAGCCGTACCGATCGAGCCGGGTCTGAGTCGTCTGCACAGGCTCGCCCGAGAGGACGTACGGCAGGAGAACGTACGTCGCGTTGATCGTCAACACCAGCAAGATCGGCGCGAGAAACAGCCCGTAGGCCCCGAAGACGATCGGGCCGACGATGTACGCCACGATCAAAAGCCCCGTGTGGGTCTGGTCGCCGCTGACCATCGCGCGGATGAAGAAATCGGGGATGAAATCGACGACGACGGCGCTCACCGCGACCAGGATGCCCACGTACACCAACAGGTGCAACTCGCCGGACAGGACCGCGACCCCGGCGAGTCCGATCGTGATCGGAACGTACACCAGCTTGATCCCGACCACGGGGATCAAACTCCCGATGCCGGACAGTGCACCCACCAGCGCCGGGAACGGGACCTGCACGGTCGCAGGCGCGATCGCGTTGTACGCGTAGAAGGTGACGACGCCGACGATCGCGGTGACGAACACGTTGACGATGTTCCCGAACAGCGTCAACGACAGTTCGGCGTCGACCGCGACAGTGTAGCGCTCCAACACGCCCGTCTCGTCGAACGTCTCGAGGAGCCACCCGGTGAACCGCGGCCCGTCGACGAGCATGTAGTACGTCAGCACGATCGTGACGAGCGCCTGAACCGCGGTACTGCCCACGAGGGTGAGGGTACCGATGGCACCCGCCAACACCGGAGCCACCGACGCTTGCGTACTCCAGGCAGCAAGCAGGTCGCCGATCGCCTCCCGATCGGGGATAGCGACGTCCAGCTCTGCGAGCACCTGTTCGAAAAGCTGGGCTTCGAGCCCGTACGCGGCGACGAACTCCTGGCTTTCGAGGACCACGATCGCGACGGTGTAGCCGAACAACACGAGAAACGGCACTCCGAACAGAACCAGCGCGAGCACCGCCCGGACGCGCCGGGGCAGTCCGAACCGCGAGAGCGTTCGGTGCACCGGGCGAACAGCGTAATACAGAAAGACCGCAAACACGAGCACCGACGTGAACGCCCTGGCGACGTATGCGACCACGAGAAACAACGCGAGCACGAACAGCCCGACGGTGAATCGTCGCAGAAACTCCCGATCGTACTCCATCGTCTCACACTGCGACGCCACCCTACTTGAGTAATGGTGGTCGAACCGACGTCGAACCGACACGGCGGGCGGCGACGACGGTTTCGAGGCGGCAAACAGCTTTGCCTGGAGCGATCGAATCACCGGTCACACCGATGGCACGCCTCACCGATCCGATCGAGATCGGGGCCCACACGATCAGAAATCGCCTGTATCGGGCCCCGCTTTTAGAGTGTGCGGGCAACGGACCCGAAGCCGTCGATCGACTCCTCGCCGAACTCGAACCCGCTGCGGCGTCGGGGGCGGGGTTACTCTGTCAGGGGGCGACGATCGTCCGATCGCCGGGCGGGTGTGCCGCGCCGGGGATGACGTACGTCGACGACCCCGATTTCGTGTCCGACCTCGAGCGGCTCACCGATCGGATCCACGACCACGGAGCGTCGATCGCGATCCAGCTCGAACACGGCGGCCTCCGGAGCATGGAGACGTGGCACGCCGGCTTTCGGCGGCGGAATCGAACGCTCACTCAGCTTGCGGTCTCACCGCCCCCGCTCCTCCTGCGAGCGCTCGATCGGGCCGGATTCCTCGCGTACGACCCCGAGGTCATGTCGACCGCCGAGGTGTACGAACTCGCCGCCGACTTCGGCCGATCGGCGGGGTACGCCGTCGACGCGGGCTACGACGTGATCCACCTTGCGGGGGCGAACATGGGAATCGTCCACCAGTTCCTCTCGCCGTTTTTCAACCGCCGGGACGACGAGTTCGCCGACGGCGTACGGTTTCTCGAGGTGGTCGCCGAGGAGATCCGATCGCAGGCGGGCGACGTCCCGCTCATGACCAAGGTGCCCGCCGAGAGCGCCGCGCCGCCGATCGTCCGGCGGCGGCTGGACGAGGACGCTGCAGTCGGGATCTGCAAGCGACTCGAGGCGATCGGCTACGACGCGCTCGTCCCCGTCACCGGCTCGGTGTTCTGGGACATGAGCATCGTCAAAGGCGAGTTCCCCGCGCGGGCGTGGCGCGACGATCGGTTCGCCGCGGGGTACGCCGAGGCGTTCGGCGGCCCGTTTCGAGCCCGGCTGGTCGCCGCGGCCAACTGGGTCGAATCGCTCGTCTACGACTTCCAGCCGGCGTGGAACGCCGGCCTGTGCGGCCGCGTCCGTCGATCGGTCGACGTCCCGGTCCTCGCGGAGGGGGGCATTCGATCGCGGAGGCAGATCGATCGACTGCTGGGAACCGACTGTGACATGGTCGGTCTCGCCCGCCCCTTTTACGCGGAGCCCGAGGTGCCCGCGCGGCTCCTCGCGGCGGCGGCCGATTCGGACACCGCAGTCGTCTGCGAGCGCTGTAACAACTGCACGGTCCCGCAGGTGACCGGCGAACCGGGCGTCTGTCGAACGCCGTCCGTACTCGAACGGGCGGGTGCACTCCGAAAGCGCGGCGCGTACGATCGGGAGTGACGCGATCCACGTGACATCGATGTCACGTGGTGACCTCGCCGACTGTGGGGAGTATTTCAGGCCACAGCGCCAATACACACCCATGACAGAACCGACGGCAGCCGATCAGTTGGACGTCCCGATCACCGCTGCGACCCCCGAAAGCGCCGTCGGCGTCACCGGCGTCGATCACGTCACCTTCGTCGGCAGCAACGCCGAGGACACGATCGAGTTCTACCGCGACGTCCTCGGGCTGTCGCTCGTCCTCAAACAACCCAACCTCGACGCTCCGCACGTGACGCACCTGTTTTTCGACGGCGGGGACGGTCGGATCATCACGTTCTTCGTCGAGGACGATCGCGAGTCGAACCGGGGCCAACAGCGGACCCCCCTCGGCGGCGTCCATCACATCTCCTTTAGCTTCGAACCCGAACGGATCGAGGCGGTCAAACGGGGGTTGTCCGAGAACGGCTATCGCTACAACGAGTTCAACCGCGGGATCTTCTACTCGCTGTATACGACCGATCACAACGGCTTCGTGATCGAACTGTCGACGGACAAATACGAGATTCCCGACGATCGGCGCGGCGAGGTGCTCGCGCTCGCCCACGAAAAACGCGTCGCCGACGGTGCCGAATACGCGAAGGGCGAACACCTCAAAGCCGCACTCGAGGAACTCGGTCTGCCCGTCGAGGCGGCGTCGCTGCCCGAAACCGCCTCCGGTGCCGGCGGGCTCTGAATCCAGTGCCGACGGAAGCCGCCTCCGGTGCAGACGAACGCTGAATGCGGTGCGACCGGAGACCGCCTCCGCGACGACCCCAATAATGTGTGGAACGCACAAGACTTATTGGGTCGCTCGCCGTACCGGGTGATATGAGCGACGCAGAAGACATCGACGCGATCCGCCAGAAGAAACGCGAAGAGCTCGCAGCCAAACTCGAATCGGGTGCCGGAGCGAGCCCACAACAGGACGACGGGGGCGAGCAGGCACCGTCCGAGCCGATCCACCTGACGGGGGCCGATCACCTCTCGGAGGTCACAGCAACGTACGATCTGGTCCTCGTGGACTTCTTCGCCGAGTGGTGCGGGCCGTGTAAGATGCTCGAACCGACGCTCGAGGAGCTGGCGCGCGAAACCGACGCGGCGATCGCCAAACTCGACATCGACGCCCACCAGCGCCTCGCAGCCCAGTACGGCGTACAGGGCGTCCCGAACCTCCTGTTGTTCGTCGACGGCGAACCGACAGAGCGGATCGTCGGCGCACAGCCGAAAGGTCGCTTCGAGCAGCTGATCGGCGCGTACGCGTGAATCGATCGTAGCCGAACACGTACACCGACTCCGATCGACACGTACACCGACTCCGATCGAGCGTGTACGCAGACAGTTCGAATCCACACACATTTCTCCGACTGTCGATCGCAGAGCGCCGGCGACACCGAATATCGAACGTTCTCGATCGGTCACAACGCAGCCCAGCACGTCACTCATCGAAGCGCCGGGGGTGAAGTCGACTGAACTCGAAGCGGGCGTGGCGACGCCTGAACAATCGTCACTGATCGATTTCGAGTGCGCCGCCGTGACGTGCTGGGAGTGGCGATCGACCACCTCGCCGATCGAACTGACCGGACACGACGGCTGTCGAATGCGACCCGTTCTCTCACCGTGGGAAGCAACCGTCGGATTCAACCTGATCGACGAGAAACGGTCGATCGTGTACGATCGAATCCTCATCCCGACCGACGGAAGCGACGCAGCGGTCGAGGCGTCGAAACACGCCCTCGATCTCGCAGAACGCCACGACGCGGACCTAGACGTGCTCTACGTCGTCGATCACGAGCGGCTCGGTCGAATGGCCCCCCAGCTCAGCACCAACCAGATCCGCGAGGCGCTCGCCGCGGAGGGCGAGCGTGCGACCTCGATGGTCGCCGACAAGGCCGACCAGGCCGGAATCGACGTCAAAACGGTCGTCCGCGAGGGCATCCCCGCGGACACGATCGTCGAATACGCCGGCGAGGAGTCGATCGACGTGATCGTGATGGGAACGACCGGCCGATCGGGCCTCGATCGGCTGTTGCTCGGCAGCGTCGCAGAAACCGTCATCCAGCGCACCGAGATGCCCGTGTTCCTCGTCAAGCAGACGTCGAACGAACTGGGCGACGTCGACGAAGGCGAAGGCGAAAACGAAGCCGAAGACGCCGACGCGTAATCGTCAGCGTCGAATCGAAATTCGAGTTAGATGAAGTCGTGTTCGGCGAGTCGATCGACCGCCTCGCGAAGCCGGTCCTCGCCGGCCGCATAGGAGATGCGCGCGTAGCCGGGGGCGTTGAACGCGCTACCGGGGACCGTCGCCACGTGGGCGTCCTGAATCACGGTTTCACACCACGCCTGATCGTCGTCGTCGACCGGCAGCATCATGTAGAACGCGCCGTCGCCGATCGGGACGTCGACCCCGTGATCGGCGAACAGTTCTGCGAGCATGAGCCGCCGATCGGCGAACGCCTGTCGCATCTCCTCGACGTAGTCGTCGGTCCGTTCCGAAAGCGCCTCGACGCCGGCGTGCTGGACGAAGTTCACCGCGCACGACACCGAATGCGAGTGCAGCTTGCCGGCCTGTGCGATCAGCGATTCGGGCGCGTGCAGGTAGCCGAGCCGCCAGCCGGTCATCGAAAACGCCTTCGAAAAGCCGTTTATCGTCACCGTCCGATCGGCCATTCCCTCCAGCGAGCCCAGCGAGGTCGGATCCACGTCGTAGACGATCCGCTCGTAGATCTCATCGGAGATCACCGTGATGTCGTGTTCGACCGCCAGATCGCGGACGCCCTCGAGCGCCGCGTCGGAGAACACCGCTCCCGTCGGATTCGACGGGGAGTTGACGACGAGCAGTTCGGTGTCGTCCGAAAGCGCTTCGGCGAGGTCTTCTAAGGCTGGCTCGAGCTGGAACTCGTACGGAGCGAGGTCGACGCGGTTCAAACTCCCGCCGGCGAGTTCGACCATCGCCTCGTAGGACACCCACGCCGGGTCCAACAGCGCGACTTCGTCGCCGTCGTCGATCAGCGTGTTGATCACCTCGTAGAGCGCCTGCTTGCCGCCGGGCGTGACGATCACCTCGCTCGCGTCGGCGTCGACGCCGTTGCCGCGGAGCTTTTCTGCGATCGCCGCCCGAAGTTCGGGGATCCCGTTCGAGGGGGTGTAACTGGTGTGGCCGGCGTCCAGCGCCTCCTTTGCCGCCCGGGTGACGTTGTCGGGCGTCGGAAAGTCCGGCGCACCGACCGAGAGGTTCACTACGTCTTCGCCCTGTGCTTCAAGTTCGCTTGCGAGGTTGCTGATCGCGAGCGTCGCGCTCGGTTCCACCCGTCCCACGCGGTCTGCAAAGTCGAACGTCATGCTGTCACCTCTACCATATCAACCGCGGCGTTTACCGCTTCCGCTCCTTTCTCGACCCGCTCGCGCGCCTCCGCGCCGCTCATCCCCGGCCCGCTCACGCCGAATGTGACGGGCGTGTCCCGATCGAGACTCACCTCCGTCAGCGACTTCGCGGTCGCTTCGGCGATGACCCGATCGTGGTCGGTGTCGCCCGTGACGATCGCGCCGATCACCGCGACCGCGTCGACGTCCTGTCGGCGCGCCAGTCGATCGGCCACGAGCGGCGAGTCGTACGCGCCGGGCACCGCGATCGTCTCGAGGATCTCCGCGTCCCGCTCGGCGGCCGCGCGCTCGGCGGCCGCGCGCATCTGTTCGGTGACGGACGCGTTGAACCGCGCCACCACCAATCCGAGTGCTACCATAGTCGGAGGATGTCGCGGTTCGGGCAAAGAACTACCGTTCGATCGCCAGACTCGTCGACGCGCCGCAAACCGATCGGATCGCCAGACTCGTCGACGCGCCGCAAACCGATCGGATCG
>JBNJFV010000115.1:0-2093 GCA_051747145.1 Halobacteriota archaeon
CTGCACGAATCGTCGTCTTCGTATACTCATTTGTACCCGAATATTGGCACGTCTGCGATATAGTCGAGTCGTTAACTAAAATCAGCGTTTTACGTAGCGTGAAGAGAAACCGGCGACTCCCATGGGAGCCGGCACACATTGTGTACTGAAATGCCTGTATCAACCGGTTACAGCAATCCGAACAGATCGACCTGTCGTGCGAGACACGCGCCCTGTATTCACCTATGGAAACGCTGCTGACTGAACAACCCATCGCTGGTGACAAAATGATCGCACCGTCTCGGTGTCTGCTGTTCCCACAGGGGGTAAGCGGTCCGAGCGTGTTCTGCTGTGTGGGTGCAGTTTGGCGTCAGCGGCCGCCCACGATAGCCTCGGCCAGCCACTGAGGGCCGCCGAGCGGGCGGCCCTCAGGTCCTTCGTCTATGCGTTCACGCCTGGCGGATCATACACTTCTCCTCGGACAAGCATGTGGTAGATCGAAACCAGCATCTTCCGAGCAGTTGCGACGATCTTCCCAGCCTCATCCATCACTCCACCTGTGTGTACTGTTTGTGGACATCAATACCGAGGTACGTAGTCTGTTCACCCGGGACGCCGGTGCGTGAAGCAGAGATTCACCTATTCGGGCTTTCCCGGATGCCGCGGCGCGCGACATCCGGGCAGTCACGCCCGTGACTCGGCTTCTTTCGCACACGGACCAGTCAGCACGACGTGCTCGATGGCACGGAATACAGGTCGGTCTCTTGCGCCCCATGCTTGATTCACGCTCTCATGGCGTAGCAGCGTTTCCATCGAGTCAGCATCACTATTGCTCAGTTAGACGGAGAAAAATCGGTCAGTGCAGACGAATGTCAAACAATCACCCCCGAATTACTATATTTGTAAGTTCTGTATATTCACATTAGTCGTGGTAGGTACTACCAAGGCTACAAAACACCATGACATTGGAAGACCGCTACCTCAAAAACGAGTATTACACACAGGACGAACACGGTGACTTCGAGGTATTCGATCTCGGAGATTTCGAACTAGCGCGTGGGCAAACACTCCGAGGTGCTAAACTTGCGTATCAGACGTTCGGCGACCTGAATGACGAAAAGGATAATGTCGTCCTCTTTCCCCATATGTATTCTGGGACTCACCGGGATATGGAACGGTTTATTGGCGAAGACATGGCAATCGACCCGACAGAGTATTTTGTTATTCTCCCAAACCAATTCGGGAACGGCCTTTCGTCGTCACCGCACAACACGCCACCACAGGACGGTGGTATGGGCTATTTCCCGGATGTGATGATTGAAGACGACATCCGTGCCCAGCACAAACTCGTCACCGAAGAGTTCGGAATTGAAGAACTCCAACTCGTCCTCGGTTGGTCAATGGGTGCACAGCAAACCTACGAGTGGATCGTTCGGTATCCGGATATGGTCAAGCGAGCTGCTCCAATCGCTGGTACGGCTAAAGTCACACCACACGACCAGCTTTTTATCGAGGCCCACAAAGAGATGATCCATTCAGACCCCGCGTGGGATGATGGGTTTTATACGGAACCACACGCTGTCCACAGGGGACTGCGGCGACACGCACTCATCTGGTCAGTCATGGGCCTATGCACCCAGTTTTATCACCAGTCCGAACAGGCATGGGAGCGGGCGGGATTCCAGTCAGTCGACGATTTTATGGCAAATTTCTGGGAAGATTGGTTTCTGCCAATGGACCCGAATAACCTACTCACGATGGCGACGAAATGGCAACATGGCGACGTGAGCCGCAATACAGATGGCGATCTCGAAGCGGCACTTGGTCGGGTTGAGGCGAAGGTATACGTTATGCCTTTTGAGGAGGATATGTTTTTCCCAGTACGTGACTGCAAATATGAAGAGACGATGATTCCCGACAGTGAGTTTCGACCGATCCCTAGCTTGTGGGGCCACTTTACCATGTTTGGGGTATTTGACGAAGATCTCGAAACGATCGATGAACATATCGGTGATCTCCTGAACGAATCAGTGTAACACAGAAGATCTGACAGTACACGATCCTCATTTTTCTAGAACAGACGTAGGTACCAGCCGAATCCGTATTTCCGCCTA
>JBNJFV010000115.1:2193-7878 GCA_051747145.1 Halobacteriota archaeon
GATTCTCCCTCGGTCGTCGTCTCGGGTTCGGGTTCGGACCCCCGGTAGGTGTCGATACCCAACAGCCGGTTCACCGCGCAACTCTGTAGATACCCCGTCGCGACGAACACGAGTCCGACGAACAGGGCGAGCACCGAACCGACGGTGCCGATCGGGACGACGCCGCCGAATCCGGCAAGCCCGACGACGACGAGGATGGGGCCGACGATGAGCCGACCCAGTCGATCGTATCCGCCAACGTTTTTGATCATTCTGTAATCACCACCGTAAACGTACGGTCTGGAGGGTATTAGCAGTATGGACGCGATTGGTGCAATACCTCGGGGAGCGACCCCCGAACCACTCGATTTCGGATTCGAGGACGCGAGTCCGCACCGATCGAACATGCGAATCCCTCCCGATCGAAAACGCGAATCCTTCCCGATCGCAAATGCCAAGATTCACTCTGCGGGCGGTTCGAAATACGGCCAATGAGTACATCGGACGTCTCCCGATCGAAAGCCTGGGTGATGGCCGCCCGGCCGCAGACACTGCCGGCCGCCGCAGCCCCCGTCGTCGTCGGCGTGGGGTTGGCCTACGCTGACGGCTACCTCGCGCTCTGGCCGGCGATCGCCGCGTTCGTCGGTGCGGCGCTCATTCAGATCGGGACGAACTTCGCGAACGATTACTACGACGCGATGCAGGGCGCTGACACGGCGGACCGAGAGGGGTTCACCCGCGTCACCCAATCGGGCCTCATCGATCCCAGCGACGTCAAACGGGCGATGTTTCTCACCTTCGCCGCGGCGGTCCTGGTCGGCACCTACCTCGTGTACGTCGGCGGCGTCCCGATCCTCGTCATCGGACTGCTGTCGGTCGCGAGCGGGATCGCCTACACCGGCGGCCCGTATCCGCTCGGGTACCACGGGCTCGGCGACCTGTTCGTGTTCGTCTTTTTCGGCGTGATCGCCGTCACCGGTACGTACTACGTGCAGGCGGCGTCGGTCGTCGCATCGCCGTTTCCGCTGAGCGTTCCGCCGGGGACAATCACGCGATCGACCCTCGTCGCCAGCCTGCCGATCGCCGCGCTTTCGACGAACATCCTCGTGGTCAACAACATTCGCGATCGCGAAGAGGACGCGACAACCGGCAAGCGAACGCTCGCCGTCCGGTTCGGGTACGCGTTCAGTCGGGGGCAGTTCGTCGCGTTGCTACTTGTGGCCTACGCGGTCCCGGTGTGGATGCTGTTCGCTACGGACGCGTCGATCGCCGTCCTGCTGCCGCTCGTGACCGCGCCGATCGCCGCCTCGCTGGTTCGGACGATCGCGACCGAAACCGCCGGGGACGCACTGAACCCCGCGCTCGAACGAACTGGGAAACTGCTGGCCCTGTACGCGCTCACGTTCGCCGTCGGAGTGGCGATCTAAATGCGACTCGAGCCGTTTTCGGTCGCGCTCGGATCGCCGCTTGCGACGGCCGGTGGACCGATCGCGACCCGAGCGGGGTTTCTCGTCGGCGTCGAACGCGACGGCGTCCGCGGGATCGGCGAGGCGACGCCACTTGCCGGTTGGACTGAGTCCTACGAGGCGTGCAAGCGAGCGATCCAAAGCGATCCACAGGGCACGGTCGATTTCGAATCGACGCCAGCGGCCGCACACGCGGTCGAATCGGCGACGCTCGATCGACGGGCGCGAGCCGCGGGCGAACCGCTCGCGGAAACGCTTCGTGCGGCGGTGTTCGATCGGCGCGACGTCCCCGAGGCGATCGCGGTCAACGCGACGATCGGGTCGAGCGACGTCGAGTCGACAGCCGACGCGGCCGCCGCCGCCGTCCGGGACGGGTACGACTGTCTGAAGATCAAAGCCGGCGTCGAACCCCCAGCAACCGACGTCGATCGCGTCCGCGCGGTCCGCGATCGGGTCGGCGAGTCGATCGAACTGCGCGTCGACGCGAACGGCGCGTGGGACCGACCGACAGCCGAAGCCGTCGTCGACGAACTGGCTTCGATCGACATTGCCTACCTCGAACAACCGCTCGACCCGTCGGACCTCCGCGGCCACGCGTCCATACGCGGTCAAGGCGTCGAGATCGCCCTCGACGAGTCGCTCGGTGCGCACTCGGTGACAGAGATCGCAGCCGCCGACGCGGCGGACGTCGTAATCTGCAAGCCGATGGCGATCGGCGGCCCGCGTCGAACGGTTCAGCGTGCAAGCGACGCGCTCGAGTTGGACCTGGAACCGATCGTCACGACGACGATCGACGCGGTCGTCGCCCGAACGACCGCTGCTCACGTCGCCGCGGCGATCCCTGACGTCGGCGCGTGTGGCCTTGCAACCGGTGGCCTCCTCGCAGACGATCTCGCAGCCTCGCCGATCGAGGTACGGGACGGGGCGATGGCCGTACCGACCGAGCCTGGGATCGCGGGATCGCGATTCGACTCGCTGGTGTGGGACTGATCGGATCGCGATTCGATCGAAATCGCGTGTCACTCGGCGACGACGTCCACGGCACCGACCATACCGAGGTGTTCGTGGGGCGTACATTCGTACCGGTAGACGCCGACGTCTGCGAAGGTGTGTTCGAACGTCGCCCCTTCTGCGGCCTCGTTCGGGCTGGCGAAGGCCTCGTTTTCCTCGACGACGTTGTGCACGCCGCCGCGACCAGTCCACTCGAAGACGACCGTCGTGCCGACGCTCACGCGGACTGCCGCCGGGGAGAACCCGAGTCCGTTGTCGCCCGACCCGACGCGAACCGTCACCGCGTCCTCGCCAGTTCGGTCTTCGGTCCCCTCGTATGCACTCGCGTGCTCGAACCAGTCGCCGTACACGTCGGATTCGAGATCCTCGCCCGATCCGCCGTCTTCGCCCGTACAGCCAGCGAGCGCGAGGAGTCCGGCTCCGGCAGTAGCAAGCAGCCGGCGACGCGTCGTGTGGCCATCCATGTCGATGCGTAGTCGATCGGCGGTAATGAGTGTCCCCGTTTCCGCGTCCGGTTCGACGATCGACCCAGACGCGAGTGCGAGGTGACGGTCGGGCCGAGATCACCGCCTTTCGGTGGCCCGTTCGATCGAGTCGGTAGCGTTCCGTACGCAACGACAACTACGGACAACTACTCGAGCGATGATTCACCACACCTTTACGCCGGTGGTCGACGCACGTGCTCCACATGCAAAGTCAATCACCGACCGCCTGGCGACGAGCAACGAACGCGGCATCGATCGTGATCGCCGTCCATCTCCCACACGACGCGACGTGTTCGGATACGTCCGAACGGAGGCCGACAGCATGAGTGACGAGGCGGTCCGTCTCGATCGGACAGACGGCGTCGCGACGATCACGCTCAATCGACCCGATCGTCGAAACGCACTGAGTCTGGAGGTCTCCCGCGGGATCCGCGACGCGCTCGCGCAGCTTGAGGGCGGCGACACCCGCTGTGTCGTCCTCGAAGGTGCCGGATCCGCGTTCTGTGCGGGCGGCGACATCCGGTTGATGGTCGAGCGGTTCGCCGAAGCGCGATCGGCGGACGACGGCGTCAGACACGTAATCCAGGAGACCGGCCGGGCGATCCAGCGCGTAGCCGAGTGTGAGTTTCCGACGGTGGCGAAGGTCGACGGTGCCGCCTTCGGTGCCGGCGCTAACCTCGCGATCGCCTGCGACGTCGCGCTGTTCAGCGACGAGGCGTCGATCGGGTTCGGATTTCGGCGGGTCGGACTCGCCGTGGACTCGGGGACGTCGTACCTCCTGCCCCGTATCGTCGGTGACAACGTCGCCCGCGAACTGGTCTTCACAGGTGAACTGCTGGCGGCCGATCGCGCGAAGGAGCTTGGCATCGCAAACCACGTCTACCCGGCCGACGCGTTCGACGACGCCGCCGACGAGTTGATCGAGACGATCGCCACCGGTCCGACCGTCGCCCTCCGGACATCGAAACGGCTCTTGCGGTACAATCCGACGACCTCGCTGGCTGCATCGATCGAACAGGAGGCCGCCGCGCAGGCGGCGGTGCTGGAATCGGACGATCACGCCGAAGGTGCCTCCGCGTTCGTCGAACGACGGGAGCCGGAGTTCACCGGGACGTAATCCCGAGGGGATGACCGGAACCCAACAGGTCTACCGATCGGATCGACGCGTGCCCCAGCGCCGATTGGCGTCGCTCGCAGGACGGCCAGACAGCTCTGAAGCCGCCGTAGTTCCCCCCGCTTGCCCGTGCCTGCAGGCAGCTCGATCGATCGACTGAACGAAGGTCGTTCATCCTGACAGTCTTTTCACAAAACAGCTTTGTACGTCACACTCAATGTGTACAGTATCGTCCCTGCTCTAGGAAGGACGAGCGCCGTCGATCAACGATCGGTGTGTATTGATCGAACCGTGGGAGGCAATTAGTACATGACAGATGAGGAGCCAGTAGGGGACTCGAACACGGCACGTGCCGATTCGAGCCCGGACGCCAGCTCAGATGCGAAGACCGTACAGTCCGACTGGACGACGTCCGAACAACCAAGCGCGGCGATCATCGACTGTATCGCAGCCGCCAGTGATCGATCGCCGCTCGACATGACGCCGTTACACGAATACGTGGATCCCGAGGCGCTCGATGCGATCGTCACCTCCGCGAAGTCCGCGTCTCAATCGGAGTTTCGGGTCTCGTTTCGATACGAGGAACTCGACGTGTCCGTCGAGGCGAACGGAACCGTAACGGTCACCGTCGAACGGGAGGATTGACCACCTCGCGGCCGTCGATCGATCGTCGTCGGTTCGATCGTCGTCGGTTCGATCGTCGTCGGTTCGATCGTCATCCGGTCGATCGAACTGAATCGGATCGAACTGAATCGGATCGGACTGGATCGGCTTTCGAACCGATCACGTCGAAGCATCTGCGCCCCGTAGACGGAACGCTGATACTGCTGGTTTCCCTAGAGGACCGTATGAGTAACTGGACCGACGCGATCGTCGGCGATCGGATGGCCGTCGATCGGGAGTTTACGGATCGGGTCACGCAGTCCCGGTTCAGTAACCAACAGTGGGGGTTGATCATGACGGCCACGAAGTTCGAAATCGAGAACGCCGACGACCCGGACGCGGCGCGTATCGTCGCCAATACGGAGAACGTCAAACATATCATTCCCGAACTCGACGCCATCGAATCACAGATGGCGGCAGTGGGTGGGTCCTCGGGCGGGTCGACGGCACGGGACGGGGATGGGTTCCTCTCGTCTGTGAAACGCGCGCTCGGAATTGGAACCGGCGACTCCTCGGGGGTCGATCAAGAACAACTGGCGGCCGCAGAGCGACTCACCCAGGAGTACGCCGACGCGTTACAGGCGCACCTCGAAGCGAAGGGAACGTTCGAGCAGGTTCGGATCGCGTATCTCGAGTGACGACGCCCCGCGCGGTCAGTCGCCGCTGTGAAACAGCGTCAACTCGCTCGTCTCGTAAATGTTCATCAGCTCGGTGATTAGCTCGTCGTACTCCTCGTCGTCCTCTCGTAGGGCGTCGAGCCGATCGACCGTCTCCTCGTCGAGGTGAATCATCGGCATATACCCCTTCTTTGGATTCGAATCTATAAAAAACGAAGTGGCCGAGAACGTACCCGCCGGGGCACGACCTGGAGGAATCCCTCACGGCACAGTCCAAGACGAACCCGCCATAACACCGTGCAGGACGAAACGAGCTCGATCAGCGAAACGAATAGTGCTCGATGAAAGAA
>JBNJFV010000116.1:0-7808 GCA_051747145.1 Halobacteriota archaeon
GAGGAACTGGGCACGGGGCATCAGCGCTGCGCTAGACCGTGCTGGGATCATTCACGGTGGGCAGCGCGACCCGGGCGGATGGGGATGGGACGAGCACCGACTGACAGTGTTCAACGCCCTCAAGAAACTTGAGAGAGTCCCGTCCGGATACGGGCACAGCAACGGGAGCGGACTGACGGAGTACACGGGCGGTGCTGCTGAGGCGGTGAACCTGAAGTTCACTGCTGACGAGTTCGCCGAGCTCCTCGAACACGCGAACGCCCGAGTGCTCGCCGTGACCCGTAGCGACGCCGAGGACATCGCTGAAGAAGCGCGTCGTGAAGAGGAGCGGAAGTCGATTGATGACCTGGAAGAAATCGTTGAACCGGTGTTCTTCGAACGGTACACCGCTGGTGCAGGGTCGATCGGTCGGCTCACGAAAGATGACCTGAGCGACGGTGACCTGACCGCGTTGAAGCGCGCACTCCCCCGGTACGATCACACTGTTCGTGACACGCACACCATCCGAGTGCTCACCATCCACGCTTCGAAAGGCTCGGAGGCTTCGGACGTGATCGTGTACGACGGCATCACGTCGAAAATCGCTCGTGAGATGGAGCGCGACCCGAGCACAGGTGAGAATGAAGCTCGGACGTGGTACGTCGCGCTCAGCAGGGCGTCTGAGCGCCTGCACATCATGTACGGCGCGTTCCCCGGTGCGATAGACCGACTCCCCCGCAACCTCGCGCAGAACGCTGCAGCAACCGCGCAGCGCCGCGCGACGGCCGTCACGGATGGAGGTGACCCTCAATGACAACGAAACACCCTTGGCCGCCTGAAACGCTGAAAAACCGCCAGTCCGCCGTCCGCGTCATCGAAGTCGGGGACGATTACGTCCACCTGGAAGTCCCGGACGACCCGCGTGACGCGCCGCGCATCATCCCCCGCGACCTGATCCGGTTCGGCGACGAAGCCCGCTCATGGTTCTGCTGGGACATGGAGACGAAGCAACCCAGAGCACCGCATAAAACCGGCGGTTACGCTGGCCCGGTAAAGTGGGGGCGTGACGAAGTCGCGTGGGATGACCGTGTCGGCGCGACGTACGAGAGGGTCGTCGATGAGCTCGGCGGTTCGACGGACGGTTCCGTCGACGCGACGTGGTGCTGGCCAGACGACGAACAGCCTCGGCCGCTGTACCCGATGTGCATCGTCCCGCACTCGGACTTCAGCCCCGAACCTGGGCTGATCCTGATCGACCTTGACGACGTAATTGAACCGCACGGCGACGGAACCGCCACGATGACGAGGGAAGCGTGGGACATCATCTGCGGGTTCGACGCGTACGCCGAAGTGAGTAGCTCGTTGACCGGAGCGCACGTCCTCGTCCGCGGCCGCATCCCGGGCTTCGTCGATGGTGTCGTTGTGATGGAGGACTTAGAGCATGGCGGGCACTGCGAGATCCGCGGGTACCCTGGAGACGGCAGGGTAATCGGGACGACGTGGATGCACATCGAAGGCCGACCGCAGCACGCCGTCCCGCACGACCAGGACACGATTGACGCGCTCGCCGAGGATCTCCTCCCTGACGAGGAGCAACTCTCTGATGAGGAGCAAGCTACAGCCGTGTTTGAGGCGCAAAACACCCGCGTGAAAGGCGACGTGAGCGGATCCTCGCCGTCCCGATCCGCCTACTACGATCTGAACCCGGTGTCGATCGCTCACCGCGGGCCATTCGCCGCCCACGGGCGGAACGGGCAGGGCCCGCACCCCGTCCACGGAGGCACCAGCACCCCGGACGAAAAAAGCACGAATTTTGGTGTCGATGCGGATGACGGGTGGAAGTGCTGGGCGCACGACGACGGCGGCGGCGCACTCCAACTGATAGCGGTGCTGGAAGGCATCAGAGAGTGCGGGAACGCCGCGGACGTCATGCAGCACCCGAAAGATGCGCTGAAAGTCTGCTTGGCAGCGAGAGACGAGTACACGAACGGTGAACTCGACGACGAAGACCCGCCCACGGTCGCGCTGAAAGGCGTTTGCGAGGTGCAGCGTCTCGACTACCCGAGCGACGGCCCATTAGACAGGGGGACGTACGCGATCGCTCGCGGGCTGTACGACCACATGGGCGACGGTAATGGAGGTGAGAGTCGATGACTCGGAACGTTGGCGGGCTCGGTACCACAGCGGCCCGATGGATGACTGCGAACGCGAAGGAACTCGCCGAGACCATTCCGCGACCTGGATGCACGTGGTCATGGTCAGAGACAGACCTTGACCGGTCGTTGCTCTGCAGCTTGAAGAACAAGAACCTGATCGTCCATGTCGGCGAGCAAGAATGGCGCACCCCTGAGAAAACGATCGAGGAGATTGCGAATTACGGGCGTCTCGACTTGTGCGACATCGGTGTGGACATCCAGTGCGAGAAGCCGGGGTGCGTGACGTGCGCTGAGCGCCGCGTCCGCGAGATCAGAGAGCGTCGTGACGAGCGCGATTATGGTGAGATCCCTTCGACGGACGAGGTTGAGCAGTCGCGTCTCACGGGGTGGGTCGAAGGATGACGCGTAAGAAGGGCCTTGACCTGTTCTGCGGGCTGGGCGGGTTCTCGTCGGCGTTCGAAGCGTCCTCGGAGTGGGACGTGTACACTGTGGACATTAATCCGGCGTTCAACCCGGATCTAGAAGCGGAGGTGATGGATCTCCGGCACTCCGACCTCATCGATCTGTGCGGCGGGGTGCCGGACGTCATCCTCGCATCCCCGCCTTGCACGGTGTTTTCTACGGCTGCGAACGCGGCCGGGTTCAACGACGACCATGAACCAGTCACTGATCGAGCAAGGGACGCGGTCGCGTTAGTCTTCCATACGGTCGGGCTGATTAAGTCGGTCGCTCCTGAGTACTGGTTCTTGGAGAACCCGCGGGGGTTGCTTCGATGGCCTGAGTTCCTCGGCATGCCGGAGGGGACTGTGACGTACTGCCAGTACGGAGCGCCGTACATGAAGCCGACTGACTTGTGGGGGAAGCACCCGGTCAGGTTTAAGTACAAGTCATGCCGGCGAGGTGCGCCGTGTCATGAGTCGTGCGGTCGAGATGACGATAATTCCGGGGTGCTTTCGAATGCGTTTCGTGACCCGGCGAAGCGCGCGCTCGTTCCTCGCGGGTTGTCGTGGTCGATCCTCGATGCTGTTGAGAGGGGCGATGCGGTTGATGGCTCGCGGTCTGGGCAGCAGTCGTTCGGGGAGTTCACGCCGACACACGCTGACGCAGTGACTTGGGGATAGGCTCTTCGGGTGCGCCGGGGTTCGACCCCGGGATGCGTGCGAGGTTTTATACCCGTGATTTGCGTTTGGCTTCACGGAACCGCGTGACGACGCGGGGTGGCATAATGCGACAACTTGAGATGTATGGTAAGGTTCGTGACGGGTTTTATAAGCGTCCCGCTCACATCCTTTGGATTCTAATTATGCGTGGGAGTAATGGGCGCTGCAGGATTTGAACCCGCGGCAACTTGGTCCGAAGCCAAGCACTCTGTCCAGACTGAGCTAAGCGCCCGACATACCTGCGTTTGGGATACCCCCGTTTAAGCCTCGCGGTTTTCGATGCCGATCGGCCGGCGGGTCACGATGCCGAGGGTGTCGCAGTTCGATCGAGTTCCAGGACGACCACGCTACCGCGTGGCTCGTTTGCCTCGAAGCTAAGTCGACCAGCCGAGAGGGTGAGCACCCAGGAGACGTACCACAGGCCGATTCCGGAGCCGTGATACAGCGAGTCGATGTCAGAGTGGCTACGGAGTACAGATCGGTCCTGGTCGGGTATTCCGGGCCCGTTATCGGCGATTCGAACGATCGCGGACTCGTCGGTCGTTTCGACGACGACCTCGATCGTTAGCGTTCGATCGCAGTGGACGATTGCATTCTCCAGTACCTCCGCGATCGCGCCGTCGAGATCGGCGATCGCAGCGACACAAACTTGATCCGGGGCGGTGACGGAGATACTCGCAGTTGGCCACTGCTTGGTTGCGTCCGAAACCGCGGTTCGAACAGCGGCGGTGACGTCGATCGGTCGGGGGTGTGGATGGTCAGTGATCAAGCGGACGATAGCCCGTTCTTTGTCCGCCATCTCCAACAGTGACTCGCCTTTCCGTCGTATCAACGCCGCATAGTTCGCCAGTTCCCCGTCGGACGCCGCTTCGATATTTTCCGCATGTCCCAACACGACGCTCATGTCGTTTCGGAGGTTGTGTCGGAGGATGCGATCGAAAACCTGTAGCTGTCGTTCACGCTGATTTCGCCCCGTAATGTCAATCTGAATGGCGACGAACTCCGTAATCGTCCCGTCGGCGGCTTCGATCGGTTCGATCGTCTGATTAGCGTGATATCGATCGCTGTTTCGCCGACGGTTCACGATTTCCTCGCGCCAGGTGTCGCCCTGAAGGGTTGTCGTCCAGAGCCGATCGTAGTACGCATCGTCGTGGTCACCGGACGACAGGATTCGCGGTGTTCGCCCACAGATGTCCGACTCGGCGTACTCCGTGATCTCCTCGAACGCTGGGTTGACGTACGAGATCGTCTCGTCGCGATCGACGATCTATATGGCGGCACCTGCCGCCTCGACAGCCCGGTGAAACCGTGTGAGGTTCCGTTCGGTACCCTTCAGCGTGGTTACGTCGCGCCTGACGAAAAGCACCCGATCGGCCTCGTTCGGCCGTTCGATGCGCGTCGTTCGGCCCTCCTACCAGTACGTGTCGTCGGTTCGCACAATAGAATACTCGATGCGCCCGGCCGCACCGGTGTCGAGCGTTTCCTGCAGCACCGATGTGATCTCGTCTGCGACTCCGTCGGGATGTACGTCGTGAATCGTTCGCCCGACCAGATCGTCTGACGGATCCGATCGATCGTTCGCCAGCACCGCTTCGTATCGGCCGGTTTCGTCGAGGACGAAAATGTCGTCCGGCGATGCGGCGACGGTCGCTCAGAGTTGGGTTTTGCTCTCCCGAAGATCCCGATTTGTCTTTCGGAGTTCCGTTTTGATCGAATCCTCCTGTCGAGTGTACTGCAGAACATAAAAGACGACGCTCACCGCCAGGACGTTCACGACCAGTCCGGGGACTTCGCTGTAGGCTGGAACGATTCCAAAGAGGGTGAAAAGCTGTCTGAGCGCCATGAGCGAAAGCATCAGTGTCAAGAACGTAAATCGGTAATCGCGGATTCGATACAAGAGGTGAATCGAGATGCCGACGCCGGACACCCACAGTAGGATCGAACCAACGATTGTGGCGTTCAGCGGATCGACCATTGTCGTAGAAGGCTCACGCAAACCGATAAACTATCCCGACTGTCGATCGACACGATTTCGACTGAGGATCGACGATCGAGCGTCCGGCTCTTCAGTATCCAATCGACTCTTCAGCATCCAATCGACGATCGAGCGTCCGTGTACCGTGGACGCTAATGTGCGTGTTTTATTCCGTCCGGATTACGAGAACGTGGTATGGTTACGCGGACGGTTGACTCGCTCGGAGGCACGTGCGAATGAGCATGCGATCGACAGTCGGCGGGATGGTCGGTCTCACGCGCCCCGGAAACGTGATCGCGGCGTCGTTCCTGACGTTCGTCGGCGCGTTCGTCGCCGCCGGTGTCGACGCCGATCCGACGAACGTCGTCCTCGCCGTCGTAGCGACGGGGCTTGCTACCGGTGCGGGCAACGCGATCAACGACTACTTCGATCGCGACATTGACGCGATAAACAGACCCGACCGTCCGATCCCGAGCGGTGCCGTAACAGAGCGGCAAGCCCTCTGGTTCAGTGTGGGATGTTTTCTGGGTGCGGTCGCCGCAGCAGTGCTGTTACCGCTGGCGGCGATCGCCATCGCTGGGTTCAACCTGCTCGCACTGGTGGTATACACCAAACTCTTCAAAGGACTCCCGGGCGTCGGAAACGCGGTCGTCGGCTATCTCACTGGGAGTACCTTTCTCTTCGGCGGGGCGGCAGTCGGGGAACCGTTCGGGGCCGTCGTCCTCTTTGCGCTCGCGTCGATCGCGACGCTCACGCGCGAGATCGTAAAGGACGTCGAGGACATCGAGGGGGACGAAACGGAGGGATTGAGAACGCTTCCGATCGCGATCGGCCGACGAAACGCGCTCTACGTCGGAACCGGGGCGATGACACTCGGCGTCGCCGCGAGCGTCCTCCCGTACGTCGACGGAACGTTCGGTGTCGTCTATCTCGTCGCAATTGTTCCCGCAGACGTGGTGATGCTATGGGCGACCTCCCGATCGTTCGAAGATCCGACCGTCGGGCAACGGTATCTCAAAGCGGGGATGATATTGGCCGCCGTCGCGTTTCTCCTCGGTCGGGCTGCCGTCGTCCTGTGAATCTGCGAGTGGCGCGCCAGTCGATCGCGGCGGTGTGTCGATCGACAAACCGTCGCGTGCGACGATCACTTACTGCCCACCTGTAATCAAAAAGAATATTACCGGGTCGGAGTATCTTCTTATCAGTTGATGACTCCCGGCGAGGCCACGCGGCGATCGATCGGCCGACAATGGGCAACTCTCCAGAGGCCAAATCATGTATGACCTCAGACCTCACCTCGATGTCGAGGTCGACCCGGGGACGAACCTGCTCCTCAGAGGCCCGCCGTTGACCGGGAAACGAACGCTCGCGTTCGATATTCTCGCCGATGGGACCCGCCAGGGCGACGGCGCGATCGTCGTGACGACGAAAGACGGCGCCGACAGAATCCTCAAAGATTACGCAAAACGGATCGAGTACGAAGGCCGTCCCGTCGCAGTCGTCGACTGCGTCACGCGCCAACAGGGCGTCGGCGAAGTCAGAGACGATCGACGGATTAAGTACACCTCCTCACCCGTCGACATGACCGGGATCGGGATCAAACTCTCCGAATTCCTCGAGGCGTTTTACAGCGATCGGGATATCAAGCGAAATCGGATCATGGTCCACTCGCTGTCGACGCTGCTCATGTATTCGGATCTCCAGACCGTATTCCGTTTCCTCCACGTGTTCACAGGCCGGATACAAAGCGTGGACGGCCTCGGTCTATTCAGTATCGATTCGACCGCACACGACGACCAAACCATGAACACGCTGACGCAACTGTTCGACGGGATCGTCAAAACGAGCGAGGACGGCGAGCCGACCGTTCGACTCGCGCGAGCGTAATCGTCGGTTTGACGAGCTGTCCGTCTACCGCACTCGGTCCCGATCGACTTGACGGTGGTACGTTTTTCTCGTTGCGGACCGATCGGCGATGTATGCCAGTGACCGACGACGAACGGCTCAAAGCAATCCTCACCGATGCCGACACGATCGCTGTCGTCGGCTGTTCGAGATCGCCCGAAAAAGCCGCCCATAGGATTCCGGCCTATATGCAGGATCGCGGCTACACGATCGTACCCGTGAATCCCTACGCGCAGACGGTACTCGGCGAGTCTGCGGTCGACTCGGTGGCTGACGTTCAGGGAACGATCGACGTCGTGAACGTGTTTCGACCGAGCGAAGCCGTCGCCGCCATCGCCCAGACTGTGATAGACCGGAACGACAGCGACGGCGACGCCACCGTCATGTGGTTACAGCTTGGGATTCACGACGACGACGCGATCGAACGGGCTGAGGCGGCGGGGATCGACGTCGTCGAAGATCGATGTCTCAAAGTCGAACATCGGCGATTGCTCGGCCAATAACGATCACGGTAGTCGGACTGATCCAACATGAGACCTTCGGTCGATCCGTCCATCTCCCAGCGCTTCGATCGATTCGGTCACCCTTCCCACGCCTCGAACGAACCGTAAACGCCCTTCGAGAGGTACCGTT
>JBNJFV010000117.1:0-7697 GCA_051747145.1 Halobacteriota archaeon
CGACGAGATCGGCCCGATCGTGGGTCGTCTCGACGTCCGCCCGCCGGGCGAGCGGCTCCGTCATGCGATCGCCTCCCTGACGGCGGCGATGAACCGGCCGTCGAGGTCGTCGCGGTCGGTCCCAGTCGCGTCCGATCGATCGATCTGCACTACCGCGCGCGTCGAGGTCCCGTACGAGCGACCGTCGAACTCGCCGACGGCCGTCTCGGTCGTCCCCGAAACGGCTTCGGGTTCTTCGGCGTGGAGCGCCGCGTGGAACCGCCCGTCGATCGGCTCCGTGCCGAGCACGAGGACGATCGGCTCGGGCGAACGCGTCGCCGAGATGATCCGGGCGGCCGTCTGCAGGATCGACGGTTGATCCGTCGAGATCCGCGCGACGAACAGGCCGGCGTATCGACCTGTATGGGCGGCGGCGATCGTTTCGTGGGTCGCCGCAGCGTGGGTCCGCCACGCTTCGAGCGCCGAATCGCGACTTGCCTCGTGCCCCGGGTAGACCCCGAAGGCGACAGCCGTCCCCGGTGCGGCCGTCGCGGTCGTTTCGAGGACGTCCGCGAAACCGGCGATCGTCTCGAGCGGTCCGGTCGGCGTTTCCAGCGGCCTGAGCGCCCGTTCGAGCGATTCGACCGCGCGTGCTGGTGCCTCCCGGTCCCCACCGGTCGCGTCGATCGCGATCCGGCTGGCGAGACGGGTGTGCGCGGCGTCGCCGAGGTCGGTCGGGAGGTCCACCTCCGCAAGCATTGCGGTCGTCGCGTTCACGTCCCCCGAGAACGGCGCGTGAAACAGCGTCGAGTGGGCGAGCCCGTCGGCCAGGTCCGCGATCGGAATCGCGACCCCGGGGCGGTTGTCGACGAGCCCGCGTCGCGTCGCCGCCTCGAGAATCGGGCCGCTTGCGGCATCGCCGGGCGATCGACCCGCCGCAACGACGCCTGCGAGCGCTCGGATCGGATCGGGTTCGATGTCGAATCCACGAACGATCTCGAAGGCGGTGACGCTCGCCGGACGGGCATCCCCCGCAGAAGCGAGGTGGTGATCGCCGGGGGTCGACACGGGACCGATCGTGACGGAGATCGCGTCGTCGCTGTCGGATGGCGTCGTCTCGGCGGCGCGGTCGAACGGCTCGATCGCGCGGACGTGAAACGGAACGTCGACGCGCGCCAGCCCGTCCACGAGCACGCCCGTCGCGGCGATCGAGTCGCCGTCGGGGGCCACCTGCACGCTGACGAACGGGGCCTCGGCGAGCGCCGTGGCTGTCGCCTCGGTGGCGTCGGGGGCTGCGTCGTGGGTGGGCTGAGCGTCGGGCATTGGACGTGGCTATCGACGGTTACTCGAGCAGGTCGACGGCGACCTCGTAGCTGTAGCTGAAGTCCGAATCGAGTTTGTCGCCGCGGTAGTAGTTCACCAGCCGGCGGATCTTCGATTCGGTGTTCTGAAGCGCGCGTTTGTTCTGGTAGTCCTGCCCGTTCTCCTCGACGTGCTCGCGAAGGCCGACGGCTCGCTCCATCAGGTTCCGGAGGTCCTCGGGCAGTTCCGGATCGGCGTCGTTTTCGGCGAGGATTTCGGTGATCTTCTTGCCGGTCGCAAGCTTGACGTTCGGGACCGGGACGCCCTTGACGCCTTCGTCGCGGAGCTTGAGCCCGATTACGCTCGGGTCGTGGCCCTGTTGGGCGAGCTCGACGACGCGCGATTCGATCTCGGCTGCGTCTACGTCACTCCACTCGGGGGGTTCGTCTGCCACCGGTCGGTCCGAACTGGACGAACCGCGGCGGCGGGAATGCATTCGTGCCATTGTCTGAAATTGGAACGGCACAGGCCGCAAAACGACGTGTCCGATCGCCGCAGTGGTACGATACCCGACTCTCCGCACGGGATCACCATCGGCGGCGATCGGCGCACTGTCGCAATCCCAAGCCCATACGGGCGAGTCAGAGTTACGACTGTGCTGTTCCCACGTGTGTACTGTGGCTTCGGGGCTTAATGACTTTCCATTCCGTTCGGGCCGATCGATGGGCGAGTTCGATCGGGGTGATGTTTGTGTGGGTGGTGGCGGTAGTGGTGGTCTTGGGGGTAGTGTGGGTGTTGGTGGTATGGATGCCGGTGTTTGCGTATCCGCGATCGTCGACGCCATCGGCCGCGTGGTCGGGTCGGGGCGTGTGGTTTCGTGACTCGGGGCGATCGAGTCGAAGCCCTTAATATCGGGACCGGGAAAGTGAAGTATGCGATCGCGGGCTCGTAGATCAGGGGTAGATCACTCCCTTGGCATGGGAGAGGCCCCGGGTTCAAATCCCGGCGAGTCCACTTGTAAAAATAGTCCGTAGAGGGGGAGTACAAACTCTCGTATATGGGCGTTTCAAGTGTTCTACGACCAATTTACCGTTAAAGAGTAACCCCTACGGAAATCGATTAGTACTCAACACCAAAGGCGGGTCGACACCGCCGGGCGATTGGACTAAGGGAACATTCGAAGGTGTCTGTCCTTGAACATCGAGCAGAAGCCCGGGAGCATTGAGATTTGCGAGTTCTGCGGACTTCAGATCCACGAAGCCGACCAAGAATGCGTCGCCCTCGGTGAGGAGGTTGCCGGTCATGAGTTCCAAAATCCGCCTTTTGGAGGGATCACCATGATGGAGGTCTCGTTGTCGACCCCGTCGAAGGACAGGTGTCTCCATTGCGGAACGCTCGTCTCCGACGCCTTTCGACGCGTCTACGGTGACAGCGACGATCAGGAACAATTACCCTAGAATAATCGAACTCGACGACGTTTGGATCGGTCCGCGGTCCCTCGGCCGACGCTGGTTCGACCTATAACTCCGGGTTTTCCGGACTGGGATCGAGACCACGGATCGTGACCACTCCCGACTGTGATCTCGCCTCGAGATGTG
Organism: Halobacteriota archaeon; assembly: GCA_051747145.1. Lineage (GTDB taxonomy): Archaea > Halobacteriota > Halobacteria > Halobacteriales > Haloferacaceae > JBNJFV01. Next base: position 2,880 of record JBNJFV010000117.1, read on the forward strand.
TGTTTTTGATCCGTGCCGTCGAGTCGTCCTCGCCTCCGGCATGACGAGCGCTCGATAGCCGTTCGCTTCGATCCGCGCGTATGGATCGGCGTCAACCCAGCAGGGATTCGCGAGTAATGTCACTCTCGAAGCACGTCGCCGAGTTCGACGACGTGCTCTCCGTTCGAATGGTTGAACTCGGGATCCCCGATTGTGTACGGATCGATCCTTTCCTCGGCAGGACCGACTTTGACAACGAGCTCGCGCATCACTCAACGCTGGTAATGGCGTTTGATAGGTTGCAGATGATGGTGTGGCGAGTGCTGCTGCGTCTCTCAGCACAACTGCACGATACCGCAGATCACGCCGCGTTGGACAGGGCGTTCTTTGACCGCGAAACCGCAAACAAGCACAACTGCAGCCGGACGAACTACCGCGTTCATACACTAAAAGCGACTGCGCACGTCGATACGAAAACGCAAGATGTCCACGACGTTCACTGTACGATCGAAAAACATTACGACCCACAGATCGGCTGGCAACTCGCCCGCCGCAACGCGAGCGAGATTTCCAGCCTCGCCGCTGAGAAGGGAGACAACTTGATTCGATTGCGTGAAAAACTACGCGAAGAGAACATCAGACCGCTGATCGAACACTGCAAGTTCCCACCCATCGATGCGCGCGTTACGCGCACAGTCAATGGGTTTCTGAATGGCCAATGAGCGCTGTCTGAGGCCGTCTTTTCGGCGATCAAGCGCACGCTCGGGCACGCACCGCGTGGCCGAGCGTGGTACCGCGAATTTCGTGAGATCGTTCTGAGGTGTACAGTCTACAACATCAAGCGAGCCGTAAATCAGTGAAATCATACGCCGTCTGGTGATTCACCGGATCCTTACATTCCGAAACCAGAGATCCAACCACTCACTACAGGTGTTTACTGATTACTGAGAAATCCGAGTTCAGCACATTCCATAATGCTGTTAAGAAACCCACGAGAGATAGTTCGAAGTGGAGTTCTACAACCGCCTATTAGTCAAGCTGTACCAGGTCAACATAATCTGCATCGGTGATCCAGGCGGCCCATCTTGGGTTGAATACTTCAGTTTAATTTACTCTACAAACAACTCCGCATCACCTTCTTTTTCTATATATCTCTTGATGAAGTCATGATTCTGTTTTGTAGGTTAATAAAAACAATCTGACACACCCATATATTTATTGAAAGCGAATAATTTCTATCTAGGAAGAATGTATGTGAGGATTGGAATAATAGTTGTTATATTACTGGCCGCATTGATAGGTGTTTTTTCGACCAACGTATATTCAATCGACGGCGACGACGTGCCTGCGACGCAGGAACTTCGGATCGGAACTGACCCGCTCTCTGCGGACACCGACGGGGATGGGTTACTCGACGGGGAGGAACTCGACCTTGGAACCGACCCCACGGATGCCGACACAGATGATGACAGCCTCAACGACGGTTCCGAGGTCAACGACCACGAGACCGACCCGACGAGCGCGGACACTGACGACGACGGCCTCGAAGACCATACGGAGGTGAATGCATACGGTACCAACCCCACGGATGTCGATACGGACGACGACGGACTCGACGACCCGACGGAGGTCGACGGGCCGACAGATCCAACAGACCCCGATACGGACGACGATGGCCTTGAGGACGGCCCCGAGGTCGACGACCACGGGACTGACCCGACGGATACCGACACTGACGGAGACGGGCTGGAGGACGGCCTCGAGGTGACGGAATTTGAGTCCGACCCGACGAGCGCGGACACCGACGGCGACAGCCTCGAGGACGGCGAGGAGGTAGACGACTTCGGGACCGACCCGATCGCAGCGGATACCGACGACGACGGACTCGACGACCCGACGGAGGTCGACGGGCCGACAGATCCAACGGACCCCGACACGGACCGCGATGACCTTGCTGATGGGGCCGAAGTTAACGAGTACGGGACTGACCCAACAGTCGCCGACACGGACGATGACGGCCTCGACGACGGCACCGAAGTGCAGAAACATGGCACGGACCCGACAGACCCCGACACGGACGGCGACGGACTGGAGGACAGACCCGAGGTGACTGAATTTGGGACCGACCCGACAAACGCGGACACGGACGACGACGGCCTCGACGACAGCACCGAAGTGCAGAAACACGGCACGGACCCGACGGACCCCGACACAGACGGTGACGGACTGGAGGACGGCCCCGAAGTCATTGACCACCGGACTGATCCGCTCGATTCCGACACGGACGGCGACGGACTCGAAGACGGGTGGGAGGTCTCCGGTGAGTCGCCCGGTGGCGTCCAATTGCCAGGCTCCGACCCGCTGGCAATGGATCTGTACGTACAATTCAACCATGCGGACCACATGCAGGCAACGAGTGACTCGTTTCGAGATGACGTGAAAAGACAGTGGAGTCAGATGTCGGTGGACAACCCTGACGGCAGCACCGGGATAGATCTGCACGTCGCGTCAGGCGGATCGGTCGACGTAACCCAGAAGTTCGACGGATCGAATTTTTGGGAATTGGAACGGAACTACTACCGACCGCAACTTGAGGACAGGGCAGGGGTGTATCATCAGACTGTGTTTCTGAAATTCGAGTCCGACGTCGACTACGCTGGATACGCGGAGGTGCCTGGGAAATTCACCATCGTGGACGGTACGACCGATTCACGGGTCAAGCGGAACATGGTCGTCCATGAACTCCTGCACAACGTGCTTGGAAAACTCAACGCCGAGGGTGCGTGCGAGGACGATCGCAACCACTACTGTGACGGCGGGTGGCTCGAGTCCACAGTCCACAGTGGAAAAGATGAATACTTGCCGGAACCCTTGGCCGAGGATATCGAAGAGAATGGCTTCGAGGACTAAGGTCGATTTTACATTCGTATCGCTCCGTTGATCGGCGTGTGATAGCGCCACAATGATTAAAATTCTTAAGTATGGCAGAATGCGGGTGCTTCTCACCAGATTGGCGAGAACGCAAATTCGTTATGTGCTACGCCGGTACGGGCAGAATCATGCCGGCAGCAGCGATCTACGCACGTGTCTCGACGGAGGATCGGAACCTCGATCACCAGGATGTCAATTTTCTCAAATATGTCGAGTCGCTCGGCCTCGATGTCGCATCCGAACACATCCTCCGTGAAAGGTCGATCGATTCAGACGAGTACGTCGTGCACCCACGCCACGCAGTCGTCTTCGACGACGACGCCGTGGAGGCCTCCGACGACAACTACAGCTACCCGACGTCGATGGTGCGGCCTGTCCGCGACGATACCGACGGCGAGGGTGGTTATGACGGTGACTGAGACCTATACGTGATGGGACGGTCCCAAGTGCGGCACGCCGCCTCGCATGTGCCGTGGCCCTCGCCTTCCGGCGAAACGCGAGTATTCGAACTATGAGTGGTCGTTCACGTTCTCTGTTACCGACGGGGATGCCATCGCAGCGCCCGGTATGGATACTCTCGATCGCTCGCGTTTACACTATTTTTCGGCGATCGACCGACGTCGAACATGAAGGAGTCCGCCGGCATCTGCGGGGGCTGATGCAGCGGCACAATAGTTTCGCTAGACGCGACAGCTACGACTGCATTAGTACCGTAGAAAGCGAAGAGACAGATTGGTTTGACATTCGAAATCCGTCTCTTCACTCGTGTTGCGGTCGCGAAGGCCAAATCAGTTGCCGCTAATCTAGACGACGCCGCCTAATCCGATGGGGGAGGCGGGGTCGCCGAATAGGCGATGCTGTGTTCCATCCACACGACAGATCTGGGAATCTGATTCCGAGCGGTGCTGTTCACGAACCAAGGTTCTGTGGACCAGCTACGACATGTCGGATTTCGATCGCGGATTCGACGATCGTGCGTATCTGCTACCATGATCGGCCATTGCCGTCCCGAGACGTCCCTCGATCGAGCAGATCAGGGGCCGCTCTCCGATCGGGTAGTCACCGCCGACGGCGTCCTCCACGATCGCAATTTCCACCTCGGAGAGGCCGTACAGGTCGTAGACGATCTCGTCGATCAACTGGTCCGTTCGATCAATCGGGACCCTCATACGCGATCGTTCGAAACCCACATACGCGATCGATCGAATCCCACATACCTGATCGAAGCCCATCAACGAACTAACTAAATTCTGAAGATCGTTTGCGAATTACTACCATGGTTGTATGATGCAACAACGCACGCGGCGATCGGTGCTCGGCACGATCGGAACCGTCGGCCTTCTCGACCTCTCACAGCCGGTGACGGCGAACCACGGCGAGTCGTGGAGGTGTTCAGTCGGTGCGAAGACGTTGAGTATCGCATCACAATCGACGGGAGCGCACGGAAGACTCAAACGCGGACGGCAAAGCCGGGTGACGGTGACGAGATCTACCGGGAAGACGGATACATCCACGTCGACGGTGTGACCAACGAGGACAGTTACTGGGACGGTGACGCCTACGAGATTACCGGGCCGATCGTCGGACTCGAAACGCACGGGGACGCCGAAATCGCGATCGACGGCGGGGCGTGAACTCGCGCTCGACACAGCGCTGGCAATCGATTGGTCGCCGCAACCCGATCGACACAGCGCTGGCAATCGATCGGCCGCCGAGATCCGATCGACACACCGACCTCCGTCGATCGACGGTCGGTCGATCGATCAGTCTACACGTTCGGGATACTCTCCACTACGGTGACCCTTGAGAGACCAGCTCGACTACGGTGACCACGAAAGCACAAACACCGATTTGACCTTCGAGAAGACACTTAATCGTACCAACCAACAACTAGTCAATGAATCGACG
>JBNJFV010000118.1:0-5339 GCA_051747145.1 Halobacteriota archaeon
TACCGCTCATCGCCATCGGCATGTACGCGCTCGCGCTCGGTGCGTGGGTTGCAATCCTCCGGCAGTGGGTCCCGATGCCGGGAGAAGATATGAACATGCAAATGGCCGATCCAGGTGTCCCCGAAGCGATGGCGACGGGCCACGGCTTCGTCGGCGTCGGATTCTATCTGCTCATGTGGGGAGTGATGATGATCGCCATGATGTACCCCTCGACGGTGCCGCTGTTCCGGTTATACAACGGGACACTCCAAGATATGTCCAGATCCGCCAAAGCCGCCAGGTTAGGCGCGTTGCTCGGGGTGTATACACTCGTCTGGACGCTCACTGGTCTGCTCCCACTGGCAGTTAACGCACTGGTTCCGCTTGCACCACTCGCCAACGATTATGGACCGCTTCTGTTCGGAGGCGTGTTACTCCTGCTCGGGGGATACCAGCTCTCACCATACAAATACCAGTGTCTGGACAAATGTCGATCACCGTTCGGATTTCTGATGACCTATCATCGGCCCGGCATCCGTGGGGCAGCGAGCATGGGTGTGCGCTTTAGCCTCTTCTGTGTCGGTTGCTGTTGGGCATTGTTCGTGTTCATGGTCATTGCAGGATCGATGAACATCCTCTGGATGGCGATTATCGCGTTCGTGCTCTCGCTCGAACGGACCGTGTCGTGGGGCCCACAATTGGCCAGGGCAGTTGGCATAGTCGCTGGCGTTGCCGGGATCGGCCTCATCGCGGTCACGATAGTATGATGCACCTGAGGAGAATCGAGAGATATGCGCCCTGTATCTCGCACGCAATTTGTATCAGTTTCTAAGGATTTCAACAGAGCCAAATTATCAGAATTTTATTGCGTTCAGCCTCGCAACCGACAGGATAGCGATCGCCCCGATCGATACGAGCAGACCGCGTGCTGATGCTGAAAGACCCACCTCCGACCCACGAGACGGACAATCCGAACACGACGGTGAGCCGAACTCGCGATCGACGATCGGTTGGCTCACCCGTCGAACCGGAGCAATCGGAGGCCGATCAGACTCACGAGCACTGTTGACCCTTCGTGGCCGACCACTGCGATCGGCAAGGGAATCCCCGCGGTGAGGATCGCCACCACCATGATGAAGATCGCACCGAAGGCGATTCCGAAATTGACGTACAGGGTTCGTCGCGTCTTCCGACTGAGCGCGAAGGCGTACGGGAGCCGATCGAGCTTATCGGACATCAAGACGATGTCGGCCGTCTCGAGTGCGACGTCCGTCCCGGCACCGCCCATCCCGATGCTGATGTCCGCCGTCGCGAGCGCTGGGGCGTCGTTCACCCCGTCTCCGACCATCGCAACGGCTTCGTACCGCTCTTGGAGCCGCTGGACGTGTTCGACCTTTTCCTCGGGAAGTAGCTCCGCGTACACCTCGTCGATGCCGAGTTCGTCGGCGATGTACTGGGCGACGCGTTCGTTGTCCCCGGTGAGCATGACGATCCGTTCGACGCCGCGTTCGCGAAGCCGTTCGATCATCGCGGCCGCATCCGAGCGGATCGTGTCGGTATACGCGAGCCAACCGAGCACGCGAACGCCCTCGTCCGTCTCCGCGACGACGAGCACGCTCGTCTTACCGCGTGCTTCCAGCGTGCGGACGGCGCTCCGCCCGGCTTCGATCCCCTCGATCGATCGGCCCGCCGAAACCGTCTCGAAGTACCGGAGATTACCGATGTGAACCGTTCGATCCCCCACCGTCGCGTGCACGCCTTTTCCAACGACCGCCTTGAACCCGGTTGCGTCCGGAATCTCGAGCGCGCGTTCGGACGCGGCGTCGACGGTCGCCTCCGCCAGGTGGTGTTCAGATCGGGACTGGACGGCCGCGGCGAGTCCTAACATGTCGTCGTCCGACAGCGCGGCACCGTCCACCGTGACGCCCTCTCGCGCCGACACGTCAGTCAGTCGGGTGTTTCCTTCGGTGAGCGTGCCCGTCTTGTCGAAGGCGATCGCGTCGACGGTGCCCGCCGTTTCGATGTGTTCGCCGCCTTTAAACAGGACGCCCTGCCGTCCACCGGCGGAAATCGCAGAGAGCACGGCCGCCGGGGTCGAGATGATGACCGCACAGGGCGAGGCGGCGACCATGAGCGTCATGGCCCGATAGAACGTCGGATCGAAGGGGTGTTCGAAGAGCGCGATCGGGAGCGCGATCGCGATCACGGTCATCGCAAACACCCCCAGAACGTAGGGTTGTTCGAAGCGATCGATGAGTTGTTGGGTCGGCGCTCGCTTGCTTTGGGCTTCTTCGACCATGTGGATGAGGCGCGCGATCGCCGATTCCTGTGCTTCCCGCGTGACGCGAACCTCGAGGCTTCCCGTCTCGTTGATGGTGCCGCCGAATACCGCTTCGCCTGGCTCTTTCGCCACCGGGACCGACTCGCCGGTGAGCGAGGATTGATCGACCGTGCTCTCGCCAGACTCGACGACGCCGTCGAGCGGAATTCGGTCCCCGGGCCGAACGACGAACACGTCTCCGACTTCGACGGCTTCGACAGGGACCGTCACTTCCCCGCCGTCACGGCGTACCCGTGCGGACTCTGGGCGCATTTCGAAAAGCGATCTGATCGCGGTTCTGGATCGGCCGATCGCATACCCCTCGAGGACCGTCGAGAGGGAGAACAGAAACAGCAACATGGCACCCTCGAACGGCGCGCCGATGTACAGCGCGCCCAGTGCCGCGATGACCATCAGCAGGTCGATTTCCACTTCCGGTACCTGGAGGCTCTTGATGCTTTCTTTGACCCCGTACCAGCCACCGAACACGTACGCGATCGCGTAACTGACCCAGACAATCGCTTGCGGTACCCCGAACCACCCGCCGAGGAGACCGCTGAACATCCCAAGAAATGTGAGCACGACAAAGGCTGCCTGCCGTCGAATCACCGGCCGAATCGCCGTCGCGTCCGATCGCTCGGACTCGACAGCCAGCGAGCCCGTAGTCGTCTCCATATCCCTCGTTGTCGCCGTTCGTCGAAAAACGTTTGTAATGGGTGGGTGCGATCGTCGTCGTATCTGATCGTACCCCGAGACGACATCCGAATTCTCAGCCGGCCACGTGCGCAATCGCCAGGGCCTCGCGAGCATTTGCGACAGCGAGCAACAGATATCCCCCCACGAGCATCGTCCACTCCCGTCGAGTTATCGTCCACTCTCGCGGCGACTGCACGCGATCGAACGGTTCCTTCCACCGGGGCCCTTCGGTTTGGTGCCAGATCATCACGCCACGAGTGGCAACGGCGATGGCGACGAACGCCGTAAGCTCCATCGGGCCGTTCCGTTCTACGATCACGGCGATCGACGGAACGATACGTTCGCCAGCACCGATCGCGAGCGACCCCGTTCCCCACACTGTGGCGTATCGTGGCGCTTGAATCACTTGCAGGACGTAGCCGAGCGGCGTGTTCACGGAGCGAAACGTATTCGCCGCGATTGCGATCACCGAGACACCAACGTTCCATCCGAAGAGGATGAGAAACTCTCGAATCACGCTTCCTGAATATTCGGCCGACGCTACGGGGTTCCCGCTGCGTAACAGCCCCTGCGGTAAACTGTGGTAACTTCCGATCCAGGCGAGTGTGAACACCGTTGCGACGATCGCCCACAACGAAACGAATCGGACGTACACGTCGTCGTGATTGACGTACCTGCTCGTCAGCTGACCGAGCGTCGACCGGATCCGACCGGAGTTGTTAGCCATTCGATTTCGTTGGGCGTATCTCGGCTCGATGGGTCACCCTCGGTTCGGTTTCGCTGGGCGGTCGCATTCGATCGATACACTGCCTGTAGCCGGTACAGGTCGACATCTAGCCCACGGTTTTGCTCGACTTTACATAACAGTATCGCGGACGATGTCAGTACCGCCTGTGGGCGATGTCCGCACGGGGGACGTTTTTGTGGTTCGCCCCCGTTTTCCACGTCGAACGCTGCGGAACCGATCGAGGTGACTACCGATGGACGAACTACATCTAACGAGTTCGGCGTTCGCGGATGGAGCACGGATACCGGACGAATACGGATACACCGCCCGAAACGTGAATCCGCCCCTGGAGATCGACGGCGTCCCGGCCGACGCGGAGTCGCTGGCGATCGTGATGGACGATCCAGACGCCGTCGAACCGGCGGGAACGGTCTGGGATCACTGGGTCGTCTGGAACGTCCCACCCGACACGACGACGATACCGGAGGGGTGGACCCCGGCGACGGCCCTCGAAGGCCGCAACGATTTCGGAGAGGAGGGATACGGCGGACCGAACCCACCGGATCGCGAACACACCTACGAGATCACGGTGTACGCCCTCGACACGACGCTGAATCTTAACGCAGGGTCGACGAAGGCGGACCTCGAGTCTGCGATCGCCGGGCACGTCATCGAGGAGACGACGTTACGGGGACGATATCCACCGTGAGCCGGTCCCGTACAGCTCAGTCGCGCCGTTACAGTTTGGGAAACTCCCGCTGGTAGGCGGTCCCTTCGAGGCGATCCTCCCGAAGCGGCCAGAACGCGAGCAGCGTCGCGGATTCGCCCTCGACGGTCCGGGACGTGTGCGGGACTTCCGGCGGGATCGAGAGCGTGTCGTACGGCGTGAGTTCGACTACCTCGCCGTCGACGAGAAAGTCGACCCGCCCCTCGACGAGCATGTTCATCTGCTCGTAGGGGTGGGTGTGTGGATCACCGTTTTCCTTTTCGGGCGTGATCTGCGAGAAGCCGATCATCTGATCGACGCCGCGGAACACGACCTGTCTGAAGCCCGGTTCGTCTCGGACGGGTGGGGCGGCTTCGAGGTCGTAGACGGCTGGTATTTCGGACCGATCGTACGAGCGTACCATTGTGGAGGTCGTTACCGGCACACCGAGAAAAGAGCCCCCATTTCGATCGACCGGCGCGATCGGGTGTTCGACCCGTTCGACCAAGACTAGAGATCCCGCCCCGCCTGTCGGTCGAGGTAACTGGTGTAGCCGCCAAAAATGAGTGCCAGCCCGCAGACGGCGAGCAGAAAGCCGAACAGCTGTCCGAGCCCGACCGAAAACAGCGCGATCGGTACGCCGAAGAGCAGACAAAAGACGCCGAGGGCGATCGCACCCGCGACGAGCAGGTTCGACGGTTGGAGCGTCTTGCAGTTCGGGCAGATCCTCGCCGACGTGGGGATCGACTCCCCACAGGAACTGCAGCGTTTCGATCGGCTTGACACGTGCCCTGCCTACCGCCGTGAGTGACTTACAGCCATCGATGCGATGCGATGCGATGCGATCGGGCAGGACGAGCCTCGATGCGATGCGATGCGATCGGGCAGGACGAGCCTCGATGCGATGCGAT
>JBNJFV010000118.1:5439-7690 GCA_051747145.1 Halobacteriota archaeon
CGATGCGATGCGATGCGATCGGGCAGGACGAGCCTCGATGCGATGCGATGCGATCGGGCAGGACGAGCCTCGATGCGATGCGATCGGGCCGGACAGTCCGAGTCGCGGTCCGTCGTCGCTCCGCTCGATCGGCAGCCGCGTACGCCAGAACGTTCTTGTCGTCGCCCTGAGACCTGCGAGTATGGCAACTGCGGCGGGAACGCTGTCGGAACCGTCCGTCCTCGCACACACGAAACAGCGACTGTTCCCCGACGACGAACCGAACGCCTACGCAGTCGTCGACACGCAGTTTTCGACCGACAGGTGGCTTTCGGACGTCCCGATCGATCCGTCGATCCACGAGACGCTTGCGCCGTTCAACCACGTCCGCGTCGGTGACGGGTATCCCGATCTCGTCGGCGTTCGGTCCGTTGACGCGGAGTTGCTCGCAGTCGATCGGTTCGACACGACCCCGCCGTTGATCGCCGTCGAGGCGAAAGGGGCCACCGAAACCGGAGCGGTCGACACCGAACGCGGAATCGTCCAGGCGCACAACCGGCTCGGGGAGGCGAACGTGGCGTACCTCACCGCGCCATCGGTGTCGATCACGGCGAGTGATCGGACGCTCGCCCGCGAATTGAACGTGGGCGTCCTCGGCGTGTCCGAAGCCGGTGCCGTCGAGGTGCTCGAAGCGCCCCGGCTCGTGGGGAACCGAACGACGAGCGAAGCGGCCGCGATCCGGTTTCAGGCGAGCGCTCAGGGCGTCGCGGACAACTCGTTCGGGTTGAATCATCCGAAGAACTACCTCGGATATCCCCTGGCGGTTCACGCGGCGGGTGAGACCGAGGCGGTGCTTTCCTCCTATCGCGTCGTCGGTGCGACCGAGAGCGCACGCCGCGGTGCGGCGTTTCTCGGGTTAATTCGCGATCGCCCCGGTCGAACCGAACTGACGCCACTCGGCCGCGAAGTCGTTCGGTTCGCGATCCGACGATACGGCTCGGTCGAGTCGGCCCTTGCGGAGTTCGAGACGTGGTATCGATCCCGAAAGCGGTTCTGCGACCTCGCGCCGGCGTGGGGGGAACTCGCCCGACGGGTGCTGTTTTCGTATCCCGCGACGGAACTGCTGGTCGAGGAACTCCAGCGGATGCACGACGACGGGTTCGCCGAACCGACGCTCGCAGCGTTCGTCGAGTACCTCCACGAACTCCACCCGACGTTCACCGTCGAACTGTTCGTCAACGGCAGCGAGGCCGCACGGCGACGCGTGCTCGGTGCAGACGGCGACCTCAGACGATCGGCACTACGGGACGGGACGGTGTATCACTCCCCGACCGTGTTTCAGCTCAAAGCGATCCTCTATCACGTCGGCTTTCTCACCGAGCGCGGCAGCGAACCACACAGGCTCGATCCGACGACGGACGTGTGGGCGCTCCGGGAACCGATCGCGTGAGTACAAGCGCAGTTTGACCGTACGGAAGCTCCTCATCCGATCGCAACCGATCGAAATGCATGCCTGCCCCCTCTGGCCGTCGATCGGCCGATCCGCCCGTCTTCTCTGGCCGTCGATCGGCCGATCCGCTCGATCCTACTGGCCGTCGATCGGGGCGACACAGACCGGATTCGACTGACGAACGTCTCCGATACCGTCCAGTACACCGCCAACAGACACAAGTACACCCTCCAGATGTACACGGAAGCGGGGTGGCAGGACGTTCGCGGTCGCGTGGGCGATCAGCCCATATGGGGTACACTGACGAGGCGATCGGTCACCGCCCCGGCGACGGCTTCGAGTGGTCGTTCGAGATGACGGCGGCGAGGAACCTCGCCGGGCACGTCCGCGAGGAACGGCTGACGGTGTGCCCGACGCTCCCGGCGGGACGATATCGATTCGTCCACTGGCAGCCGGCGATCGCCGTGGCATTCGATCTGCGCGACCCGGCGGCGGATTGATCGGTGCGAAGCGAACGTTTTTCATCGTGGACTGGATGGTTCAGACTGTCATGGACGAAATGGACACCCCCGAGGAACTGGTGAGTTATCTCACGCCCCGGGAGGACAACGAGATGATGGCGACGTACCAGAACACGACGTCGATCGCGTGTCCGGCGTGCGAGGAGCCCTTCGACTACCTGATCGTCTGCAAACAGGAGACGACGAGCCTCTCGCTGTCCGAAGTGATGGATCTGTGCGTGACGACCGGCGACGACGGCCGGCCGTTCCTGTTCACCCACCGGTGAGCGGTCGGTGGCCGTTTCGGCGTCAACACGTGGAC
>JBNJFV010000119.1:0-3304 GCA_051747145.1 Halobacteriota archaeon
GTCGGTCGGACACAGCACTTCGAAGCCGTCTTCGCCGGTGTATCCCGTCCGGGCAACCAGACAGTCGACGCCGTCGATCGTATACTCGCCCGCCTGTGACCGGGGGAGATCGACCACGTCCCCACCGGCAACGTCGGCGAGGAGGTCGGCCGACTCGGGGCCCTGCACGGCGAACATCGCCCAGTCGTCGGTCACGTTCTCGACCGTCGCCTCGAGCCCCCATTGCTCGCGGTGATCGACCCATCGGTCGTACATCTGTTCGTCGTGGCCCGCGTTCGGGATGAAACGAAACCGCGGCTGGCCGTCCTCGTCGTCCAACCGGTAGACGATCGTATCGTCGAGGATGATCCCCGCCTCCGTGGTAATACAGGCGTACTGGGAGTCGCCCGGATCCAGCGCCGCGACGTCGTTCGTCGTCAGCCGCTGGGTGAGTTCGGTCGCATCCGGACCGGAGACGTCGATCTCACCCATGTGCGAGACGTCGAAGATCCCGGCAGTTTCGCGGACGGCGGCGTGTTCGACCGAGATGGAGTCGAACTCGACCGGCATCTCCCAGCCACCGAAATCCGTAAACGACGCGCCACGCTCCTCGTGAACCGCATGCAGCGGCGGCATCCGTCGGGCCATAAGTAGTACGTCTCACCGTGGTAAGTAATGTTTTCTCATCCTGTCGTCGTCGCTCCTGCGTCGGTCGTTCGATGACGTTGTCGCGTTCGATCGGCGTGTTTCACCGGAAACGAGGTGTGAAACGTATCGTGTCGGTACCACTGTGACGATGGGCAAAACGAAGCGGTTCGCGGTCGGACCGAAGCGATCGTGGGACCACTCGCGAGACCGTCGTAGGGCATCCGGCACAGTTCCCCCTCAGGAATCTTCATCGTGCGTGCTTCCGGAAGAACCACGACGGTGGCACCGTCGTACCGATCGCCGGAACGGTTGGATCGGGCAGGGCAGGGCAGGGTGGTGTGGTGTGAACTGAATCACATGGAGTATCCGGCGGTCGGTACGGTCAAGTACGCGATCGACCGGCGCTGTGTGGCAGGAGCTCAGCCGACCGAAAGCGCCGGGGTCTCGCGCGACAGCCAGCTCGATCGAAGCCGTCCACGACGCGTCGTGGTGGGTGGGCTGGAGTGAGGACCGACATCGTCGTGGCGTCCTCGCTCTCGACGGGGCGCCGGTGAGACGGTCTCGCGACCGGCAACCGACGCATCGTCGATCGGTTCTGGCCTGTCATGGTGCCACCTGATAGGGGGAGCGACTTCGGTTTAGGTATTTATCGACTACGGGAGGAGTAGGCAGTGCATACCGGCCACACGATGACGGGTTACATGTCCGATCAAACCAGCAACCTCATACACGTCGGTCGCACAGTGGCGCGTATGGACGGCACCGGCAGCGATCGAGTAGACGCGACCGATGGGGTCGCGTTGTTCGTCGACGGCCCGAACGTGCTCCGAGAGGAGTTCGACGTCGATCTCGACGACATCCGTAACGCGGCCACCGAGTACGGACACCTCGTCACGACGCGGTTGTACGTCGACGAACACGCCACCCCCGGATTGATCCAGGCGGCGGAAGCGCGGGGGTTCGAGGTGATCGTCACGAGCGGCGACGTCGACGTCAAACTCGCGGTCGACGCGACGCAGATCGCCCTGGAAGGCAACGCGTCGCTCGTCGCGATCGCATCGCGCGATACGGACTTCAAACCCGTTCTGGAGGCGGCCAACGCCTACGGTCTGCGAACGTTCGCCATCGCCCCGGGGACGCACGGTCGATCGGACGCGCTCAGGAACGCCGCGACCTACTCGATCACGCTCGAAGAAGCGTCGGATCCAGACGACGAGGACGAATAAGGGCGAGTTCGGAACGCAGAGACGAGTTTTGAACGTCGTCAGGTCCAGAACGAACCGAGCCAGCCGATCGGCGAACGCTATCGGGCGAGGACGGCCGATCGGCGAACGTACGGCTACCGATCGGCGAACGTACGGCTACGATCACACGGGCGTCCCGAACGCGTACATCGTCTGGTGGCTCGCGACCTCGAGTTCGACGAAGTCGCCGGGTTCGAGCCCGTACTCGGAGGCGTTCTGCACGACGATCTGCCGATAGGCCGCGTCGCGGCATTTGACCGAGTCGCCGACGCCCGGCTGAACGACGAGAGCCTCGCGCGTCGTCCCGACGATCGACTCGTAGGCCTCGGAGACCACCTCGCGTTTCAGTTCGGACATCGCCTTCGATCGCGCTTTCTTTTTGGTCCCGCCGAGGCCCTTCAACTCGGCGGCGTCCGTCCCCGGTCGCTTCGAAAACCGGGTGACGTTGATCTTTTCGGGTCTGACCGCCCGCAACAGCGACATCGACTGTTCGTGGTCGGCGTCGGTCTCCGTCGGGAAGCCGACGATGAAATCCGTCGACAGCGTCCAGTAGTCCAGAACTTCGTCGAACGTCTCGACGATCTCGAGAAACTTCCCCACGCGGTGTTGTCGTCGCATCGACGCCAGCACGTCGTCGCTGCCCGACTGGACCGGGAGGTGGATGAAGTTGTACAGCTTCTCGTGACGGTCGAAGACCTCGGCCAACGCCTCGTGGATGCCGTGGATCCCGCCCGGGTTGGCCATCCCGACCCGCACGCGGAAGTCGCCGTCGATCTCGGTGCAGATCCGATCGAGCAGTTCGGGAAGCGCTCGTTCGCCGGTGTCCCAACCGTATACACCGGTATCCTGTCCGGTGATCCGAATCTCCTTTGCACCCGCGTGAACGAGCGCACGCGCCTTGCGGACGTTCTCCTCGACGGGAGGCGAATCGACCCGGCCCGTCGCGAACTTGGTGATACAGTACGAACAGTTCGACATACAGCCGCGGGCGATCGGCAGGATGCCGATTACGCCGTCGAGCACCGGTTCGGTATCGGGCGTGACGGTGGGACACTCGCCGTTGAGCACGGCGTCTGGAACGTCCTCCCAGTGTAGAACCTGCGCGTCGACGCCGGCGTTCTCGAACGTCTCGCCCTGTGCGAGCGCCATGCAGCCGGTGACGACGAGATCGACGGTTTCGTCCTGTAGTTCCTTCGCCCGCGCGAGCATATTCCGCTCGGTCTTTTCGACCACGGTACAGGTGTTGAGAATGGCGACGTCGGCGTCATCGAGGCTGCCAGCCGGGTAATGACCGCCTTCCCGGAGCGCCTGTTCGATCCGGCGGCTCTCCCCCCGGTTCGACGTGCAGCCGTACGTCTCGATGTGGTACGTCGCCATGCGGTTGTGAACGGTTACGCGGCGGCGGGCAAAAGGACGACGGTACGCGATCGACC
>JBNJFV010000119.1:3404-7670 GCA_051747145.1 Halobacteriota archaeon
GAAGTCGACGACGACAATCCGACCGGAAGTCGACGACGACGACCGATCGCAATCGAACCCGCCATCGAATCCGATCACCCGCCCACTGACAGATTGGATCGACGAGAGGCCCCCGATCATTTAACCGTCAGTACCGCGAATCTAGATGTATGGGAGTCACGATCGAACTGGACGACGAACTCGCAGCGCGACTCAAAACGCACCTCGAAGAGGGCCAGACCTACGAGGAACTCGTCGAGGAGCTAGTCGGAATATACGAGAGTAGCCGGTTCGTGCAGGAAGGATATTCGGAAGACTAACCGATCGAACCAGACACGGCTGATCGATCCACGATCGATTACTCGGGCGCACCGTCGAGAATAGCGACGCCGCTCGAGGCACCGATCCGTTCGGCACCGGCCTCGATCATCGCGATCGCCGTGTCGTAGCTTCCGATCCCGCCGCTTGCTTTCACCGGGAGGTACTCGCTCATGAGTCGGACGTCCGAAACCGTCGCCCCGCCGTCTGCGAACCCGGTTGACGTTTTGACCATCGCCGCGTCCGCGTCGGCGACGGCCCGACAAGCACGGTGTTTCTCCGCGTCCGTGAGGAGCGCCGTCTCGATGATGACCTTGACCGGGACGGGGACGGCGGCGGTGAGGTCGGCGAGTTCCTCGCGTACTGCCTCGTCGTCGCCGGCTTTGAGTCGGCCGACGTTGAGCACCACGTCGAGTTCGTCGGCACCGGACCGCCACGCAGTCACCGCCTCGTCGAGTTTGGCCGCCGGCTGCTGCTGGCCGTGGGGGAACCCGATCACCGTCGCGATCGTCGTCTCCGGCGCGCGATCGACCGCCTCCGGGAGGAAACAGGGCGGAATACAGGCGTTCATTCCGTGGCTCGTTGCTGCGTCGAGGACGGTTTCGACGTCCTCGAGAGTCGTTGCTGGGCCCAGTACAGTGTGGTCGATCATCGCCGCGAGCGTCGAACGGTCCATACCCGCCGGAGGAGGCGAATCACCAAAATACCGAGGGAACGACCGCCAATCGCACCGAACGACACCCAGCGAGGCGGATCGGACTTTCGTAACGCTTTCACGGTGACCGATCGGCCTACGAACCATGAGAGAGTTCCCCGTGGAGTTCGTCGCGACACAGGTTCCGTCCGTCCTCCCGGAAGGGACAGTCGTCCCGCCGCTATCGTATCTCGTCGGACTGCTGGTCGCCGCCGCAATCGTCGGCTACGGCTTTCTGGCGCGCCGACCGGCGGTGACCGGCACGCACGTCATCTCGTTGGGACCGTGGATCGCGACCGGCGCGGCCGGGCACGTACTCCACGTGCTCGGCGCGTTGCCGCCGGTAGCCGACCCGCTCGGCGGGACGCCCGCGGTCTATCTTGCGACCGGCGTTGTCGCTGGATGTGTGTGGCTCGTCGCGACGACGGTGTTTTCCCCGGCGCGCGTCCCGGCTGCGATCGGATCGATCGGTGGCGTCGCGTTCGTGACACTCCTCGCGTGGGTACTCGTTGTGGGAACGCGACGCGGCGGGCTCGAACTCCTGTGGCCCGCTGTCGGATTGGTCGTGTCCGTGGCGATCACGATACTCGCCTGGCGGGGACTCGAACGGCTCCGGCCGGAGGCGGCCGCCGCTACCGGGAGTGTGGGCCGCTTTGCGCTGTTCGGACACGTGATCGACGCCATTTCGACGACGGTCGGCGTCGACGTCCTGGGGTTCGGCGAACGCACACCGCTTTCGCGGGTGATACTCGAATTCTCGGCGTCGCTTCCAACCGCAGAGATTCTCGGGGCCGGTTGGCTGTTCGTCCTCGTAAAGGTCGTCATCGTCGGCTGGATCGTCGTCCTGTTCGCAGAGTACGTCGAAACCGATCCGGTCGAAGGCCGACTGTTGTTGGGATTTATCGCAGCCGTCGGATTGGGACCGGGCGTACACAACCTGCTGTTGTTCGCGGCGACGGGCGGCATCTAGACGTTCATGCCGACCGCAGGCCGATCGGACGAGCATGTAGAGCTGACGAACACCGACCGATCGATCTGACGAACACCGACCGATCGATCTGACGGGCGTCCGACGAACGTTTATACCATCCGGCAGAGAATTCCCACAGAACGTGAGTTCTGTATGACGATCACTGCCGACATCGTCGGTCTCGGCGTCGGCGCGTTCGCCGGGTTGATCGCAGCGATCGTACTGAACTGGCCGATGAGCCGACGGTCGGACGGGTTTACGCCCGCGTACGTCGCCGCGGCGGTTCTCAGGCGGCGATCGCCCGACGAAGTCCCGTTCAGAGACGCAGTGATCGTCCACCACCTTGCAGGAATACTGGCGGGAGTTCTCTACGGATTGGTCGCGATCGGTATCGAGGGCAGTGTGGTGGCGATCGCGATAGAAAGCGGCATGGTGACGATGACCGCCACTCCGTCCGGCGGAGTACGCCTGCTTTCGCACGTCTTCGCTGTCGGACTCGTCGTCGCATTCGTCTACGTGCTGTTCGCCCATCTCGTGTTACCCCGAGCGGGTGGGCGGATCTACGAGGAACAATCGACCGCCGTTCGAGGACTGTGGCTTCGATCGGTCCTGATCTACGGTGCGGTCGTACTCGTCGTGGTTCCAGTGGTGGGCGTTTCAGTCGGATAACGGGTGCGGCGTCGGCGCGGTGGAATCGTCGATCGGACCGTTTTTTGTGGTCTCCGTGCAGGATGAGGTATGGCGAAACAACCGCATCTACTGATCGAACCCGGCGACGTCCACGACATCGCGATCCTTCCCGGCGACCCCGGACGCGTCGATCGCATCGCCGCACAGTGTGTAGACGCCGAGACGATCGCACAAAATCGCGAGTACAAGGTGGTCAACGCGGCCTACGAGGGACGGGACCTTACGATCTGCTCGACGGGGATCGGCTGTCCGTCGGCGGCGATCGCCGTGGAGGAGCTCCACGCAGTCGGCGTCGACACCGTCCTCCGGTGTGGGACGACCGGCGCGCTCCAGCGGGGAATCGAGATCGGCGACATGGTCGTCGCCACCGGCGCGGCCAAAGAGGAGGGCACGTCGAAGCGCTACGAGTCGGCGGTGTACCCCGCCGTCCCCGACTACGACGTCCTGTCGGCCCTCGT
This sequence comes from Halobacteriota archaeon, assembly GCA_051747145.1. GTDB lineage: Archaea > Halobacteriota > Halobacteria > Halobacteriales > Haloferacaceae > JBNJFV01. The sequence goes on from JBNJFV010000119.1 coordinate 6,514, forward strand.
CGCGGCGGCCGAAGCGAACGACGAGGACGTCCACGTCGGGCCGATCGTCTCCGACGACGCCTTTTACAACGAGTCCGAGGCGTACGTCGCCGACTGGGAGGCGGCGAACCTGCTGGCGATCGAGATGGAGGCGGCGGCGATCTTCTCGCTTTCGCGTCGAAAGGGGATGCGATCGGGAGCGATCTGCACCGTCGACGGAAACCTCGTCGAAGGGACCCAGAAAGGCGCAGACGGCGAAGACGAACTGCCCGAGAAGGCGAAGAACAACGTCGAACGGGCGATCGCGATAACGCTGGCTGCGGCCGCCGAACTGTAGTTTGATCGCGACGGTACCAACGGGGCTGATCTAGTCGAGCTCCTCGCCAAGCAGTTGAACTGACGCGGTTTCGGCGTCCCGCTTTCCGAGCGCGGAGTTGACGAGCAATCGCCCGCCGATTATCGCCGGGCTAATGACGCGATCGGCACCGGCGCGTCGGAGTTTTGCGACGTTCTCCCGCTGGGTGGCCGCCGCGATGATCGGCACGTCCGGATTGAGCTGGCGGGCGGTGAGGATCGCAAGCGCGTCCTGCGCGTCGTTGTTGGTCGCGACGATCACCGCCCGCGCGGTTTCGATGCCCACTCGTCGCAGCGGCTCCTCGTCGCTCGGATCGGCGGTGAGAACGGCGATGCCGCGATCTGCGAGCGAACGGGCCTTCGATTCGTCGCCGGTGACGACTGCGTACGGTCCGGTGTTTTCGAGTTCGTCGAGTATCGGTTCTGTCAACTCCCCGTAGCCGAGTACGAGGACGTGATCGTCGAGGATTTCGAATTGATTGTCTGTCATGCGTCCGAGAGCTTTCGAAAACTGCGCTTCGATCGCCGGGGTCAAAAGCACACCCAGCGCGACCGCGAAGGCGGCGACGTTGATGAGCAACACCGAGATCGCAAAGAGTTTGCCCAGTTCGGATTCGGGCGCTGCGACGACGTCGCCGTACCCGACCGTGCTCGCGGTGACGATCGTGTAGTAAAACGCGTCCGTGACAGTCTGTATCCCGGTGAACTCCTCGCGGAGGGCGTAGCCACCGAGCGTTCCGTACGAGACCGCGCCGACGAGCGCGATCCCGGCGGCAAGCTGCGTCGGCGACGGCGATAGCTCCCGGTGGAACCGATCGCGGTTG
>JBNJFV010000120.1:0-7588 GCA_051747145.1 Halobacteriota archaeon
CGTCGCTGCGAGCGCCGAGAGGGCGATGCCAGTGAGATACAGCGACGCCACGACGTGGTGTTCTCGGCGGTCGGGTATGAACCAAGCGAAACGTCGATCCACCCACAACGGTTAGATCACGCCAGTGGGCTGTCTCCCCAGTCGATTTCGTCGGCGTACTCGTCTTCGAGGAGGTGACACCGGATCGTGTGGCCCCCCTCGGTGTGTTCGGCGGGGTCGGTCGTCTCACAAACATCGCCGATCTTGTGTGGACAGCGCGGGTGGAACCGACAGCCGCTTGGGACGTTCGAGGGATCGGGCACGTCGCCTTCCAGAATGATCCGATCGGCCTCCGCGTCGATCTGGCCGGGAATCGCAGACAGCAGCGCTTCGGTGTACGGGTGGAACGGAGTCCCGAACACCTCGTCGATCGTCCCCGTTTCGACGATCTCGCCGAGGTACATGACGGCCACTCGATCGGAGACGTGCCGGACGACCTGCAGGTTGTGACTGATGAGCAGGTACGACAATCCCAGGTCCTGTTGGAGGTCCGCAAGGAGGTTGATGATCTTCGCCTGTATCGAGACGTCGAGGCCGCTCACCGGCTCGTCGAGCACCAGCACCTCCGGATTAACGGCCAGTGCCCGAGCGATCGCGACGCGCTGTTGTTGGCCACCCGAGAGTTCGTGCGGGTACCGCTCGAGGTGCCGTTCGTCGAGGCCGACCTTTTCGACGAGTTCGACGGCGCGTTCGCGTCGTTCAGTTTCGTCTCCCATGTCGTGAATCTCCATCGGTCGCATCAACGTGCGTCTGATGGTCCGTCTGGGATTCAGGCTCGATTGGGGGTTCTGAAAGACGATCTGGATGTTTCGCCGCAACGCACGCAGCTTTTCGGCGCTGATGTCGACGATGTCCTCCCCACGGTAGGTCACCGTCCCCTCGGTCGGCTCCAACAGCCGCATGATCGATCGCGCGGCGGTGGATTTTCCACAGCCGGACTCGCCGACGAGCCCGACTGTCTCGCCCGCCGAGATGCCGATATCGATCCCGTCGACCGCGCGAACGGGTTCCGGTGTTCCGAAGATGACGTCGAGTAACCCGCTGTCCTGAAAGTGTTTCTTCAGATTCGACACCGACAGCACCTCTCCATCGGCGGCTTCCTGAACGCCCACGTCCCACGAGAGGGTTCCGCGTTCGTGTTCGTACTCGTAGACGATCGAGTCGATCTCGTCGTGTCGATAACAGGCGACCTGACGGCCATCCGCAAGTGCGTCGAGGTCCGGATGGGCGATGCGACACTCGTCTATCGCACCAGGGCACCGATCGGCGTACTTACACCCCTCGAAGCCACCGGTCAGGTCCGGCATCGTCCCTTCGATGACCTCGAGACGATCGTCCGCAGACACCGACTCACCGCTTTTCACCCCCGGGATGCTCGCCAACAACCCCTTCGTGTAGGGGTGTCCGGGGTCGTTGTACACTGCTTCGACCGGCCCCGACTCGACGATGCTTCCCGCGTACATCACCGCCATTCGATCGCACACCTCTCGGACGACCCCGAGGTCGTGGGTGATGTAGAGGACGCTCATTCCAAGTTCGTCCCGGAGGTCGACCAGCAGATCCAGGATCTGCGCTTGAATCGTCACGTCGAGTGCGGTCGTCGGTTCGTCCGCGATGAGTAGATCCGGTTCACTGGCGATCGCGATGCCGACTGCGATCCGCTGTTGTTGTCCACCGGAAAACTCGTGGGGATAATCTTCGGCCCGCTCGACGGCGTTGGGAATGCCGACCCGATCGAGAATGTCGACGGCGTCGTCCATCGCGTCCGGTTTGCTCACGGGCTGGTGGACGAAGATCGCCTCTGCGATCTGCTGTCCGACCGACATCGTCGGGTTCAGCGCGGTTTCTGGATCCTGAAAGATCATCCCCGTTCGCGTCCCGCGATAGGTTCGCAACTGCCGATCGGACATCGAGAGCACGTCCGTCCCGTCGAACGTTACACTCCCCCCGACGATCTCGCCGGGGTCGTCGATGAGCCGCAGCACGCTCCGGGCGGTTGCACTCTTTCCGGCACCGCTTTCGCCAACGAGCCCGAGGATCTCGCCTGTATCGAGATGGAAGTCGACCGAATCGACCGCCCGTACAGTCCCCTCGCCCGTTCGAAAGACTGTCTCCAGTCCCTCGACGGTCAAGAGTCGATCCTCGCCGGTGGCCGTGGTCGTGGCCGTCTCTCCTCCGGCATCGATCCCGCTCGTGTGTGTGTAGTCGCTACTCATCCTGTGATTTCACCTGCGTATTGATCGTCGGGTCGAGCACGTCTCGAATGCCGTCGCCCAGGAGGTTGAACCCCAGAACCGTTACGGCGATGGCGAGCCCCGGGAATATCGCGACCCAGGGCGCACCCGTGATGTACTGTTTCGCTTCGTTGATCATGAGCCCCCACTCGGGTGTCGGCGGCTGTGCGCCCAACCCGAGGAATCCCAGCGCGGCTGCCGCCAGAATGGCGTACGCCATACTGATACTGGCCTGGACGATTATCGGTGCGGCCGCGTTCGGTAGCACCTCCGCAAAGAGGATGTATCGATCGCGCTCGCCGATCGCTTTCGAGGCGGCGACGAACTCTTCTTGGGCGACTGAGACCACTTCGCTGCGCGTGACGCGTGCGAAATACGGTATGTAGACGACACCGATCGCGATGATCGTATTCGTCAACGTGGGCCCGAGGATCGCCGTGATCGCCAATGCGAAAAGCACCGGCGGGAAGCTCATGATGACGTCCATCGGCCGCATGATCGCGTCGTCGAGGTTGTCGCCGACGTAGCCTGCGATCGCCCCGAGACTGACGCCGAATATCGTTGCGATCCCGACGCTGAGGATCCCGACATAGAGGCTGATCCTCGTTCCGAGTATGAGCCGATAGAATATGTCGCGACCGAGGTGGTCTGTCCCGAAGACGTGTTCGGCGCTCGGTGCCTGCAGTCGGTTCGCCGGGTTCGTCGCGTCTGCGGCTCCCTCCGGAATGAACAGTGGTGCCAAAATGGCCAGCGCGACGAGTACGGCGATTATCCCCGCGCCGATCGACGCTTTCGTGTTGCCACGGAGTTGATTGCCGAACTTCACGAGTCGACGTTTCGTCGCGTCGTCGAGCAGCCGGGCGGTTCCTGTCGGTGTGCTCATCAGGTACCACCCTCCCCGACACGTGGATCTAACACCGCGTACAACAGATCGACGACGAGGTTGCTAACCGTGAAGATCACTGCGAACACCAGAATGGTGCCCTGAATGAGCGGCACGTCGCGGTTCAAAAGCGCCTGATATGCCAACCGTCCGAGGCCGGGGTACGCAAACACTTCCTCTATGACGACCACGCCGCCGAACAGGAACGCAAGCTGGAACCCCATAACTGTCAGTATCGGCAGGAACGCGTTCCGCATGGCGTGTCGGTAGACGATCCGACGTTCGGACAGGCCCTTCGACTCTGCGAGTTTGATGTATCCCGCGCGTAGCTCCTCTAAGAGCGACGATCGCGTCATGCGGGTCAGGTGTGCCATCAATCCGAACCCGAGCGCTACCGCCGGGAGGACGATGTGTTTGAGGCTCCGCAACGGATCCTCCAGCGGACTCACGTACCCGGACGGCGGGAATAACCCCGCGTATCTGGCAAACACGAGGATCAACACGATCCCCCAGAAGAATCCCGGGAGGCTGATACCGACGAACGCGGCAATGCTCGCGCCGAAATCCTTCCACGTGTTTTCGTCCATCGCCGCGATGACCCCGAGCGGAATCGATATCGAGACGGCGACGATCATTGCCGAAACCGCTAGTAACGCGCTGGCTGGGAACCGTTGTTTGATCAACGTTGCGACCGGATCGCCGAAGCGCAAGGACTCACCCAGATCGCCGCTGAGAGTGCTGACCGCCCAGTCGAGGTACTGCACGTACAGCGGTCGGTTGAGCCCGAGCTGTTCGCGCAGTATTTCGAGCTGTTGTTCGTCACCGCGAGTTCCCAGAATCATCACGGCGACGTCTCCCGGGACAACGTTTGTGAGGCCGAACGTCACGATAGACACTCCCACTAGCGTGCCAATTAGGAGGACGATTCTGCGAACGGCGAACCGTGCTAGGCGCATGTCGGTTTCGGTTCCATCTTATTCGTCGAGCCAGACCTTTTTGAAGTTCAACTGGCTGTTGTCCGGCGAGAGCATCGTGTCGAGGCCGCCGACGGTCGGCTCCGCGGCGAGCGTCCCGTCGCGGAACCACAACATTACGTCGGGAACCTCCTCGTGGAGGACTGCCTGTGCCTCCTGGTAGTATTCGATCGCCTCCTCGCGACCGGCGGCCACACGCGCGTTCGCGACGGCTTCGTCGAACCGATCGCTCGCATAGTTGCGCGTGTTGAACGCCCCCTCCGACCCCCAGACGCTGTGGTACAGGTAATCGGGTTCCCAGAACGTAAAGAAGTTGACCATGGTGATACGGAAGTCCTGGTTCTGGAAGACCTCTTCCAGCCAGTCGCCCCACTGCAACCGTTGAAGCTCCACTTCGAAGCCCAGTTCCTGGAAATACTCCCGCATGATAACCGCCGCGTCGATGTGCCACGGATAGTTCGTGGTCACCTTGAATTCGAGTTCGTACGCCTCGGGATCGTACGGCGACTCGTCGATCAGTTCCCGCGCGCGATCGAAGTCCTGCGGTCGGGGTTCCAGATCGTTGTTACGGAACGCACTGTCGGGGAAACTCGGCGTCGCCGTCGTCTCGCCGTTGCCGAAGAGCGCGCCGTCGACGAGTTCCTCTTTGTCGATTGCGAAATCCATCGCCTTCCGCATGTTGACGTCGTCGAACGGTTCCTCTGCGTTGTTCATGTTGAAGAACGCCCACGACAGCGGCGTCCACTGTTCGGTCTGGAGGTTGGAATCGTCGACGATGTCGTCGATCCTGTTGAGCGGGATGTCGTTGATGACGTTGTACTCGCCCGTCTCGATGCCGGTTAGCCGACTGTCCGGATCCGTCACCGTCTTTTCTTCGACCGCGTCGAGGTACGGTCCCTCCCCCCAGTAGTCGTCGAACGCCTCAAGTCGGGCATCGTTGCCCTGTTGGCGATAATCGAACTGGAAGGGGCCCGTACCGATGGGTTGCTCGCCGAGGCCGTCGCCGGAGTCTTCGGGGACGATCGCAGTCCCCGAAAACGCCAGTTGTCTGAGGAACGGCTGGAATACCTCTTCGAGTTCGATGACGACCGTCGAATCGTCGGGGGTTTCGATCGTGTCGATCGGGTTCATCACGAACCCCATTATCGCCGCCGTGTCGGGGTCGGCCATCCGTTCGTAGGTGTATTTCACATCGGCACTCGTCAGCGTGGAGCCGTCGTGGAACTGCACGCCCTCGCGGAGGGAAAACTCGTAGGTGAGTTGATCGTCGCTCACCGTCCAGTCTTCTGCTAGCCCCGGTGACGGGCCGTCAGCGCTCTTGGTCAGTTCCAGATCCTGGCTCAGTCCGACGAGTGATTCGTAGATACTCCGGAGGAACCGCCCGGTCGAGGCGGTCGCCGTCTGGTGGGGATCGAGATTCTGCGTTACCTCGCTGTGGCCCCACACCAAGGTTCCACCCTCCTGCATGCCATCGTCATCGGGGGCGGATTCGCCGTTTCCATCGGGTGTCGTTTCGTCGTCGGTGTCGTCGTCACCGAGGCAGCCGGAAAGCCCAACCGACGCGCCAGCCGCGCCGACGCCAGCCCATTGGACGAAGCGTCGTCTGTTCAGTTCGTTCGTCTCGTTCGTGGTTCTGTCTGTCATTGTAAGGTGATCTGTCGGTTTCGACTCAGTATTTCAAGCCGAAATCGAGGATTTCGTCTGGATATTCGCCGAGCATGTCGTCGGCCTGCTCGGGGAGTTGTGCTTCGGTTTGTCGGCCGAGTTCGTACGCCTCCCGGAGGTCCGAAACGGGATCGTCGGAGTTGTCGACGCGAAGGTTGTGATACAGCTTCGAATCGGGTGCGTGTACGAGGAGCGCGGCGCTGATCTTGCCACGTTTGTCACCCCCTGCAGCCTGACCGGCTTCGAGTGCCGACACCAGCCGATCCGAAAAGAGACCGTCAGCGTCTGCGAACCCGTCGCTGACGGCCTCGATCACGTCCGGACCGTCCAGCATGTTGCCGGCGACGGTGTGATTTTCGCCCGTCGTCTCGCCGTACCACGTTACGCAGTCGTCGCCGGAGAACGTAAACTGGCGGCCGTTAGCGTCGATCCCGTGCAGTTGTCGGTAGCTCGCGTGCTCGTCGTCTGCAAGCAACGCCTCACAGGCGGTCGGAACGCTCACGCCGCGATCGGCAAGTTCGACTGCGTTTTTCCCGTGCGACACTTTGACAAACGATTGCGTCGCTACTGCCGCGTTCTCGCTTACGAACGGGCACAGCGCACCGACACCAACGAGCGCTGTGCTCACTGCAACTCCCATTTTCCCGGTTTCGGGTTCCCGTGCAGCGATCGAAAACGTCCCGGGAACGGCTCCGCGACGATGTTCCCAGTCGTTCGACCCCGCCCGATTATCTTGTGACATCGTCTCATGATTGGAATTACCAAACTAATACCTTTCGAATGCCAATTGAAAGATTTGAAAAAATTTTCCTTTGAAGCATAATATACTGTATATGGGTAGTCACACGCCAAACTAGTCTAATTACAGCAACCATTTGGCATTCTACTGCATGCAATCACCAATAATTTTCTCTCCCGGCCGAAAGAGTTGGATTCACGTCACATCGCGGATCGATCGGCGGCTCTGCCACCGTTCCTATTTTCGGTAGCAATTGGTAGTGACTCGTGCAAAACGAGTCGTTTCAAGCATCGCTGGGCTTGATGCAGAATCAGGGTTGCTACTATGGTTTTTCGTCTCTGTCGGGGTGACAGCGGGCGCTATGAAGCACGACCCACCACCAGCAGTCACCTCTCTCGACTGTCCGGTAAACGCTACAGGCGCTTCACCGAACGCGAGACGTGAGCCAGCGGAACGGCTTGCTGGCACGATTTCAAAGTCCCCCGTATAGGAGGACGTGAAATCGTGTTCCAGCGTTGCCGTCTCGCTGAAGAACACGCGAGCCACGTTCACTGCGCCAACATAATCACGGTCGGCTTGATAACCACACCGAGCGTTGTCACAGCGGAAGTGGCCTCCGTTCCACACTTCGTGGAAGTGGGCAGGGGACTTCGTAGTGTGCCCAGTGGAGCCACACCGAGGACACGACCGAGACGTGTTACCCGGACGTACTTTCTCCACGTACAGTCCGGCGATTTCCGCCCGATACTTGATTTTCGAGATGGTTTCTCGCCGCGTCCACGAGGATAATTCCCACGAGAGTTGCCCTTCGCCACGTGGCGGGGATAGACTCCGTAGGTCTTCGTGGACAATCGCGTCAACGTCGTACACTAAAGCGAGTGCGAGGACTTGGTTCGCTACGTCGTGAATTAATTGCTCTCGCTTGTGTCGAATCTTGTTGTTCACACGCTCGTACTCTGCCTGAACGTGTTTGAAAGAGTTCGTATGGTCGCGCCCTTCTCGGCGTAAGTACGAGAGTTTGGAGTTGAGCTGATTACGTTCCCGAGCGAGGTTC
>JBNJFV010000121.1:0-7368 GCA_051747145.1 Halobacteriota archaeon
TCACGATCTGTAACACAGCGTCGAAACGCGTCCTCGATGGCCCGACCGTCGGCGTCGCCGAACAGTTCCGTCGGCGATCGACCGCCGTGCGTCGGAGCCGACAGTCCGGTGTGTCGTTCGTGCGTCGAATTGTTCGCTCGGAACGCGAACGCGAGCGCCTGTCCTGCGCGTTCGACATCGAACACGCAGACGGCCTCTTCGATCGACTCGGCGAGCGCCCCGAACGCGGGGCCGATCGTCGACGCCTCGTCGTCGGATTCATCGCGCCGAGAAGTCGCCCCAGAATCGGGGGTTCGACCCCCGCTTCGATCCTGGTTTCGCATACCAAACACCTATCTAGGGGTGTAAAAAAAGGACTGATTTCCGCGTGGGAGGGCTGTGCCTGCTGGATCCGCGTTTCGGTGCCGCTACTCCGCTTTCGGACACGCTCCGATCTGGCAGGCGGTGCTGTCTGCGGGTTCGATCACGATCAGGGCGTCGAAGCGCTCGCGGAGATCTATTACCGACGTCGCCCACGACCATTTCGAACGTGACGGGAAGCACTTAATGCAATTAGTGACGTACCAATAATTTGCTATGGATCCCGAAAAGCTTCGATCGATGCTGGAGACGAACGGCGAACTCATGGTGAAAGTCGCAGAGTTCGACGAGACGATCGAACTGCACCTCCACGACACGGATATCGGCGACGACACCGTGAGCGTCCAACTGACCGACGGAACCTTGGAGTTCGACGTCGCCGCCGTATCAGGCGCGTGGCAGCACACCCACTCGCTGGAAGATTTCGGCCTGGAGTAACGCTTCACTCAGTTCTGTTCGGAACGTCTGAATCGACACCCGCATCCTGCGGCGATCGATTGGGAATGTACGATGTAGTGGCGACTCACAACAGCCGCGAGAATACGATGAAAAGCGCAAGCCCGACACCGGCCAGAAAGGCGACCATCGAGTGGTCCTTCTCGTAGGATCGCGCCTCGGGGAGTAGATGGGCCGCCGAGACGTAGAGTAAGACTCCCGAGACGAAGCCAAGCGTCAGCCCAAGGTGGCGTTGCCCCAGCCCGCTCACCAGGGGGTAGGCGACGAAGGCACCGATCGGCGTCGTCAACGACGCGATGAGAACCGCATAGAGGAACGCCGATCGGTGCGTCACGTTTCCTTTCAACAAGACGAGATACGTGATGACTCCCTCGGCGAACTCGTGGACGATCAATCCGGTCCCAGCCAGGATACCGGTGAGAAGTGACACGTTGAACGTGACGGTGTAGACGATCCCGTCGACCAGCGAGTGAATTCCGATCCCTTCTGCGGCCGTCACTCCGAACGCCAGCGTCTCCTCCCCGGTTTTGCGTTTGAGCACCTCGTTGGAGAGGTACATGAAGAGGAAGCCGAGAAGAGCGCTGTACCCGGCGTCAGGGGTCCTCGAGATCGCGTTCGGGAGTGCGTGCAAAAGCGGTGTGGTGAGGAGGATCCCCGCCGCGAAACACATGAGATACGGGAGCGATCGTTCCGCCCACGCTCGGTGTTGGAATATCGCGACGATCCCCGCGGCGTTCACGACGGCCGCGATAATGGCGAACGTCGCGATCCAGTAGAACTCCTCCGGAAGCCCTAGCATGTCACTCGTTCGTGCATCGGCTCGAAGCCCTCGGGGCGCGTTCGATCGCGAGCGGGTGTCTCAGACCTATCGATTCGATCACGGTCTCTACTCTACACCGGAACCTCTGCGGGTACGGTTGTAAAACCTCGCTGTCAGACCGTGTACCTGTCGTTAGTACGACCGATGTCGAATCTCGGGTGTCGATCCATTTTTCCGGCTCCGTGAACGCCCTCACGATTCGGTGCCGTCACTGACGTCTCGGTCGTTCCCGCGAGCGTCCTCCGTACTGTTCGGGAAATTCGAAGTTCCGAACGCCCTGGTATGTCGACTCGACGATGGGGTCATCGAACCTGCCAGAGAAAATGTTCGGTGTCGGTTTCGTACAGAAGAAATATGTTCGAGTAACGTACCAGTTGATAGTATGCAAGCAGTTGTGCTGGCCGCAGGGAAGGGCACTCGTCTTCGGCCGCTCACCGAGGACAAGCCGAAGGTACTCGTCGAGGTCAACGGCACGCCGCTGATCGAAGACGTCTTCGACAACCTCCTTTCGATCGGCGTCACCGAACTGGTCGTCGTCGTCGGCTACCAGAAAGAACAGATTATCGAACGCTACGGCGACGTCTACGAGGGGGTGCCAATTACCTACACGCACCAGCGCGAGCAACTCGGACTCGCCCACGCGATTTTGCAGGCGGAACCGTACGTCGACGACGACTTCGTGCTCATGCTCGGGGACAACATCTTCCGGGGCAACCTCGGCGACGTCATCAACCGGCAACGCGAAGATCGCGCCGACGCGGCGTTCCTCGTCGAACAAGTCCCCTACGAGGAGGCCTCACGCTACGGCGTGTTGGACACGAACGAGTACGGCGAGATCGTCGAAGTGGTCGAAAAGCCCGACGACCCGCCGTCGAACCTCGTGATGACCGGCTTCTACACGTTCACGCCGGCGATCTTCCACGCGTGTCACCTCGTCCAACCCTCCGATCGGGGCGAGTACGAACTCCCCGACGCGATCGATCTGCTCATCCAGTCTGGGCGGACGATCGACGCCATCCGGATGGACGGGTGGCGGATCGACGTTGGCTACCCCGATGATCGCGATCGAGCCGAAGAGAAGCTGTCGGAAGCGCCGGTCGCAGAGCACTGAGATTCCGCGGAGACGGGTCGCACCGACCACGTGCGGTAAGCAAAAACGACTAACCCCCGCCCCTCTTTCACCGGTGTATGAACGTCTCAATCGTCGGCAGCGGCTACGTCGGCACGACGATCGCCGCCTGTCTCGCGGATCTGGGCCACGACGTCGTCAACGTCGAGATCGACGAGTCCATCGTCGAGTCGATCAACGCTGGCGAGTCGCCGATCCACGAACCGGGGCTCGAAGCACTGATCGAAGCGCTCGCGGGATCGACCCTCCGGGCGACGACCGACTACGCGGCAGTCCGTGATACCGACGTCACGTTGCTGTGTCTGCCGACGCCGCAGACCGACGACGGGAGCCTCGATCTGACCGTCATGCGAGCGGGTGCAACGTCGCTGGGCGACGCACTCGCGGATGCGGACGGCGAGCACCTCGTCGTCGTCAAGAGCACGGTGTTGCCCGGTACGACCGAGGATGTCGTCGGGCAGATCCTCGCAGATCGATCGGGCAAGCGGATCGGCGGGGACCTCCACCTGGCGATGAATCCCGAATTCCTCCGGATGAGCACGGCGGTCGAGGACTTTCTGTACCCCGACAAAGTCGTCATCGGTACCCAGACGCAGTATGGGAGGGATGTCCTCGAAGCCCTTTACGCGCCGATCCTCGAGCGGGAGTCGACACACCTCGTGGCGACGGACATTCGCGAGGCGGAACTCATAAAGTACGCGAACAACGCGTTCCTCGCCGCGAAAGTTTCGCTCGTCAACGAACTTGGCAACATCGCAAAGCGGTACGACGCAGATGCATACGACGTCCTCGAGGCGGTCGGCCTGGACGGTCGGATCTCCGATCGATTTCTGCGGTCGGGGCTGGGTTGGGGCGGGTCGTGTTTCCCCAAGGACGTCAACGCCCTTCGCGCGGGTGCCAGAGAACGCGGGTATGATCCGACGCTGTTGGACGCCGTCGTCGAGGTGAACGACAAACAACCCCGAATACTGGTCGAGCTACTCGAGTCCCACGTCGACGTAGAGGGGGCCCGCATCGCCGTGCTCGGCCTCTCGTTTAAGCCCGGCACGGACGATATCCGAAAGTCGCGCGCGCTCGACGTGATCGATCACCTGCTCGAGAGGGGGGCCGAGGTCGTCGCTTACGATCCCGTCGCGATGGACGCCGTCAGCGAGACGTATCCGTCGATCGAGTACGCCGAATCGGCCGGGGGGGCACTCTCGGAGGCGGCCGCCGCCGTGATCGCCACCGACTGGCCAGAGTTCGACGAGCTGTCGTTCGAGGAGATGTCCCGATCGGTCGTCGTCGACGGCCGGCGGATCGACGTCGACGCGGCCGACCTCGACGTGTACGAAGGGTTGACGTGGTAGGATATCGCCGTACCGTCCTCGCAACCGCCTATCGTCACTCCAGAACCGACTCGACGAGTTCGCGACCCGCCTCCAATACGGCTTCGAGCCGATCGGGATCGGACGCCTCCGCGTACACGCGGAGCTTCGGCTCCGTGCCGCTGGGTCGAACGAGCAGCCACGAGCCGTCCGTCAAAAGGAGCTTGAAGCCGTCGAGCGTGACCACCCGATCGATCGATCGGCCCGCGACCGTCTGCGGGATCGCCTCTTCGAGCGCCGCGACGACTTCGGTCTTCCGATCGTTCGGACAGTCGACGCTGACCTTGTCCGCGTAGATCCGGCCGTGGCGCGCTTCGATCCGATCGAGGCGCTCGTCGAGCGGATCGACCGTCGACACCGCGGCGGCCAAAAGCGCCACGAGCACACCGTCTTTCTCGCGAACGTGTCCCCGGAGGGTGAAGCCGTCGGACTCCTCGCCGCCGATGAGCGCGTCGTGGTCGGCCATCGCCTCGGCGATCCACTTGAAGCCCACCGGAACTTCGTGGACGGTCTCGTCGTGTTCGGCGGCGATCCGGTCGACGAGAAACGTCGTCGAAACCGTCCGGACCGCCGGTCCATATGCGCCACCGTCGGTAAGCAACGCGTCGTACAGCGCCGCGTAGAGGAGGTTACCGTCCAGATAGCCGCGATCGGGCGTACAGAGTGCGACTCGATCGGCGTCGCCGTCGTTTGCGATCCCAAGGTCCGCGTCGTGGTCGTCGACCGCGGCCGCAAGCCCCTCGAGGGTTTCAGGTGAGGGCTCGGGCGCGCCGCCCCCGAAAGTCGGATCGAGGCGACAGCGTCGGCGGATCACCGTCGCGCCCGCAGACTCCAACAGCGCGTCCGTCACGCCCCGGCCGCTGCCGTGTAACGCGTCGTAGACGATCCGCATCCCCGAGAGGTCGACGTCGACGTACGTCGAAACCAACTCGCGCGCGTGTCGAGCGTGTGCCGGTACGGGGTCGAACCGCTCTATCGTCCCGTGTTCGCCCGAGGGGAGCGACGTCGGCGTGGCGAGGGCGTCGGCCAACGCGTCGGTCACCTCGTCGGATGCGGTCGCTCCGTCTGCGGGGGTGAACTTCACGCCATTGTACTCCGGGGGGTTGTGCGAGGCGGTGACGACAAGCGCACCGCCGAGCCCGCGATCGACGACCGCATACGAGATCGTCGGCGTCGGACAGTCGCGATCGGCCAACAGTACATCGAAGCCGTTCTCCGTGAGGACCGTCGCGAGGCTTTCTGCGAACCCTTCGGAGGTCTCGCGGGCGTCGTAGCCGACCGCGACCGGCTTGTCGGTGCCCTCGGTTTCGCGGATGTACGTCGCCGCGGCCTGTCCGACCATCCGAACCCGCTCGTCGGTGAAGGTCTCAAGCGTCGCCCGCCAGCCGGCCGTGCCAAACGAGATCTCGTCCATGCAGGTGCTCACGAGCGATCGACAATAAACGATGCCGTCCCGATCGGCGTGAGACGATTGCGCCCCGTACTGGCTCGCGTTTCGAGTGCGATCGGGGGACCTCGCGTTTCGAGTGCGATTGAGGGATGTCGTGTTCTCGGCTCGATCGACTCAGATGAATTGTACTGTAAGACCGGCCGCTCCACACCATACTCACGCACAATCGAATATTAATCATCTGATAAATTAGCATTCGATACAATATATTGAGATGTTTGTGATGGTGATTGTGAGATTTTCGACGTTTGCACCGATCGCAAGCAGCGTTCCCCGCAAACGCGAGACCGACGATCGATCGACGTGGCGGCGACTCAAAGCGTGTTCCGCTGCGAGGAGTTCGATCTGATCGGTGACCGTGAGGGTTCGTCGGACTCGAAATACGTCGCCTTCATTGCCACCGGAGAGACGTCACATCTGTTCACCAGTAACCACGGGAAAGACGCCAATCCAGTCCGATACGGGTGTTTCAGCACCGGTCGGGTTTGTACAAATGGCCACGATTCGGTGCGGACGGCTCCTATCCTAAAAACCCAAAATATCAACTTGAAATACATAATTGTAAATATACTATTGGAATACCGGATCGGATCTCGATCGCTGCCTGCTGGCCACGGGATCGACAGATCCACGTTGTGGAATCGTCATTCGGCACGCGTACCAATTTATACCCATTGCCCAACTGGAAGACCGTATGAGTGAGACGATCTTCCTCACGAGCGACGAGGTAGCCGGGCTTGCGACGCCCGCAGAGTACGTGGACGCCGTCCGCGAGGGATACAGACAGGTCGGCGAGGGCGCGCCTGCCTATCCTCGACAGAAGTTCGAGCGATCGACCCCCGACGGGACGTTTACGAGCTACGGCGCGTTGCTCCCAGAGACGGGTGCCGTGGGCGGGTACATGTACACCTCCGGATTCGGCGGTGCAGACGCGTGGTTCATGACTCCGGTGTACGACGCCGACTCCGGCGAACCGCTCGCACTCGTCGACGGCGCGAGCATGAACCCGTTCAAGACCGGCGCTGCCGGGGCGACAGCGATCGACGCGCTCGCCAGGGCGGACGCCGACACGATCGCGGTCATCGGAAGCGGCGCACAGGCCAGGGGACAACTGCACACCGCCTGCGTCGTTCGGGATTTCTCGGCGGTGCGCGTCTTTTCGCCCACAGCGGAGAATCGTGAGGCGTTTGCCGCGGAGTTCGACGACATCCTCGATGCGTCCGTTACCGCCGTCGACTCGAGCGCGGCGGCGATCGAGGGCGCTGACGTCGTCATCACCGCGACGAAGTCGGGCGACCCCGTGTTCGACGGCGATCGGCTCGAGCCGGGCACCCACGTCACGGCGATGGGCCAATACAGCCCTGATCGACGCGAGCTGGACACCCGCACGATCGAGCGGGCGACGTACGTCCCGGACCTGCGCGAACGAGCGCTGTACGACGCCGGCGCGTTCCTACTTGCCCGCGAGGACGGTGCCGTCACGGAGGCGTCGATCCACGCCGAACTCGGCGAGGTGGTCGCAGGCGTCGCGCCTGGGCGGACGACCGACGAGGAGATCACCGTCTTCGACAGCGGCGGGACGGGGATCGAGACCGTCGCCGCAGCGCACATGCTCTACGAACGGGCGATCGACGCGGGCGTCGGCACTCCGATCTCGATCGCACCGGCCAGCGAGGCGTTGACCGGTAGGCTCCCGTCGACTGAGTAGCGACCACTTTGACAATCCGATCGCCATGCGGTCTCGATCCGATCGCCGAGCGATCTCAATCCGATCGACGATCAGCCT
>JBNJFV010000122.1:0-7352 GCA_051747145.1 Halobacteriota archaeon
CGGGAATCGGGCACTGCGTAAGCGCCTGCGCGACGGGGACGAGACGGTCGATGTTCTCGAGCGGCTGGATGCCGGCTTGTCGGTACGCGGATTCGATGACGTCGACGTCGCCAGCGAGGGAGGCGGTGTGGGATTTCGCAGATTGTTTGCCCTCGGCGGTTCGACCCGACTTGTAGACCACGATCGGTTTCTCGCGAGCGACCCGCCGGGCCTCCTGGAGGAACGTGCGACCGTCGTTCATGCCCTCGATGTAGGCGATGACGCCGTCGGTGTCGTCTTCGGCACCGAGGAATTTCAGATACTCATGAAACTCCAGGTCAGTCTCGTTCCCGACGCCGATGTTGTAGCTAAACCCGACCGTGCCGCTGTCTTCGGCATCGACGGAGAGGGCGACACCCATGTTTCCCGACTGGGTGATGAGCCCGAGGTGACCGGGCGTCGTTCGAATGCCCCCGAGGAGGTGTACGTGCTGGTGAACGAAATCTGCACCCTGGATGTTCGGGCCGATAACGCGGACGCCCGTCTCCGCGGACGCGGCGGCGAGTTCCCGCTCGAGATCCTCGTTGCCGACTTCGCCGAACCCCGCCGTGTTGATGACTGCACCCGCAATGCCCGCCTCGCCACACTCCCTGATGGTGTCGGGGACGAACCGCGCGGGGATCGCGATGAACGCGAGATCGACTTGATCGGGGATGTCAAGGACCGATGCGTTCGCTGGGAGTCCCAGTACTTCGTCGTAGTTCGGGTTCACCGGATAGATCCCCCCATCGTACCCCCACCGCTTGAGATCCGCAAGTGTTCGGTGGCCGCGCTTGCTCGGGTCCTGTGAGGCCCCGATTACGGCTATCGCTTCCGGATTAAACAATCGATCGAGTTGTTCCATCACACAGATAGATCCCAAGCACCATCTAAAAGATTGGGGTGCGATTAATCGCGGCCACTCTGCGTTGTCATTCACCCCCGTCGAGAGGGGCATAGAACTGCAGCGATAGCCTAGAGGCGACCATCGTACCCGCAGTGACGGGCGAAGTTCTCGAAGACCTGCGTTGCGTTCACCGCTTCGAAGGTGTGCGTGCCAGGGTCCCAGTCGCTCGGTGTATCGCTGATGCGTGCGGTGAATTCCGGGTGGAACTGAACGGTCCACACGGGCGCAGCCTCGTGACGCGAACAAAAGTGTGGGTCGTACGCCGTTTGTCCGTCTACGACCATCCCCGCACCCAGTTCGGTGACGAGGTCGCCGTGAAGGACCGGGACCACCGAGTTCACACCCTGAAGGACACCACCGTCGTCTTGCTCGTACTGTGTCATCTCGACGAAGGTGGCACGTCGTTTGTCGGCGGCGACGGTCCCGCCGAGCGCGTAGTTGACGAGTTGGTGACCGTAACAGACCCCGAGTAACGGGATGGATTCGTCGATGCACTGGTGGATGAGTTCGAGTTCGGCGTCAAACCAGGCCCCGTGCTCGTCGTCGTAGACGCTGTCAGTACTGCCGCTAAGTACAACGCCGTCGTACTCGTCGATCGGTGGATGTTCAGGGTCGTCGACGATCCCGTGGTATTCCGCGTCCGGCAGATGACGGACGATTTCGGGCGCGAGATACCGGTACTCGGGGACGATCTCGTTGTCAAGAACCAGAATCATATCACAGTCTACGGACGGGCAGACGAATAAACCTCACCGTTCGTGACGAACCCGCGGACCGCCTTTGGTGCGGATTCTTGCCGGCAGTCTGTGGTACTAATCGACCAGATTTCACACATTTAAAAAGAAACGTGACGAGGAGGGCTGAAAGACGAATGGAGATCTGATATTGATTGATGACAAAGACAATCTGGTACCTACGTTTGACGGACGATCGGGGTGTATGGCGACAGACCACCCCATCGTTCAGCGAGTTCGTACGTGTCAGGGTGGCAGCCGTCTTCGCCGGGCACCACGCCGACCACGGCAGTGATTTTACTATGTGTGAAAATATTGCGGTTGTCCCTGATTCAAGCAGCTAAGCATTACACACATATGTATGTAACGTCATGGTGGGTGTCAACGTGCAACTATGCGATCGAAGCGGGTCTGACGGCACAGAACTAGTTTCACCGCTCGTGAAACGTTTGGTGGGACGTCCACACGAGCAGTTCGTACTACCGAGATTTCGAGTGAACGATCGTCCGTCTGCCACGAAACGATCCGTCGAGACCGCCGTGTCCCGCTCTGGATGCGCAGTCGAAAATCAGTAGTGGACGCGTCGAGTGCACGTCGACAGCTTCGCCGCCCAGATGGCTGACGGAAACGAAAATGGTACTCCCCACGAGAATGAAAGGAAGCGCGATTACGTTCACGCACGGTGGAATGGCCTGGGACAAAGTAGCGAAAACGGACAGTTGCCCGCACATCCGAACTGCTATTCGAGAACCTTTCCTTTGAAAAACGTGTCGGTACCGCCGGTTCAAGATTGTTGGGCGTCGGCGAGGTCCGGGGCGATCTGTTTGAAGGCGTCGATCGTCTCGTCGACGTGGTCCTCGGTGTGTTGGACGCTGATGGTCCACTGTTGGCGCGCACCGTAGGGATGGGGGATGACTCCCCGCTCTAGCATCCCGAACCAGAACAGGCGATGGAAGTCGTCGTCAATGTGGCGAACGAACTCGCGGTAGTCCCGGATGTCGGCGTTCGTGAACTGGATGATGCCCTGCGAGTTCACGTTTGCGACGTGTCCGACGATTCCGTGGTCTTCGAGGAGGTCCTCGTAACCGGTCGTTAGCCGATCGCCAAGGGCGTTGACGTGTCGATAGGCGTCCTCGGTGAGGACGTCGCGGAGCGCCGTGATGACGGCGCGGAGCACGAGGGGGTTGCCGTTGTAGGTTCCGTAGTGCCATGCGTAGTCCGACGAGATCTGGTCCATGATGGCGTGGGAGCCGCCGAAGGCGCCGACCGACGTCTCGCCACCTATGCTTTTCGCCATCGTCACCATGTCCGGCTGGACGCCATAGACCTCCGCCGCGCCGCCGGGGGCGACCTTAACACCCGTTTTGACCTCGTCGAAGATGAGGACGATGCCGTACTCATCGCAGAGGTCTTTGAGCCCGGCGAGGTAATCGTCCCGTGGTGGAGTGACGGATTTGTTCAGCATGATGGGTTCGACGATCATCACCCCGATCTCGTTTCGATGCTCCCGCATGATGTCCTCGGTCGCCTCGAGGTCGTTGAACGGCGCGATCTCCACCGTGTCGACGGTCTTATCGGGGATGCCGTGGCCGTCTGGGACCTTCTTCGGATACCGTGCGTGTCCCGCCTTCGGTTCCGGAGGTGTCCCGCTCACCAACACGTAGTCGTGGACACCGTGGTACGTTCCCTCTATCTTGAGCAGTGTATCGCGACCGGTATACGCACGCGCCATCCTGATTGCGTGCATCGTCGCCTCCGTCCCGCTGTTCGTGAATCGGACCTTCTCCAACGCACTCCAGCGTTTCTTTAGCTCCTGGGCAGCCTCGGCGAGCAATTCGTGGGGCATCGTGTACAGCGTCCCCTTGTCCAACTGGTCGTGTAAGGCGGCGGTAATCTCCGGATGGGTGTGGCCACATAGCCCAGCGCCGTTGTCCATGTCGTAGTCGAGATAGCGGTTTCCGTCGACGTCTTCGAGGTACGCGCCGTCGCTGTGGTCGATGTAGAACGGATACGGATCGAACTCCCGTGATGTACTCGCCACACCACTTGGAATGTGCTTACTCGTTTCTCGGTACAACCGCTCACTAGTCGGAGTGCGGTCTCGGTACGAGGCTTCTAGCCGGTCCCAGTAACCCATGAGAAAATCGACATGGGTACCAGCAATAAACGTATGGGTTGCAATGCCCCGCCGGTGATGGGCCCGCCGACAGTTCGGGTTAGGTGGCCTGTTCTTCGGCGAGTCGTGGCGCTATGTGTTTGAACGCCTCGATGGCCTCCGAAATGTGTTCTTCTCTGTGCTGAACGCTGACCGTCCACTGCTGAGAAGCGTGATGCGGGTGAGGCATAACACCCTGTGTCAGCATCCCGAACCAGAAGTTCTCGTGGAACTCGACGTCGACGTGGGTCAGGAAATCCCGGTAGTTCTCGATGACGTGGTCGGTGAAAAGCACCGTCCCCTGGGAGTTGACGTGCTCGACGTGCCCCACGATGCCCGCGTCCGTCATCACGTCCTCGTACCCGTCCACCAGTTGCTGGCCAAGTCGATCGACGTACTTGTAGGCGTTCTCGGTGAGGACGTCGCGCAACTGTGTGACCAGTGCCTGCAACACGAGCGGATTCCCGTTGTAGGTCCCGAAGTGAGCAGCCCCATCGGTGATCGTCTCCATAACGGCCTGCTTCCCGCCGAACGCCCCGACCGGGAGATTCCCACCAATAGACTTCGCCATCGCGACGAGATCCGGTTCCACGCCGTAGTATTCGACCGCACCACCGGGCGAAATCTTCACGCCGGTCTTCACTTCGTCAAAGATGTACGTCACGCCGTAAGCATCACAAAGGTCGCGCAGCCCCTGGAGGAAGTCACCGTACGGCTGTGTCATCCCGACGTTCATCACGACGGGCTCTACGATGAGCGCCCCAATCTCGTGCTCCCGCATGACGCGCTCGACCGACTCGAGGTCGTTCCACTGTGCGACCTCCACAGTCTCCGCCGTTTTCGCGGGGACGCCGTCACTTTCAACGACGCGCGTCGGCTGGCTGGCGTGTCCGAGTTTCCGTCGGGGTGCGGCTTTGCTCAAGAGGACGTAGTCGTGACAGCCGTGATAGGATCCCTCGATTTTGAGGAGTTTGTCCTTCCCCGTGTAGGCTCGGGCGATGCGAATCGCGTGCATTGTGCTCTCAGTCCCCGAGTTGGTGAACCGTACCTGGTCTACGGAACTCCACCGCTTCTTGAGCTCCTGTGCGGCTTCCGAGAGGAGACGGTGGGGATGAGTGAAAAGTGATCCGTCCTGGAGCTGGTCTGTCACGGCTTCCGTGATGGCTGGATGGGCGTGACCGCTCATGCCGGCGCCGTTGTTCATGTCGAAATCGAGGTACGCGTTTCCATCGACGTCGTGCAAATACGCTCCCTCCGCGCGCTCGATGAACAGCGGATACGGGTCCCAGGCGCGGTAGGTACTTGCCACCCCGGCGGGCACGTCCTCTTGGGTATCCACGTAGAGTTTCTCGCTCGTCGGCGTTCGCTCTCGGTACGTCGCCTCGATGTCTGGCCACAGATCCATCGTGGCAGGGGCTTCGGCGGCCGCTGTTTTATATCAGCGGGATAGACGCAGCGTGTTCGAGGAAACAATTATACCGACAACTCCACGAGTAGAGGGCAATGACTCATAGTGCGTCCGCCGACGTCGTCATCGTGGGTGGCGGTGTGATCGGCTGTGCAACGACTCGTGAACTGGCCCGAGACCACGACGTTCTCGTTCTCGAAGCCGGGACGGCAGGGGGTGAGACGAGTCCGAAAGCATCCGGACTCGTCGCCACCATCCCCGACCTCCCCGCGTTTCCCGAGGCGTCCAGGTACGCAATGGATTTTTTCCACGAGTACGACGGCACGCGACAGTTCGACTTCACGCCACGTCCTGGCGTCCAATTAGTGGCGTCCGATGAGGAACAGTGGGGTCGCGAGCACGCCGAGGAGATGAACAACCACGGGTTCGACGTCAGCTACCTACCCGGTAATGAACTCGCCGCCCGCTTTCCCGGCGCGCTCGTCCTCGATGACTTCGTCGGCGGCGTCGTGTTCGAAGACTGCGGGTGGATCGACCCCCACACGTACACCATGACGCTGAAGGCGGACGCTGAAGCCGCTGACGTCCGGTACGAGACCGAGTCAGAAGTCGATGAAATTCTCGTCGAGAACGGGGCAGTCGCCGGTGTCCGGGTTGACGAGGAGACCATCGAAGCCGATCAGGTCGTCGTCGCGGCCGGCTGGCGGACTCGCGACCTCCTCGCAGGCCTCGTCGACGTCCCCGTCCGCCCCTTCCGCTGGCAGGCCGTCAACCTCCAGGTCGACCGCGAATTCGCCGAGGATTTCCCGATGGCCTGGGACCACCTGTCACGGATGTACTGGCGGCCCGAACACAACGGCGACCTCCACGTCGGCGGCGGTACCTACTTCGTCGATGGATACGGCGACCGGCGAAGTACCATCACTGCGGCGTTCAGGGAACTCGTTGCCGAGACTATCACGCGCCGCGTGCAAGACGTCGCTGACGCCCGCATTGCGGGGGAAGATTGCTGTCCATCAGGCGACGCCGCAACCCCGGACGATCGCCCAATTATCGACGCCCCCGTCGAAGGACCGGACGGTCTCGTCGTCGCGGTTACCGGCCCCGTCGGCGGCATCATGTGCTCGCCGTTCGTCGCGACCGCGGTCCGATCGCTGCTCACTGGCGATGACGCACCATTCCCTGTCGATCCCTTCGCTGTCGACCGATTCGACGACCGTGGTATCGACTTCGATTGCTACTACGTTACGAACTCCGAAGGGCCGTAACACGACGTCACACCGACCGTACGGTCAGGCTTTATATCATCGGGCGTCCACCATCACGGCGATGGCAGATATCGAGACTGACTACGACATCGTCGTGATTGGAGGTGGGGTGAGTGGCTGTGCATCGGCGTACCGGCTCGCGCCCGACCGCGACGTCGCGATCATCGACAAAGGCCAAATTGCTGGTGAAGCCTCGGGTCTCGCCGCGGGGCTGGTCGCACCGACCCTGTTCTACAGCGACAACCCCGACGTCGCCCGCTATGCGAACGCGTGGTTCCGGGAGTTCGACGGTACGGCCCAATTCACCTTCCACCAACGACCCCGAATCGAGTTCATTCAGCCCGACAGTGAGGAACTCGCCCGCGAGCGCGCCGATCGGCTCTCCGGCGAGGGCTTCCCCGTTACATTTCTCGACCCCGCAGAAGTCGAAGCCGAATACCCGTGGTTCGACGCGTCGCGCTTCGCCGGGGCGGTCGAGTACGCCGATACCGGCTGGGTCGATCCCTACGAGTACACCGTCGCCCTCCAGAAGGCCGCCGAAGACCGCGGCGTCGATGTCTCAACGAACACTCCGGTCAGGGGACTCGGGGTCGACGACGGAGTCGTGTCAATCGAACTCGACGGGACGACACTCACTGCCGAACATGCCGTTGTCGCCGCCGGCTGGCGTACTCGAACGTTGCTCGCGGACTACATTGACCTCTCCCTGCAACCGTTCCGACTGCAGTGTGCCATGCTCCGGCCCGCGGAATCTCTCGACCAGACCTTCCCCCTTGGCCGTGTCGCACGAGACGATCTCTACTTCCGTGGCGAACGCAACGGCGACCTTCTCGTCGGCGGCGGCGAGTACCTCGACGACACG
>JBNJFV010000123.1:0-7311 GCA_051747145.1 Halobacteriota archaeon
TGCGTGTTCGTGGTTCGACTTGCGTGTTCGTGGTTCGACTTGCGTGTTCGTGGTTCGACTCGCGGGGTCGTGGTTCGACTTGCGTGTTCGTGGTTCGACACGACCTGCGAGCCGTCGGCTACACGAGTGGTGCGATCCCGATCGCCTCGAGCATCGACACGCCCGCGACGATCGACCCGACGAGGTACCCGCCGATCGCCCCGCCGTTGAGAAGCGGAAGCCCCGCGTGTGGGCGGCCTTTCATCACCATCCACATCAACACGAGGAGGCCGCCGATCGTCCCCACGGCCGCAGCCAGCGCGGGCGTGTTGAGTTCGATGACGGGTACTCGATAACTGTTCGCCGGCGAGAAGAACGCGGCACTCGCGATGAGTACCGTCGGGATGACGGCGTCGCCGAGCCCGATGAAGAACGCCTCGCGCGTATCGTCGGGTTGGTCGTCACTGGGGTTGTCATTGCTCGTGTCGGCTTCATTGCTCCCCTCGTCGCTCAGATCGGCGTCGTCGCTCTCATCCGCTTCGGCGGGGTCATCCCCAATACCATCGGGACGAGATTCGCCATCGTCGTCCAACGTCGAATACGACAGCGAAAGCGGGACAACGAGGACGACAGGGATGCGCAGGTCCATCACACCCGATGCGAGATCGAGCATGTGTTCTGTCCCGTAGACGCTGATCGCGTCGTAAATCGCCAGCACGACGAGGAGCAACAGTGCCGGAAGGATCCCGAACGTGATCCCGAACAGCCCCGCAGCGCCAGCACCCATCAGGACGCCGGCGGCGTCGATGACGTACCACTCTGGGTGGATCAACAACCCGAGTGCGATTATCGCCCCGCCCGCGACACTCGCCCACCAAGGCAGTACCGCCGTGAAGACGTAAAACGCGAGCAGCCCGCTCGTGAACACCACGACCAGCCGAACGATCCAATCGAGGTCGTATTTGAACGCCGCGAGCATGAACACTGTCGCGACGAGGATCGCACCGATGTAGACGACGCTGTTGGTCGGATCGTCGGGGTTTTCGACCGCCTGATACCCCTGTTCGAAGAAGGTTTGAACGAGCGCGAGCGCGCCGATCTGCACCGCGAGAAACAACACGACTACGAAGAGGACGCCACGGTACTCGCGAGGGAACATGTCCGCGCTTCGACCTGCGGGGGTTTGGCGGTTGTGTTTCCGGACGCGTTCGTCGATCGGCCACCGCGCTGGATGCAACCTACTCGATTAGGCCGCCGAACACGTCCTCGGCGGTCGCAGGGGTGTCGAAGTCGTGGAAGTGCTCACCGCGCTCTTTCGAGAGAATGTTCAACGCCGCCGCGGCCCCGTCGCCCGCGGAGATGACCGCCTGCCACTCCTCGACGCGCACCATCGCACCGGTCGCGTAGACGTCCGGGACGGACGTCTCCATCGTGACGTCGACGTCGATCGGTCCGTCGTCGGTCCGCTCACAGCCTAGATCCGCAGCGAGATCACGGGACGCGCCCGTGGCGAACACGACGTACGAGACGTCGTACTCGCCGTCGTCGGTCGTGAGGGTACACCCCTCGTCGGTGGATTCGACCGCGGTCACTTCCTCGCCCTGGTGACGATCGACGCCGAAGTCGTCGACCTGCTGGCGCGCGGTCGCGAGGAATTCGCTGCCGCCGATCGATCCGATGCCCGGATAGTTGAACAGGTGGGCTTTGTGCATCCACGTCGAATCCGTGTCGAAAAGCACCGTGTCCAGTCCGTTCTTCGATGCGAACAGGCCGGCGCTGAGTCCGGCCGGGCCGCCGCCGACGATTGCTACGTGTGTCATGCGTGTCCTATTTCGACCTGGAAGGTGAAAAGCGCCGGTGGGTCGCCAGGACGTGAGACGAACCGACCAGGTAGCGCGGACGTGACAGTCTTCGAACGGTGACTGAAATCCCCGAATGGGTGCTGCAATCTCAGAACGGGAGCTGCAACCGCTACCCGCTTCGATCGAGGGCCGCAGGAAGTCACCGACGGTAGAGTTTCTGCCCGACGATCGACGCGAGCGCGATCCCGTCGTCGACGGCGATACCGACGTAGGGTCGATCGACCGGCCCGAACACGTCGACGACACGGCCGACCGTCGAGAGCGACTCGTCGACCACCATCGTCCCGATGTCCGGATACGAGTCGTCTTCACAGCGGACGATCGCGAGTCCGCCGGCGGTACGCGAAACGGTGCCGACACGGGCGAGCGCCATCGATCAGTCCCTGAGGATTCCGATGTAGGCGGCGACCGCCTGCACGAGGTCGTTCTTCGAGGAGTCGTCCGATCGGTTGACGAGGACGCGCCCACGGGGATCGTACTCCCGCGAATAGGTCACGTCGCGTTCGATCGTCGCGTCGTAGCCGACCTGCTGGACCGCCTTTGCGATCTCCTCGACTGTCGGATCCTCGACCGCGAGGTCTTTCGGGACGCGCCGGCCCGCAGACCGGGACAGTTCGACGTCGAAGTACGCGGGGTAGATGACGTTCTCGACCATGCGAAAACGCGCGCACGCCGACCGTAATACGGTTTCGGACCGATCGTCCCGATTTCGACCATACGGTTTCGGACCGATCGTCCCGTTATCGATCGCGCCGGGCGACGAGCACCCCCGCCCCGAGCGCGACGATCGCGACGACGACGCCGAAGCCGGGGATCTCGTTGTCAGTCGTCTCGTCGGTCGGTGACTCCGTCGTGGCCGACTCGGTGGCCGCAGATTCCGTCTGCGTTTCGGTATCGGTCTCGGTCGGTTCATCCGGCGTCTCCGCGTCTGAGTCCGCCTCGTCCAGTTGTGCGCGTACCTCCGATCGCGTCACGTAGTCGGCCTCGCCGTACGCGTCCGGATGCAGTTGCGCGGTCAGATTACTGACGGTGTACACGACGCTCCCGGGTGCCGGCTGATTGAGGTAGTTCACGTCGACAGCGACGGTCGTCTCGGATTCGCCGGCCGCAGTCGAGGCGTACGGCTCCTCGTTGAGGAGATACGCTGACGTCTCGGTCACGAGTAACACCTCCGGATCCAGGTCGAGCACGACCTCGTCGCTCATAACCTGATAGCCGTCGAACTCGTCGGCTGCGAGGTTCTGCGCGCCGGACGCGTCGATCATCGAATCGATGAACGTCCCGCCGCCGACGACGTATCCGCCGCCGAGCGGGTACAACACGCGTGGTCGATCGGCGTCCACCGTGGCATCCGCGGCCGACTCGACGTTGGCGTCCACCCACGCGTTCGCTTCCGCCGCACCCTCGCAGTTGCCGGTGAGCTGGCCGACGGTCGTCGTCACGTCTTTCACGTCCTCGATGTCGGTCTCCCGTGGGAAGTGATAGACCGTGATCCCGGTGTTTCTGAGCGCCTCGATCGTCGCCTCCTGCGTGGAGTTCGGCGCGAGGACGAGGTCCGGCTCCGTCCCGACCACGAGTTCGACGTTCACGCCGAAATCCGTCGAAGAGACGTTCTCGCGTTCCTCGGCTCCATCGAGGTAGTGGGCGAACTGTGACGTCCCGACGACCTGCGACTTTCCGCCGATCTCCCACATGATCTGGGCGGCGCTCGGGTTCGTCGTCGTCACGCGCTCTGGCCGTTCGTCGATCGTCACCTCCTCACCGGTGGCGTCCGTGACTGTGATCGGAAACGCACAGTCGGGTGCGTTCGTCTGTGCGACCGACGCCGACTCCACTGCATTCGACGTCGGTGTACCGTGCGCGGTCGCAGCACCCGGGACAGCCCCGATAGCGCCGAATACGACCACGAACGCGAGTACCGTGGTCAGGATCGTTCGTAGCTGTGTCATCGTACGAAAAAGCGGGGTAACCCAATAAGTATTTACCTAATGCAAGTGAGATTGTGTACGATGGCTGAGTGGCGACGCGCGACGGCGTACTCGGCGTGGTTAGCGGCGCTTCTTGCAGTCGTCCTGACGACGAGTGCCGCGATCGGGCCGGTGTACATCCCGCCGATCGACGTCGTCACGGTGATCCTCAACGCGATCGCGGTCCCGGTGGGCGTCGCGCTGTCGTCGAATCCCGTGGCGATCGGCGGCAGTGTGCTGCAAGCGCCCGCCGTCGAGATCGTCTGGCATGCGCCGTTCGCCTTCCAGACGGAACGCGTACACGAGCAGATCGTCGTCGGCGTTCGGCTGCCGCGGATCGTCCTCGCGGCCACGGTCGGCTTCGCGCTCGCGGCCGCCGGGACTGTTATGCAAGGATTTTTCCGAAATCCGATGGCTGACCCGTCGATCATCGGGGTTTCGTCGGGAGCCGCTGTGGGTGCGGTCGCGTTCCTCGTCATCCCGACTGCGATCCCGCTCGGTCTGGGGTTGCGCGGGGCGGCGTTCGTCGGGGCGATCGTGACGGCGTTCGCCGTCTACCTGCTCGCGACGCGGGGCGGAAAGACGCCCGTGGCGACGCTTCTACTCGCGGGTATCGCGATTCAAGCGTTTCTGGGCGCGGTGATCGCGTTCTTGCAGCTGTACAGCGGCGAGAGCCTCCGGCAGGTCGTCCACTGGCTGATGGGACATCTCGGGAACGCCCACTGGGACGACGTGGGAATCACCGTTATTCTCGTTCCGACGCTGTTCGTGTTGTTGTTGGCATACAGCAAAGACCTGAACGTCTTACTGCTCGGGGAAACGGACGCGAAGGGGCTTGGCGTCGAGGTCGAACGGACCAAGAAAGTCCTGCTCGTCCTCTCGAGCGTCATCACGGCCGCGGCGGTCGCGGTGTCGGGCGTGATCGGCTTCGTCGGGCTCATCGTTCCGCACATGGTTCGGCTCGTGGTCGGGCCGGACCACCGGGTGTTGCTTCCGACGGCCGCCCTCGCCGGTGCGTCGTTTCTCGTGATAACGGACACGATCGCGCGAACGGCGCTTGGGGCGTCCGACATCCCGGTCGGCATCGTCACGGCGGCCCTCGGTGCGCCGTTCTTTCTGTACCTGCTCCGATCGCGGGAGGTGCACGAACTGTGAGCGACCTGCCGGACGACCCCCTAGAGGGACCCGAGGACCGCGATGGAACTGACGACCGCGATGAGGAGCGGCGCGCCGTCGTCTCGGTGTCGAACGTCTCCGTCTCGCTCGGCGGCTCGAGAGTCCTCTCGGACGTCTCGATCGACGTTCCCGAGGGGCGCTTCGTCGGTCTGATCGGGCCAAACGGCGCGGGGAAGACGACGCTTTTGAGAGCGATCAACGGAACGACGCCGATCGACAGCGGCGAGATACGCGTCGACGATCGACACGTCGCAACGAGTTCGGCCCGCGAGTTGGCACGGCTCGTCGCGACCGTGCCCCAGACGACGTCGCTTTCGTTTGCCTTCAGCGTCCGCGAAACGGTCGAGATGGGACGGCATCCACACGTCTCCAGGTTCGGATCGATGGACGAGACGGATCGGCGGGCGATCGACGAGGCGATGGCCGCAACCGAGATCGAGCGGTTCGCCGATCGACCGATCACCGACGTGAGCGGCGGGGAACGCCAGCGCGTCCTGTTGGCACGGGCGCTCGCCCAGCGGACGCCCGTGTTGGTGTTAGACGAACCGACCGCGAACCTCGACATCAACCACGCGGTTCGGACGCTCGAACTCCTCGAAGCGATCGTCTCGGCGGACCGAACCGTGATCGCCGCGATCCACGACCTGGATCTCGCCGCCCGATACTGCGACGAACTGCTTCTCCTCTCGAAGGGCTCTGTACTGGCAGCCGGTTCGCCGGCGTCCGTACTGTCCGTCGAGGCGATCGAGTCCGCGTTCGACACGTCGGTCGCGGTGACGACCGACCCGGTGAGCGCGACCGCGCGCGTCGTCCCGCGATCGGAGCCAACAGAGAATGCTCACACCGTGCACGTCCTCGGCGGCGGTCCAGTCGCGAGACGCGCGGTGGCGGCGATGGCCGAGCGAGGGATCACCGGCAGCGTGGGAATCGTCCCGGAAACCGACGTCGTCGTCGAGACGGCGCGGACGCTCGGCTTCGACGCGCTCGCGACCCCACCACTGGAAACGATCGACCCGGCGGCGATCGACAGGGCCGTCCGTGCCTGCGGCCGCGCCGATTCGATCGTCGTCGCCGACGGAGTCGCACCCGTGAACCGCGACGTCCTCGGGCAGGTGCCACCCGAAACGCCGATTTACGGCGTCACAGCCGACGGAAGGACGACAGAATCTCGAGCCGACGGTGACGTGATCGACGCGTGGATCACCCCGGAGGCGGTGGGAGACGTGCTGGAAAAGTCGATCGACGTCGCGACCGAGTCGGCCGACGAGCAGCCGCAGAGAGAAGACGGACGCGAGGATCGATCAGCACGCGATCGGGCCGCCGACACGACCCGAAATACGTAGCAGGTACGAGTGCGACACGGTACCGCATTCGCGTCTGAATATCCGATCGATGCCGTCGTCGAGGGTCATAATTTGGTGGCGATCGTTTCGACCGCGATCACGAATCGGTAGAAAAGATACGCCACAAATAAGAGCACGCCAAATCGAAGCACGTCGATCCATACCGCAATCGGCGCTGTGAGACTTTGCATGACGAGAAGTCCATACCCGAGACTGGCTACAAAAAGTACGACAACGCCACCGATCGCCGATGACGGGACTGTGAATTCCCCAATTTCCATGCAAAACAGCAGTTAGCCTATTGATAAAACAGTCCCGATAACGCAAATCGCCGTTTCTCCTATGCGGTCAACCGTCGAGGACCGTTGCGGAACGTCGGACGTCAACTGCACGCTGCCGACTTGGTACGATCGGAGGGATACAGGATCGACGTGTACTCACGGGCGAATTCACTACATATAACCGTTCACGATCGAACGACCGGGTAATGAAAGAGATCGAGGTAACGGCCGACATCGACGTCCCCCGATCGACGGTCGAAGCGCACCTCTCGCCGACGGCGATCCTCGAGTACGCCGATACGTACACCGTGGTGTCCGCCGCAGACACCGCTTCCGGTGAGGTCGTGACCGTCGACTACAACGACAACGAAGCCACGTTCGAGTTCACCCGCCTGCCGGACGGGTACGAGTACACGCAGGTCGGCTCGGCCGGACCCTTCGAGTCGATGTACACGAGGCTGACGATCGACGGTGACGCCGAAACGCGGGTGACGGTGTTCACGACGTTCACCTTCGGCGGGACGTTTTCGATCCTCAAAGACTGGCTCGGTGCGGACCTGCGACGATCGGAACTCCAACGGTTGCTCGTCAATCTCGAGGCCGACCTCACGGGAGATGAAACAACGACTGATCAGCCGAACATCGACTGAGAGACCGAACATCCACTGACCGACCGAACGCCGATCGGCCGACTCGACTCCGA
>JBNJFV010000124.1:0-7280 GCA_051747145.1 Halobacteriota archaeon
TGAAGGAACTCACCGAAACGAGCGGCGTACCGGGCTACGAGGATCGGGTTCGCGAGATCGTTCGCCGGGAGTTCGCCGACACCGTCGACGAGGTACGGACCGACGCGATGGGGAACGTCGTGGGGACGATCCACGGCGACACGGCGTATTCGGTCGCCGTTGCCGCCCACATGGACGAGATCGGCTTCATGGTTCGTCACGTCACCGACGAGGGGTTCGTCCAGCTTGACGCCCTCGGCGGCTTCGACCCGCGCGTACTGCGCGCACAGCGAGTGACCGTCCACACCGAGGACGGCGATCTCACCGGCGTGATCGGGTCGGTGCCGCCACACACCCTGACCGAAGAACAGCAGTCGAAAGACGACGAGGTGAAAGACGTGTACGTCGATCTCGGTCTCGACGGGGAGACCGCCGCCGATCGCGTCTCGGTCGGCGATCTGGTAACGCTCGAACAGACGACGATCGAGATGGGCGACACCGTGACCGGAAAGGCGCTCGACGATCGGATCTGCCTGTTTGCGATGCTCGAGGCCGCACGGCAGATCGAGGATCCGGCGGTCACGGTCCACTTCGCCGCGACGGTGCAAGAGGAGGTCGGACTCCGCGGGGCCCAGGCGCTCGGCGTCGACATCGATCCCGATCTGGCGATCGCCCTCGACGTCACCGTCGCAAACGACGTCCCCGTGATCGGCGACGACGCCGACGCCGTGACCGAACTGGGCGGAGGAACGGCGATCAAACTCAAAGACGCCTCGGTTATCACGAACCCGAAAGTTCACCGTCGGCTCCGATCGGTCGCCGAGGAGGCGGGAATCGACTACCAGCTCGAGGTGCTACCGGCCGGCGGGACCGACACGGCGGGCTTTCAGAACACACACGGGGCGAAGCCGGTCGGTGCGATCTCGATCCCGACGCGGTACCTCCACACGGTCACCGAAAGCGCGAACGTCGACGACGTCGCCGCGACGATCGACCTACTTCGGGAGTTCCTCGTCTCTGAAACTGGCGAGAACGATTACACGTTGTAGTGCGACGTCGGGACCGCCGCGCGTCGAAGTCGAACCAAAGTATTCACTACGGGCCACCCCCAACCGGGGTGTATGAGTGAGAACGCAGACGTGTCTCGCCGGGGGTTCATCCGGACGGCAGCCGGAGCGACCGTAGCCGGTGGGGCGGCCGCCGGGGCAACCGGAAGCGCTGCAGCACAGTCCGAAGAGCCCGCCTGGGGTGGGTGGATAGATTCCGCCAACGTCGGATCGAGCGTCGATGCGCGTGGTGAGGAGGAGGTAACGGTTGCAGTCGGCGAGGGACCCGACGGACTGGCGTTCGATCCCACGGGCGTCTGGGTCGATCCGGGGACGACCATCGTCTTCGAGTGGACCGGGCGAGGCGGCGGACACAACGTCATCGGGACGACCGGCCCGGCGGCTGATGATCTCGAAAGCGGCGCACCCGTCGACGAAGAGGGCCACACCTACGAATTTACCGCGACCGAGGATCATGCGGGGATTACTGAATACATCTGTGAGCCCCACGAATCGCTGGGAATGCTCGGGGGGATCGCCGTGGGTGACGACATCGACACCGTCGAGGTGGGCGGGGACGGCGGTGGCGGCGGTCCACCACCGGTTCCGGAATCGGCACGGACGCTCGGTGTCGCTGCGTTCGTCGTCCTCATGTCGACGCTCGCGTTCGCCTTCTTCTTCCTCAAATACGGCGGCGACTACGACGAGCAGTAGTCGGCGATCGCCCTCTCTCCCGATCAGAACAGTCCGCTCGTCGACACCGCGTCCCGGTACACCGACAGGTATCGATCGACGACCACGTCGTAGCTGTAGGAATCGTAGGCCTCGTCGATCTGCAATCGATCGAGATCCCGGGTCGAAACGACCTCCGCTGCCAGCTCTTGTGGCGAGGTGACGAGTCGGCCGCGAGTTCCCTCGAGTTTCGATTTCCCTTCGACGAGTTCGTGTGCGCTCGATCCGACCTGGTACTCGACGAGACCGACACACCCGCAGGCGAGTCCCAGGAGGAGTTCGGCGGCGAACGGTTCGAACTCCGCGGTCTGTGCGAAGACGTGTGCGCCTTTCAGCATCGAGATCCGGTCTTCGATCGGCAGTTCGCCGACGAACTGCACCCGGTCGTCGATCCGAAGGTCGCTCGCTGTTCGTTCGACGTCGGGTCTGGCGGGACCGTCGCCGATGACGACCGCGTTCCAGTCGCGATCGCGCAGCTCTGCGAGCGCCAACAGGAACGTCTCGACGTTCGCGTGCTCGTCGAGCCGTCTGCTGTAAACCATATCGACGCCAGTCGTCGCAGGGGTGGCCCGGATGCGATCCATGTCGACCCCCTCCGGAATCACGTGTATCGAATCGGGGGTCGCGCCGTGTTCGCGTACCATCGTCTCGACCATCCGCGAGGGAACGACGATCCGATCGGCCCCCCTGGCTACGGTCCGATAGCTGGTGACTCGATCGCCATCCACGTCGGACCACCAGTCGACGACGACTGGAACCCTGAGCAGTTTCGAAGTGGCGTTCGCAGCTCTGACGGGGGCCGGCGGCGTGTTGATGACGTGTAAGACGTCCGGACGCACCTTCCGGATCGCAAAGGGGAGCTTCGTCGCGAACGTGCGGACCGCGGGCTCGCTCGTCACCGCCCGATATTCGATGCCGTCCTGTTCGAACGAGCGGTGGATTCCGTCCCACCACTTCGAACAGAGGACGACGACCTCGTGATCGCGATCGGCCAGCTCGCGGGCGAGACGGTGCACTCGGCCGATCGCGGGGGTGTCGCGCAAGTGAGGCGGTTCCATCATCACGAACGCGACACGCATACTGGGTGGATAGAACGCACCCATGAAAAATCCACACGATCCGACGACGGGGGCGACGCGACGGCCGAGCGTCCGATCGGCGGGGTCGATCTCGCTATCGGTGAGACCGTACGACCGATCGGTGAGATCGTGCGACCGATCGGCGATATCGTACGACCGACCGGCGAGGTTGATCTCGCTATCGATGAGATCACACGCTCGAGCGTGAACGTTTCGCACCCGAAACGGTTTGCCGCCGGCGCGTGATTTGCATCCATGTCCCGCTACGACATCGATCGGTACCTCAACGTCAGAAGCGCTTACGGCGGCAGTTTCTCACACGACGGCGATCGGCTCGCATTCTGCATGGACACGACCGGCACACCGCAGGTCTGGTCGACGGACGGACCGGGGCGGTGGCCCGAACAGCACACGTTCTCGACCGAGCGGGTGACGTTCGCCCGGTTCTCGCCGACCCGCCCGGAGCTCGTCTTCGGGATGGACGAGGGCGGAAACGAACGGGCACAGCTGTATCGCTTCGACGTGCCGACGGGTGCGCTGACGAATCTCACCCGATCGCCGGCGGCGAAACACCGCTTTGGCGGCTGGTCGAACGACGGCGATCGGATCGCGTTCACCTCGAACCGACGAGACGAACGGGTGTTCGACGTGTACGTCCAGTCACGAACGGGGGGTCGGACGGCCGCCGAACTCGTCCACGAAGGCGACGGCTGGCTCTCGCTCGCCGGATGGAGCCCAGACGACACGCGATTGCTCGTCGTCCAGTCGTATTCGAATTTCGATCAAGACATCTCCGTTCTCGACGTCGAAACCGGCGAGCGAACCCACCTCACGCCGCACACCGGCGACGTCCGGTATCTGAGCCCCGAGTGGGGCCCCGACGGGGAGTCGATCTATCTGGTCACCGATCGCGCAACCGACACGCTCCGATTGGAACGGCTCGACGTCGAAAGCGAGGAGTTCGCAGTCGTCTCCACCGAGGGGACCGCTCTAGGGGACGAGTGGAACTTCGACGGCGTTACCGTCGACCCGGACACGAGACGGCTCGTCTACTCGCGGAACGTGGACGGCTACACGGAGCTGACGGCCGGGGAGCTGGTCGACGACGATCGGATCGACCCGGTACCCGCACCCGAGTTGCCCACCGGCGTCGCCGGCGGCGTGACGTTCTCGCCCGACGGCGATCGCTACGCGGTCACCGTCACGGCGAGCACGGCGAACGCGAACGTCCACGTCGTCGAGTGGACGACCGGCGAGTCGACGCAGTGGACGCGGGCGGCGACGGCTGCGATCCCGCCCGAAACGTTCGTCGAACGCGAACTCGTCAGGTATCCAACCTTCGACGGGCGACAGATCCCCGGATTCTTCTCGCTGCCGGAGACTGACACGGGAGCGGGCGAAACGCCGGTCATCGTGGACATCCACGGCGGCCCCGAGTCGCAACGTCGCCCCTCGTTCAACCCGGTCACACAGTACTTCCTGCAGGAGGGATACGCGATCTTCGAACCGAACGTTCGCGGTTCGTCCGGATACGGGACGGCCTACGCCGCGCTCGACGACGTCGAAAAGCGGATGGATTCGGTCGCCGACGTCGAGGCGGCCCTCGAGTGGCTCTGTGAGCATCCTGCGGTCGATCCCGATCGGATCGTCGCGATGGGCGGCTCCTACGGGGGGTTCATGGTTTTGTCAGCCCTGACCGAGTACCCGGACCTGTGGGCCGCAGGAATCGACATCGTCGGAATCGCAAACTTCGTGACGTTCTTAGAAAACACCGGCGAGTGGCGACGATCGTTGCGCGAGGCGGAGTACGGCTCCCTTGAGGACGATCGAGACTTTCTGGAGTCGATCTCGCCGATCAACACGATCGACGCCATCGACGCCCCGCTTTTCGTCCTTCACGGGGCCAACGACCCGCGTGTGCCGATCGACGAGGCCGAACAGATCGTCGATGCGGCCAAAAAACAGGGGGTTCCGGTCCGAAAACTCGTCTTCGAGGACGAGGGCCACGGCTTCACGAAACTGGAGAACCGTATCGAGGCGTACGAGGCGATCGTCGACTTCCTCGAAGAGCACGTGTAAGCGAGGCGTTGTTCGGGGGGCATCGAACGGCGTCAGCAAACGGCCGAGGCGCACGCCCTCACAGAGAGGCGGCGATCGACGCGGCGGGAATGTCACCGGCAACTCCCAACAGGAAAACGATCGCGATGGCGACGACCCACGCGACGACCGCGATCGCGATCGCACTAGCCCACCCATCGGGATACATCCAGTTTATGACGCCGATCCACACCGCGAGCGTCAACACGGGGCCCAGAAACGGGATCCAGCCGAGAAAGACGCTCGCGAGCACCCACGCGATCGCCCCGACGCCCGCCGTGAGCGCCGCACGAACGAGACTCGTGTCCCTGTCGATCACGAGCCGCGCGCCGAGGAAGATACCGATCGTCCCGACGAGAAGGGATATACCGAAGATTACGGCCGTCGACTCGATACCGGGGCTGATCTGTACGGGCGAAGAGATCATCGATCACCATTCGCCTTCCAGGAGAGTTCCAGCGTCACAATCTCTCGGTTCGTTCCGATGAGTTTCGATCGCTCCGCGACCGTCGTTTCGAACGTCACATTGTCTCGGGGCGACAGTCGGATCCGCTTGTTGCCGACGTCGATCGTCGGCGTGTCCGATTCCAGTCCGTCTGCGACGGTACGGAGTCTGGTCACAGCGTCCGACAGCGAACAGTCCGTCGTGTTGTGTGTGCGATCGACCATGTGTCCGGTATGGAGTTTGCCAGCAAATCGTATCAGTATTATTTCAGCTCGTGTGGCTATCACGTGCGTCGACCTATCACTTCTCGCCGGTTTCCGACTCGAAACCGATGAGATCTCCGATCGAACCGAGGCGTCGATCGTCGAATCGATCGGACGCAAGACGCGGGCGAAACATTGTCGGGATTTCCGTTAGAGTCAAACGAACGGGCGTCGAACCCGCACGTATGAGCGCAGACGCAGAGCAACGTGCGATCCGCTGTCTCGTGGCCAAAGTCGGGCTGGACGGTCACGACCGAGGCGCACACGTCATCGCACGCGCGTTCCGTGATGCGGGGTTCGAAGTCATCTACTCGGGGTTACACCGGGCCCCCGAGGAGATCGTTCACGCCGCGGTGCAAGAGGACGTCGACGTCCTCGGCATCTCGATCCTGTCGGGCGCACACAACACCCTCGTGCCGAAAGTGATCGAGGGGCTCAAGTCGTACGACGCCTTCGACGACACGTTAATTCTCGTCGGTGGCATCATCCCCGACGACGATCGCGAGGAGTTAAAGGAACTTGGCGTCGCCGAGATCTTCGGTCCGGGGACGCCGATGGAGGACACCGTCGAGTTCGTTCGGTCGAACGCGCCCGAGCGGGCCTGAGCACACAGATGAGCCAGCCAGTACACGACGGCCTCGTCGAGGACCTCCTCTCGGGGAGCCACCGGGCGTTAGCGCGGGCGATCACCAGAATCGAGAACCGATCGGCGGGCTACAGGCAACTCGTGTCGGCGTTACACGCGCACACGGGGAACGCGAGCGTCGTCGGGATCACCGGCAGCCCCGGCGCGGGCAAATCGACGCTCGTCGACAAACTCGCACGTAGCTACCGCGATCGAGGCGAAACCGTCGGTGTGATCGCCGTCGATCCCTCCTCGCCGTACACCGGCGGTGCCGTGCTCGGCGATCGGATCAGGATGGCGTCGAACGTCGGCGACATGGACGTCTTCGTTCGATCGATGAGTGCCCGCGGTCAGCTCGGGGGGCTGTCGACGGCGACGGCGGACGCGGTGAAAGCGCTCGACGCGTTCGGAAAAGACCGGATCATCGTCGAGACGGTCGGTGCAGGGCAAAACGAGATCGACGTCGTCAAAACCGCCGACACGGTCGTCGTATTAGTCCAGCCCGGCTCGGGCGACGATATCCAGATGCTCAAAGCGGGAATCTTGGAGATCGGCGACCTCTTCGTCGTCAACAAGGCGGACATGTCCGGCGCGACGAAAACCGTCGCGGACCTCGAAGAGATGATCCACATGCGCGGGGATCCGACTGCCGGATTGGACACGGGTCATCACGGCTTCGACGTGCCGGATCACCCGGATTCGCCCGACGAAATCGACGACGAAGACGGTACCGGAGTCGAATCTCGGTGGGACCCGCCGGTGCTCGAGACGATCGCGACTCGCGGTGCGGGAATCGACGAACTTGTCGAGACGCTCGAGACACATCGTGCGTACCTCGATCGGTCGGGCGAGGCGGCGAGAACCGAACGCGTCAGGTACGCAGCGGAGGTCCGTCAACTCCTGCGGTCGGACGCTGCCGCCCTCCTCGAGACTGAAATCGACGCCCACGGCGGTATCGACGAACTCGCAGCGCAAATCGCCGAACGCGAAACCGACCCGTACACGGTCGCCGAG
>JBNJFV010000125.1:0-7268 GCA_051747145.1 Halobacteriota archaeon
AAACGCGGTCCCTTCGAGAGCTTCGAGGACGTTTCCGATCGGGTGTCCGGTCTCCACCATCCGAGAGACGTCATCGCGGATCGGCTCCTCGAAGAACTCAGAGACGACGATCTGAAGTATCGGGTGTTCGTCCGTTCCGGCGAGTCGCGGTGAGGAACCGGGTGGAGACAGGCGAACCATTCGATCCGAACCGAACCGAACCGAATCGTATTTTTCTGCACTCGATCGACCTGCGCCCTCCGTCAGCGAGGAGAAAGCGAGACGTTTACCCACCCGCCGCATCTACTCGATCCAATGAGCGACCGAACCGCGCCGACGGGCCCACAGGACGGCGCGCGGGACCCCGACGGCCTGATTCGACGCGCCGGGGCGCGGGGAAACCCCGACCTCGATCAGCACTTTCTCGTCGACGATCGCGTCGTCGATCGGATCCCGGGATACCTCCCCGAAGACGCCGACACGTCGCACGTCCTCGAGATCGGCGGCGGCCCCGGCGTGCTCACCGATCGGCTCCTGTCGATCGCCGATCGGGTGACCGTCGTCGAACGCGATCGAACCTTCGTCTCGCACCTCCGCGAAGAGTTCGCTGCGGCGATCGACGCTGAGACCCTCGCGGTCGTCGCCGGCGACGCCCTGGCGGTTGCGTTCCCCGACGACGTCACCGCGTGCGTCTCGAATCTCCCCTACAGCGTCTCCAGCGAGATCGCCTTCCGGTTGCTGCGCCTTGAGATCCCCCTCGTATTGATGTTCCAGCGGGAGTTCGCAGAACGGATGGTCGCCGCCCCGGGGACCAGCGAATACGGTCGGCTGTCGGTCGGTGCACAACACTTTGCGGCCGTGGAGATCGTCGAACACGTCCCGAACAGCGCGTTCGATCCACAGCCGGCCGTCCAAAGCGCGATCGTCCGGGCGACGCCGCGGGACCCCGAATACGAGGTCGACGACGAGGCGTTCTTCCTGCGGTTCGTGAAGGCGCTTTTCACCCAGCGGCGAAAGACGATACGAAACGCGATCAGAAATACCACACATATTTCTGGCCTTTCCCGACCCGAAACGCTCCTCGAGGCCACAGACGAGACGGTGCTCGGGAAACGAGCCGGCGATCTCTCCCCCTCGGAGTTCGCCTCTCTCGCAACGCTCGCAGTCGAACACGGCGTCGACGGCGGTGATGCGAGTGGCTGATCCGCTCCAGTACCTCGGACCGATCGCCGTGAACCTCAACCAGATTCTGGTGACGCTTGCGGTCATCGTCGGTGTCGTCGTCGTCCGTCGCGGGATCAAACGATGGCGGCGGCAAAAGGAGGACTCGATGGGTCCGATGGCGAGATTGGCTATCTCGGCGGCAATCGCGGCCGTCACCGCCGGCGGCGTCTTTCTCGTCATCGCGACGTGGGGGTTGAGTAGCGCGTTGCTCGGGGCGTACGGAAATCTCGACCTGGGGGCACAGGTCGCGAATATCGTCCTCTCGATCGTTGTCCTCGGCGGCGCGTACGCGGTGACGGACTTTCTCGGGCAGGTCATCCGCGAGTTAGCAACTGAACAGGAGTCGATCGGCGATCACGAACGCGAAATCCTCTATCGGTCCGTACAGGTCTGCGTCTACACGATCGCCGTGTTGATCGTCCTCGGGTTGTTCACCGACAACCTCGGCAGCCTCCTCGTCGGTGCCGGATTTCTCGGGATCGTCGTCGGGATGGCCGCCAGACAGACGCTCGGGTCGGTGATCGCCGGCTTCGTGTTGATGTTCTCCCGACCGTTCGAGGTCGGCGACTGGATCGTCATCGACGACAACGAAGGAACCGTCACCGACATCACGATCGTCAACACGCGGATCGAGTCGTTCGACGGTGAGTACGTCGTCATCCCGAACGACGTCGTCAGCGGCACGGCGATCACGAACCGAACGCGTCGCGGGCTGCTCAGGATCGAGGTCGAAGTCGGTGTCGATTTCGACGTCGATCCCGATACCGCAGCCGCCGTCGCCAGGGAGGCCGTCGGTGGGATCGATCGCGTCCTCGAGGCTCCTGCCCCGCAGGTCGTTCACAAGCGGTTCGGGGAATCGGCCGTCGTCCTCGGTGTTCGCGTCTGGATCGACAATCCGACAGCGCGCCGACGATGGCGGACGCGGACGGCGATGATCAGCGCGATTCGGTCGGCCCTCGAGGCAGAAGGGATCAAGATCCCGTTCCCACAACGCGAGCTTTCCGCCAGAAGTGAGGCAGGGGGAGTTCGCCACACTGCGATCGACCCCAGGCCCCGCGAGGAACCGTCCTCCGAGACGACTCCCCGACCGGACGGTGGCGCGTCGTGACGGAAGACTCGAAACGTCGATTGGCCGAACGGCGCGGCGAGGAGACCAGCGTCTATCAGCCCGCAGCGGATTCTGCGCTCCTTGTGGACGCCGTGACAGACCGCCTCGATCGAACCGATCGCGTCCTGGAGGTCGGAACTGGCTCGGGCTGGGTCGCAGCACGGTTCGCCGAAACCGGCGCGAGCGTGTACGCAAGCGACGTCAACCCCCACGCGTGCGGATCGGCGACGGATCGCGGTCTCCCCGCAATCTGTGGGAACCTCCTCGATCCGTTCCGTGCGGGCGCGTTCGACGTCGTCGCGTTCAACCCGCCGTACCTCCCGACCGATCCCGACGCGGAGTGGGACGATTGGATGGAACACGCGCTTTCGGGCGGCCCCGACGGACGGCGGCTCGTCGTCCCGTTCCTCGAAGGGCTCGGGCGCGTGCTGGCTCCCGGTGGGGTCGGATACCTCCTGATCAGCAGTCTCACCGGCTACGACGCTGTCGAGTCGATCGCGAACGCGAACGGCCTGGCCCTCCGGACGATTCGCGAGGAGTCGTATCCGTTCGAGACGCTCTTCGTCCTCGAACTGACTCCATCCGCCTGAGTTGCCGCACCGGGTATGTCTCACACGCATATACTACATTAGCAAATATTAAAGGCCGTCATCGCGAATCCCGCAGTGATGACAGAACGAGTCGCCACCACGCCGGGGCTCTTTCCGCTCCCGGATCCGGCAAAGCAACGGCTTTCGGACCTCAAAGGCCACCAGAAAGGGGATCTGATCTCCGGTGACGAGTCCGAGGAGATCGTTGCGGCGTACGACGAATACCGAGCAGCCGTCCTCGCTGACCAACTCGAGGCGGGTCTCGATCGCGTCGTCGAGGGACAGCTCCGCTGGGACGACATGCTCGCACACCCGCTTGCGGTCCACGAAAACGTCGAAACGGGCGGAATCGTCCGGTATTACGACAACAACAACTTCTATCGCGACCCGCGGGTGCGCGGCGAACTCACCTTCTCAGGCGATGTCGCCGCGGAGCTGGAGGCCGCAGCCGAACGGCTAGAAGGTGACGCCGACAGCCTGCAGGCGACGCTTCCGGGCCCGTACTCGCTGTTCGATCTCGCGAGCGACGACTACTACGGCGACGAGGAGACGTTCCTCGCGGCGATCGCGGAGTTCCTCGCCGGGGAGGCCGCGGCGTTGCCCGACCACGAGACGCTGTTTCTGCTCGAACCGTCGCTGGTGGCGAACGCGCCGGGAGACGGGCTGGACGCGCGCGCGAGCGAGGCGATCGACACGGTCGCCGCCGCCACGGACGCCGACGTCGTCGTCCACTCCTACTTCGGCGCGCTCGAGGAGAAGGTGTATGCGCACCTGATGGACGCAGACGTCGAGGCGATCGGGTTCGACGTGATCGCGGGCGATCGCGATCAAACCCTCTACAACGTCAACGAGTACGGGGGGAAACCACAGGCCGCTCTCGGCATCGCCGACGGCCAGAACACCCTCGTCGAAACGCCGGCGACGCTATCTGACCGCGTCGACTGGGTCGAATCGAACCTCCCGGTCCAGGAGTTCGAGACGCTGTATCTCACCACGAACACCGAACCGTTCTACCTACCCGTGAACAAACACCTCGAGAAACTTGCCGCGATCGCCGCGGCCGCACACTCCGAACGCGAAGAGGAGGTCACAGCATGAGCCGCCCCGCCGACAACCGAGCGCAGTTCCGCCCGAACGACCACGACCACGAGCACTTCCTTTTGACGACGGTCGTCGGAAGCTACCCGAAGCCAAAGTGGCTCAACCGCGCCGACGAGCTGGCGGCCGACCCCGACTCGAAGTTCACCCACGACCACCTCGAGGAGGCCCACGACGACGCCTGTCGACTCATCACGAACGAACACGAGCGCGCTGGCCTCGACACCGTCGTCGACGGGGAGATGCGGCGCAACGAGATGGTCGAATTCTTCGCCCACCGGATCGACGGCTACGAGTTTAACGGTCCCGTCAAGGTGTGGGGGCACAACTACTTCGACAAGCCCTCGGTCGTCTCGACGGTCGAATACGACGAACCGTGGCTCGTCGACGAGTTCGCGTTCACGAGCGACGTCGCCGAGAAGCCGGTCAAAGTGCCGATCACCGGTCCCTACACCCTTGCGAACTGGGCGTTCAACGAGGCGTACGACTCCGAGGAGGAGTTGGCGTACGCGCTCGCAGACCTGGTGAACACCGAGATCGAAGCGCTCGTCGACGCCGGTGCGCGCTACATCCAGATCGACGAGCCGGCGCTTGCGACCACGCCGGACGATCACGCGATCGTCGGCGAGTGTCTCGACCGGATCGTCGAGGGGATCGACGAGCAGATTCGGATCGGCCTCCACGTCTGTTACGGCGACTACTCGCGGATCTACCCGGAGATCAACGACTATCCGATCGACGAGTTCGACGTCGAACTGTGCAACGACGGGTACGAACAGATCGAGACGTTCACCGATCCGGCGTTCGTCCCAGACTTGGCGTTGGGCGTCGTCGACGCCCACACCGCCGAAGTCGAATCCGTCGAGGAGATCAAATCCAACATCCGCCAGGGGTTGAAGGTCGTCCCGCCCGAACGGCTGACGATCTCACCAGACTGCGGGCTCAAGTTGTTGCCGCGCGAGATCGCCTACGGCAAGATGCAGAACATGGTGCAGGCCGCACGGGAGGTCGAGGCCGCGCTCGACGCCGGCGAGATCGACCTCGACGAGCCGGTCCCGCTGGCCGACTGAGGTTCCCCGCGGATTTTTCTCTCCCAAAGGCGCTTGTACTTCGATCGAGTACTCCCTCGGTATGTCATCCCGGACACTCCACCCCGCCGTCGAGCAGACGGCCGAGGACATCTCGTCGATGGAGATTCGCGGCGCCGCGAAGATCGCCGGTGCCGCCGCCGGTGCCCTCCGAGAGCAGGCGCTCGAAACGGATCCGTCCTCGCCGGAGGCGTTCGCCGCGACGATGCGCAAAGCCGGACGAACGCTGCAGGAGACGCGGCCGACGGCGGTGAGCCTACCGAACGCGCTTCGATACGTTCTCCGCCGGATGGACGGCGAGACGGTCGGCGAACTCCGATCGAGCGTCGTCGAAAGCGCCGACGCGTTCGTCGATCGGCTCGAACACGCCCAGGAGGACCTCGGACAGATCGGCGCCAACCGACTTCGAGACGGCGACACCATCATGACGCACTGTCACTCCACGGACGCGCTGGCGTGCGTGAAGGCGGCGATAGAGCAGGGAAAGACGCTTTCTGCGATCGTCAAGGAGACGCGGCCACGGAATCAGGGCCACATCACCGCCTCGGAGCTTGTGGAGATGGGTGTCGACGTGACGCTCATCGTCGACAACGCCGCCAGACGGTATCTCAGCGAGGTCGATCACGTCCTGGTCGGTGCCGACAGCATCGCCGCCGACGGTGGGGTGATTAACAAGATCGGGACGAGCGGCCTCGCGGTCAACGCCCGCGATCGCGGCACGCCGATCGTCGTCGCCGCCCAGACGTTGAAACTGCACCCCGACACTATGACCGGCCACACCGTCGAGATCGAACAGCGAGACGAACGCGAGGTGATCGACGAGGCGACCCGCACCGAGATCGGCGAGATCACCGTCCGGAACCCCGCCTTCGACGTAACGCCGCCGAGATACGTCGACGCGATCGTGACCGAACGCGGACAGTACCCGCCAGAAAGCATCGTCACGCTGATGCGCGAGCTGTTCGGTGACGGCGTCGAGGAGCCGTGGATCGACGCATGAACGATTCGAAAAGTGTTGCCCCAACGGTCCTCTCGGCGGGACACATCAACTGGGACGTCACGATGCACGTCCGCTCGTTGCCCGACCCCGACGGGGAAGTGCGGATTCGCAGACTGA
This sequence comes from Halobacteriota archaeon, assembly GCA_051747145.1. Taxonomy (GTDB): domain Archaea; phylum Halobacteriota; class Halobacteria; order Halobacteriales; family Haloferacaceae; genus JBNJFV01. The sequence goes on from JBNJFV010000125.1 coordinate 6,205, forward strand.
TCCAATCGGGTGGCGGGAGCGCGGCCAACGTCGCCGTCGGGCTCGTCGGCCTCGACGCGCTGACGGCGGTGTACGGAAGCGTCGGCGGCGACGATGCCGGCGCGATGGCGCTCCGTGAGTTGGACCGATCGGGCGTCGAAACCGGGAACGTCCTGATCGACGACAGCGAACAGACGTCGGTGAAGTACCTCGTCGTCGACGACGACGGCGAGGTGATGGTGCTTGCCAACGAGGGCGCAAACGAATCGTTCTCCGCGTCGCGGCTGGACGCGGGCGTGTTCGACGCAATCAACCACGTGCACATGACGAGCCAGCGACCCGAGACCGCCGCGGAACTTGCTGCCGCGGCCGGCGACGCCGGTGTGACCGTGAGCTTCGATCCCGGCCGGCGCGTCGGGGGGCGAGACTTCGAGGATGCGCTCTTCGAAAGCGACGTGCTGTTCGTCAACCGACGGGAGGCCGCGATCGTTTCGGAGGGATCGATCGACGTCGACGCCCCCGACCGGATCGTCGTCGTCAAACTCGGTGCCGACGGGGCGGAGGTGCGGACGCCGGCGGGGCGGCTGTCCCATCCGGGGTTCGAGGTCGACGTGGTCGATACGACCGGCTCGGGCGACGCGTTCGCCGCTGGGTTCCTCGCGACGGTGCTTTCGGAGCGCCGATCGAGGGATGCGCCCCTCCCGCACGAACCGACTGCCTACCGGCGCGCGCTGGCGGTCGGCAACGCCTGCGGGGCGCTGACCGCGCGGGAACCGACCGCTCGGGCGGCGATCTCGTGGGAGAATGTGGCGTCGCTGACCGGCGTCGAATCGGTCCGTCCGATTGTGGACGGATGAGGTACGTCCGATCGACCACGAGCGACCGTCTGTCGATCGACCACGAGTGACGTTCCTCCCCCGACTACCGACTGCGTGGGCAGGCGATCACCGTGGCGTCTCGGTTCCCCACGTGTCGATCGCGACGGCGAGTTCTGGGTGGTCCTCGGCGTACTCCGCGAGCGGAACGTCAGCCATGGTCGCCGCAACCGCCTGTCGTAGCGCCTTCGCCCCGGCGTGGGTGCCGTC
>JBNJFV010000126.1:0-7137 GCA_051747145.1 Halobacteriota archaeon
CGAGAGACGGTACCCCGAGACCGTGTCAGGGCCGTTCGAGTCGCCGCCGTGTCGCTTCGAAGATCGCGTGGGCCGATCGATCCGCATCGAGCCCTACGAGGGGTCGGACGCCGCCTTCGAAACGCTCGTCGAGATGTACCGCCAGTTCGATCCCGCCGATCGCGCACAGGGGATCCCGCCGGGTCGCGAACCGCGAATAAGGGAGTGGCTCGAGACGATCCTCGCCGACGACTGCCTGAACGTGATCGCGTGGGACGGCGATACTGCCGCGGGACACGCGACGTTGGTGCCCGACGCGGACGCCTTTGAGCTTGCGATCTTCGTCCTACAGGACTACCAGCAGGCGGGGATCGGCACCCGTCTGATCGAGGCGCTGCTCGGACACGGCGCGGACAACGGCGTCTCGAAGGTGTGGCTCACCGTGGAACGGTGGAACCGCGCGGCGGTCGCGTTGTACAAGAAGGTCGGATTCGAGATCAGTAACGCAGAGAGCTTCGAGTTGGAGATGGCGATCAGACTTGCCGACGACGGGTGACCGTCTACTCGGAGTTGGTGAGCCGATCAGACTGACAACACGGGCTGGCTGGCGTACAACAGCACGTACTCTGCGGCCTTCTCGAGGACGTCGCTCGGGTCGTCTGCCTTCGGTTCTCGGGGGACGACGAGGAAGTCGGCGTCGAGTTCTTCGGCCGTGTCGAGAACGACGCTTCCGGGGTGGATCGTTTTGATTCGCGTCGAGAAGCCGTAGGCGATCGAACTTCGGAGGTCGACGCCCATTTCCGCGGCGATGGCGGCGACCTCGTCGGTAAACGATTCGGTGTCGTCGGCGACGTCCGCCTCGTCGATCACGTCGTTTTCCAGCGCGCGAACGATCTCCTCGCCGAGGACGTATACCGCGTGCACCGACGCGTCGTATTTTTCGGCGATCGCTGCTGCGTACTCCACCGCAGTCCGTGATTCGTCGCTCCCGTCGACCGGAACGACCACGAGATCGATGTCGAGATTCGCCATACGCCGAGGTGGACGCCAGCCCTCAAAAACACTCCCCTCGATCGGTCACACGCCACGACGACCGCGTGTGTCGATGTTTTATGCCACCCGCCGTCGAACGACGGCTATGATCGAACGGATCGTCATCGCGACGGACGGCTCTGAGAGCGTGCGACGTGCGATCGACGTGGCGATCGATCTCGCGGCCCGATTCGACGCCGAAGTACACGCGCTCTACGTCGTCGACGCCGGGGAGGTCGAATCCTCGCCCGAACCGGTCCGAGAGGACCTCCGAAACGCGCTGTCCTCGCAGGCTGAAACCGCCCTCGAGGCGGTCACGGACGCGGCGACGACGGACGTCGTCACGGCAGTCCGTGAGGGGCGACCAGCCGCAGAAATCAGCGCGTACGCACGCGAACAGGAGGTTGACGTCGTCGCGACGGGGACGCGTGGTCGTCACGGCGAGAATCGATTCCTCATCGGAAGCGTCGCCGAACGTATCGTACGGACGTGTCCGGTCCCGGTGCTCACCGTTCGACAGCTGTCGGATGCGGAAGCCTGAGGCGGTTTCGTCGTCCGGGATTCGCGTCGTCGGGCGCGTCGCTGGGTGACGTCGATAGTAATCGACTGCGCCGATCCCGCTGCCGAGCACGCGGGTCGCACCGCGAACTCGTCGGAGTTTTCACGGGGTGTCACGTCTGCACGGTATGGACGACGAACTCATCGACACCGATCGGCTCACGATCGACCGCCGATCGCGCGTGCCCGGGGCTGGATTCTTCTACCCGGATTCGTTCGACGAGGAACGCGAGGAGGCGGACGCGAAAGCGACGATCGAAGGCGCTGACGCGATCGTCGTCACCGATTCGGACGCCGACGGCCTCGGCTGTGTGGCGTTGATTCGCGAGGCGTACGACGCCTCGCTCGATCCGGAGCCGTTCCTGGAGGCGATCGACGATCGACTCGACGGTGACGCGGACGACCAGATCGACGATCGACTCGACGGTGACGCGGACGCCCAGACCGACGCTGCCGACACTGCCGACGCCTCCGCCAATCGAGGTGATTCCGCAGCCGAGGCGGGAGGCGAACCGATCGGATCGAGGTCCTCGGTCGCTCTCGTCGCATCCGGGCCGCACTCGCTCGCGACGTCGCTCGAACGGGTCGCCGAGTACGCAGCCGACGGCGTCGATCTGTTCGTCTGCGACCTTTGTCCGGATGAGTACGGGACGATCGCCGACCCGATCGAGGCGCTTTCTGATCGGTGCGATCGGCTCGCGTGGTACGATCACCACCAGTGGACCGACGACGCAGCCACCGCCGTCCGGGAGGCGGGCGTCGATCTCGTGGTGGGCGATTCGGACACGGAGTGCAGCACCGACGTGGCGCTTCGATCGATGCCCTACGAGTTCGACGATCGGTTCGTCGAACTCGCCGCGGTGACGCGGGATCACGACCTCTGGGTAAACGACGATCCGCGCAGTCAGGATCTCGCAGATTACGCCTTCTGGACCGGCGCCGAGGAGTACGTCGCGATCGTCGGCGCGTACGGCGTGGAATTGCCCGACCCCGTGGTCGAATACATCGAACACCGGCGCGTCGAAAAGACGAACCTGATTCAGAAGGCGGTCGATCGCGCCGAGTACAAACGGGTCGGCCCGTGGACGGTCGGCGTGACGTACGGACGGTGCTCGCAGAACGAGGTCGCAGACGCCCTGCGAGCGGCCGGTGCCGACGCCGCAGTGATCGTCAAACCCGCCGGCAGTGCGAGCATCCGCGGCAGCGACGACTTCGAGAAGGCCCACCTCGTAGCCAGACAGGTCAACGGCGGCGGCCATCCCAAGGCGTCGGGGTGTAAACCCGACATCTACGACGACATGCTGGATTACGCGTACCACTGGACGACGAACGGAGAGTCCGCAAAACGGGTGATTCTGGCGGCGTTCGAACGCGTGGCCGACGGGAGCGTTTCCGAATCCTGAGACGAATCGGTCGATCGACCGTCGGAACTCGCCGATCGTTCGCTTGAATCAGTCGATCGCTTGAATCAGTCGATCGCTTGAATCAGTCGATCGTTTCACTACGCGAGGTGGACGTCACTCCCGGCTTCCCGCGATCCACTTCTGGTTGAAGTTCTCGCCACACGAACAGTGTGCGTACGCGTGGATCACGTCTCCATCGGCGTAAATTCCGCCGACGTCCTCGTTTTGCGCCTCCGCGAAGGAGAAGACGAACTCGATCGTGTGCTCGTGACTGTCGTCCCCTTCTTCGTCGCGATCGCCCGATTCGTTCTCAGCCGGACAGACACCGCCGGAGAGGTCGGGTTCGACGTACCCCTCGCGATCCATCGCGGCACCGGCGAACCGCATCGGATCGATGCCCGTCCCCTGGGAAAACGCCGCGCGCCCCTCCTCGCCGTCGACGATCAGGACCACCCCGCCGTCGACGTCCTCGCCGTAGTTGGCCAGTACCATGTTTTCGTCCATGAACGCTTCGCTCACGAAGATCGCTACGTCGTCGAGGCGATCCCCCGCGAGGTATGCCGCCAGGTTGCTCATACGGTCCGTCCGACCGCGACGAATAAAGGGGCTGTCACTCGCGTTCGGGGCCGAGTAGCGCCGCCGATGCCGTCCCTGATCAGGTCTGTCGGTCTCGATCGGATCCGATCACTGTCCGTCGAGTCGCTCGGCGATCGATGCGAGCGAATCGGCCGGTCCCTCGCGGGCGACGTACACCGCTCGCTTGCCCGGTTCCCTGACTCCGTATAACTCGCCCGCTAGCACGACGTCGAACGCCACGCCGTCGCCCTCGCCGCGATCGAGTTCGGACAGCCAGGCGGCGAGCCGGTTGTCGCCCGCACCGGCCGTCCGAGCGAGCCGGCGGTTGTCGAAGGCCCCACGGAGCAACAAGCCACGGGCGTCGGCCTCGACGCGAGCGTGGCGTTCCGTTCGATCGATGACGAGCCTGACGAAATCCGCCGCGTTCAGCTCGTTGCAGGCCGATTCGGGCAGCCGAAGACACAGGTTTCGCGTCCCACCGAGTCGGGAAATTTCCGCTCGGTGGGTCTCGACGGCATCGCTATCGCTTGCGACTCGTTCGGTCATAGCTGTTCTCGGGCGTGAACCGGGATAAAACGCGTGTTCGATCTACTCGTCAGATCCGTCGTCCTCGCCGTCGCCTTCGCCTTCGTCGAGCGCGTCAGCGACGGATCCCTCGCCGTCGACGACCGCAGCGTTGATCTGTGCGACCGCGGCGGAAATTTCGCTCCCGCGAACCGTGATGCGCTTTCGTTCGCCCTCGCGGCTCGGTTTGTAGCCGACTCCGTCGGTGAGCAAAAGCTCTTTGAGGTCTGGTCCGGGCACGTCAGCACGGAGCGGGCGGCCGGAGACGTCGGATGCACCGGTCAGTTCGAGTGTGAAGCCCTCTAGGCCCACGGCGCTGCCGTCGACTTCGTCGCCGAGGCGTCGACCGAGGAATCGGTTCGCGTCCTGTCCGTCCACTTCCCGCTGGAACGCCTCGCCTGTTTCGGGATCGGCGACGACGACTTTGAAATCTGCCATTACAGGATGTGACTGTGCGGGCAATAAAAAGCACGTCGAAAGCGTCTGCAGCCACCGATCGTCTCACACGGAGGAACACTCCCACAATCGTGGATCAGGAGATACGACCGATTCTCTCGGCCTGTACCTCCGAATTCAGTCGTGTCTCGAACTGATCCCCTCGAATTCAGCCGTTTCTCGACCCGACCCACCGAGATTTGGCCGTCAGTCCCGAAAGAGCCGATAGGATCCCTGTCCGGTCACCACGTCTTTCGTTTCGCCGTCCGGTGTCGAACTTTCGACGTACATCTGACTGACGCCGATCGACTGGCCCGATCGCACCACGTCCGCGATCGCTCTGAGGTCGCCGTCGGCCCGCCGGAGGTAGTTCACGTTGAGGTTCACCGTGGCAACGCCGCCGACAGTCGGGTCGTCGAACGTCGTCCGGAGCGCGAGCCCGCCGGCCGTGTCGATCAGCGTCGCCGCAACGCCGCCGTGTACCGTCGGTGGCGACGTCGTATTCGTCAGTTTCTCGTCGTACGGAACCGACAGCACGATCCGGCCCTCGCTGACCTCCTCGACTTTCGTGCCGAGCCAGGAGAGATACCCGTGTTCCTCTTCGATCGATCGTCGGAGCAGTTCGGTCAGCTCCTGGTTGAACGGCTCGGCGTGCCCTTCGTCGCTCATACTCGTCGATCGGGCCGGGGGGATATGTCCCCGGCGATTCGTAGGCTCTGTTCCTGCGGCCGAACGTCACTCGTACCTCCCGAAATCGGTCATTGGATCGTTTTTTATACGATGCCGGGAGGAACCCCTCGCGTGTCCTGTCGGTTGTCCGCGGCGGTCGAGGCGGGAGCCCGGCGCGCCGTCGCGGATCGATCCACGCGCCGGCTGTACGCCCCTAGGGGTCGATCGGCCGATCGACGTCACGATCAGCTCAGGCGGATCGGATCGTCGCTCGGTTCGATCCGAACTTCCACCGTCTCGCCGACTTCGAACGCCGACTCGATCGTCACGAGTTTCACACCCCACTGATCGGTCCGATCGGCGAACAGCGACAGGCCGGTGATCTGCGTTCCGTTGGCCAGAACCTCGATCGGATTCCACGTCACGTCGCGTCCTTCGGCGACGCCGACGTCGGTTCCGAGTATCGAGATCGATCGCGGCTCACTATCCGGGAAATCGACTAACACCCCACCGCCATCGTAGTGGACCAATCCGCCGTCGAGCGGCGCTCCCTGATCGGCGGCGATCGCGGCGAAGGTCCCCGGATCCGGGTGCTTTGGCGCATCCAGTACGGCGTGGGTCGGCCCCGTCTCGACGACCCGACCGCGACCATCCCATTCGATCGGGCGTATCTCGACGTCCAGTTCGATCGGGACCGCACCACTCGCCCGGTAGAGGTCTTGTTCCCGCCGTCTGAAGTCGACGTGGAGGTGGTTGTCGACCCACTGGCCGAAGAATCCCGATCGGACCAGGGTGCCGAGGCGATCGCCGATTTCGATCCGATCGCCGGGTCGAACGTCGGGATCGACGTGGAGAATTCGCGCCACGAGTTCGTCCTCGCCGTTCGAGAACCTCGCCCCCTCCTCGACCGACAGGACGATCAGGTGGTCGGTGTCGACTGCGTACGACCGATTCGGACACCGGACGGACACCGTGTCGATCACGGTGCCCGACAGTGGTGCGAGCGCGGTCTCGGTTCCAGGGTACAGATCGATCGCGTTCCCGCGATCGTGCGCCGGGTACGGCGAGTTGTACAGCGAAAACCGATCGTATCGGTCGACCAGTGCCCGATCGATCGCCACCGGCGTGGGTTGCGGAGGCATCTGCGGACGGTTCGAGCGCATCTCGGATAGGTTCGCCGTTTCTGATCCTCAACGATCGGTCAGGTGTCGAACGTCGATCGAAGACGCGATCGGTACGTTTCCCGACACGCGATCGGCTTGTCGTCTGAATCGTCCGCCGATTCCCGAGCCTCTCGTGAGCTATTTGGCCGCGCCGCTCGTTCGAATCGACATGACGATACGTGTGATCCGCGGTCGGCGAGCGTCGATCGACGCGGATCGCAACGCGGTCGAAGCGATGCTCGCGTACACCGCACGGACGGGCACTCCGACGGTCCGGGTGTGGACGCCGCATCGACAACTCGCCTTCGGTCGACGCGACACCCACGCCCCGGGATACGAGCGCGCCCGGAAGGCAGCCGTAGATCTCGGGTTTCCGCCTGTCGAACGGAGCGTCGGCGGGCGGGCGGTCGCTTACACCGGTGACGGGCTCGCGTTCGCCCGGACGATCGCGATCGACGATCTCCGCTGCGGGATGGCCGATCGCTACGCGTCTACAACCGAGTCGGTGATCGCGGCCCTCGAGTCTGTCGGCGCGTCAGTCGCCGCCGGGGAGCCGCCCCGATCGTACTGTCCGGGGGATCATTCGATCCGTGGCGATCCGGCGGCCACCGACACCGGAAAAATCGTCGGCATCGCCCAGCGCATAACCGCGGGTGCGGCGCTCGTCTCCGGTAGTCTCACGGTTTCCCTGTCGGATACCGACGAGATCGCAACGGTTCTGCAGCCGGTGTACGACGCCCTGGCGGTACCGTTCGATC
>JBNJFV010000127.1:0-6882 GCA_051747145.1 Halobacteriota archaeon
GTAGCCCTGGTCGGCAAGCGCCGACTCGAGCGCTTTGAGGACGTACTGGACGTTCTTCGGTCGCGCGGCATAGCCCATGCAGCCGATCCGCCAGACGTCGCCAGCCAGGTCACCGAGACCGCCTGCGATCTCGACGTCGTACTCTTCCAACATGTGAGAGATGACCGCTCCGTCGTCGATCCCCTCGGGGACGCGTACCGCGTTGAGACTCGGTAACCAGTACGCCTCCGGAGCGTTCATCTCGAGCCCCATCTCTACGAGCCCGGCTTTCAGTTCGCCGGCGACCTCGCGGTGTCGCTCCCAGCGCGCTTCGATCCCCTCCTCGGCGACGAGACGAAGCGCCTCGCGGATCGCATACACGTTGGTAATGGGTGCGGTGTGGTGGTAGGACCGATCCTCGCCCCAGTATCCTTCGAGCAGCGTGAGATCGAGGTACCACGATCGCGGCCGCTCCGATCGGGAAAGCACCTTGTCCATCGCTCGATCCGAAAGCGTGAGCGGACTCGCCCCCGGCGGACACGACAGGCACTTTTGTGCGCCCGAATAGGCCACGTCGATGTCCCACTCGTCGACGCGCAGTTCCACGCCGCCGAGTGAGGTCACACAGTCGGCGATCACGTACGCGCCGTGGTCGTGCGCGATCGACGTCAGCTCCGGAACGCTGGGCTGTAAGACGCCAGTGCTCGTCTCCGCGTGGACGAACGCGAACACGTCCGGCTGGTGCGTTTCGAACGCCGCCTGCACGTCGACCGGATCGAGCGGTTCGCCCCACGGCGCCTCGACGTGAACGACGCTACCGCCTGCCCGACGCGCCATGCTCTCCATGCGGCCGCCGAAGTAGCCGTTCGTCGGAACGAGCACGGTGTCGCCGGGTTCGACGAGGTTGCCGATCGCCGCCTCCATCGACGCCGAGCCCGTCCCCGAAACCGGAATCGTCCACTGATTATCCGTTCGGAAGGTGTACCGTAGCAACTCCTGAACGTCGTCCATGATCTCGATGAACGACGGATCGAGATGTCCGACGAGCGGGGTGCTCATCGATCGAAGCACCCGTGGATGGACGTCGCTCGGGCCGGGTCCCATCAGCGTGCGATCCGGTGGCGTAAGCTCTCGTACGCGTGGCTGGTCAGCCATATTTAACCGTTTTCCATTAGGTAATAAAAGCGTACTGGTATGCTTAGATCCGACGCTCACGACGGTGACGCCGTGGGCTTGCCAACCGGATCGCTCGGTGTCGCGTGACGGTCCCCAGCAGCCGATCGAGGTCGGGTTCGGGTCGGCCGATCAATCCAGAAAGTCCGGACGCAGTCGCTTCTCGTCGCGTTCGGATTCGAGGTGGTCGAGGAATGTCTCCAGTTCGAGGGCATTGGCTTCGCGTTCGGCCCGATCGCGGACGGATATCGTCCCGGCGGCTCTCTCGTCGCCGCCGACGATGATCATGTACGGCACGCGATCCTCCTGGGCGGCTCTGATTTTTCGGCCAAGCGTCCACGAGCGGTCCTCGATTCCGACGCGGAAATTTGCCTCCTCGAACGCGTTTCGGAGCCGATACGCGTAGCCGAGTTCGTCGTCCGAAATCGGCAGAATACGGACCTGTTCTGGAGCGAGCCACAGCGGGAACTTCCCGTTGAAGTGTTCGATGAGGACCATGAGGAACCGCTCGTAACTGCCGTACAGCGCACGATGGATCATCACAGGCTGGTGTTCCTCGTTGTCCTCGCCCGTGTAGGTGAGATCGAACCGATCGGGCATGTTGAAATCCAGCTGGACCGTCGGCCCGTCCCACTTGCGTCCGAGCGCGTCGGTGAACGCGAAGTCGATCTTCGGGCCGTAGAAGGCCCCATCACCCGGTTCGAGTTGGTAGTCGATCCCGCTGTCGTCGAGTACCGCGCGCAGTTGGGTTTCGGCCTGCTCCCAGATCTCGTCGGATCCGACCGACTTCTCCGGACGCGTGGCGAGGGCGACCTCCGCGTCGAGTTCGAACGTCTCGAAGACCGTCAGGATGTTGTCGATGACGAGGTTGATCTCCGATTCGATCTGGTCGGGCCGACAAAACAGGTGGCCGTCGTCGATCGTGAACGCCCACACCCGCGACAGACCCGACAGTTCGCCGCGTTGTTCCTTCCGGTAGACCTTTCCGTCCTCGTAATACCGGACCGGCAGATCGCGGTAGCTCCACGATCGCTGGTCGAAGATCGTCGCGTGACCCGGGCAGTTCATCGGCTTCAACCCGTACTCCTCGTCGTTGACGTCGAGGAGGAACATGTCGTCGACGTAGTTGTCGTAGTGACCCGACTTTTTCCACAGTTCCGTCCGGAACAGGTGCGGCGTCTCGACGGGATCGTACCCCGCCTCGAGGTTGAGCGCCTCGGCGAAATCCGCAAGCTCGTTGAGGATCTTCTTGCCGTTGGGATGATACAGCGGAAGTCCCGGCCCGGTCGTCTCGTCGATCGAAAACAGCGCTAGCTCACGGCCTAGCTTCCGGTGATCGCGTTCGGCGGCCTCTTCGCGACGTTCGCGAAACGCCTCGAGATCGGATTCACTCTCGAAGGCGGTGCCGTACACGCGGGTGAGCGTGTCGTTGTCCTCGTCGCCGCGCCAGTAGGCCGCCGAGATGTTCGTTAGCTCGAACGCGCCGATCTCGCCGGTCGAATCGACGTGCGGCCCCTTACAGAGGTCCTCGAACTCCCCTTGTCTGTAAAAAGAGACTTCCGCTTCGTCTGCGGCCTCCGTCTCGAGGATGTCGAGTTTGTAGGGGTTGTCCTCGGCCTCGTAGGTCTCGATCGCCTCCGCTCTGGACCGGGTGAGGCGTTCGATGTCGTAATCCGCCTCGACGATCTGTGCCATCTCGTCTTCGATCGCTGCCAGATCGCTCTCGTCGAGATCCACACCCGTGACGTCGTAGTAAAACCCCTCGTCGGTCCACGGGCCGATTGCGAGTGTCGCCTCCGGATACAGTCGGAGGAGCGCCTGTGCGAAGACGTGTGCCGCCGAGTGTCGTAACACGTCGAGATACTCGTCGCTTTGGTCGGTGACGATCTCGACGCGATCGCCGTCAGAGACCAGGGCGGCCTTGTCGACGAGTTCGCCCTCGATCGTTCCGGCGATTGTGTCGCGTCCGAGTCCGGGTCCAATCTCGAACGCTACGTCTTCGACCGTCGAATCCGCCGGGACGGACAGCTCCGATCCGTCCGGGAGGACGACAACGATGTCGCTCATGTAAAATCGAAGCCGGAGGACCGAAATAAGTGTTGTTGAGTGTCGGTACGGGATGACACGCGGTGACGTGTCGAAGGCGACGGATCACTCGCGACCGGCGAGGGACCACCAAAACGGTTAGGCGGTCCCACGTCCCCCTACGAGTGTGGAAGACGTCGTCGACTGGCTCCGGAGTCGTCGCTCCTACGAGGGACAGATCGTCGCGGAGCGATCGCTCCCCGCCCGCGAACCGACCTACGCGTCGATCGATCTCGAACCGCGACTCGACTCTGTGCTCGAAGATCGTGGGATCGATCGGCTCTACGCACATCAAGCCGCGGCGATCGACGCACTCCGTGCTGGCGAGAACGTCGTCCTCGCGACGGAGACGGCGAGCGGAAAGACGCTCGCGTACACAGTCCCCGCGTTCGAGAACGCGATGGATCACGGCGGCCGGACGCTCTACATCGGTCCACAGAACGCCCTCGTCGCCGATCAGGCCGAATCGCTCTCGGAATTGGCACGGAGGCTCGGATTCGGCACTCGCGTCTCCGTCGCCCAGTACACCGGGCGGCAGTCGAAATCCGAAAAGCGGGCGGTACGCGATCGGCGGCCGACGGTGATCCTTTCGAATCCCGACATGCTACACTACGGGGTCTTGCCGCACGCGTATCGCCTGTGGGAGTGGTTCGTCTCCTCGCTGGAACTGGTCGTCGTCGACGAATTACACAGCTACCGCGGCGTGTTCGGAACGCAGGTCGCGCTCGTTCTGCGGCGGTTACGTCGACTCTGCGAACGCTACGGCAGCGATCCACAGTTCGTCTGCTGCTCGGCGACGATCGCAAATCCGATCGAACACGCCGCACGCATCACCGGCGCTCGCGACGCCAGCTTTCGGCTGATCGATGGTGACGCAAGCGGCCGCGGACCGAGACACTGGCTGCTGTGGAATCCGCCGGCGTACGGAGACGAGTGGCGCGATCGCGGCACCGGCCGTCGGCGATCGAACCACACCGAATCGAAGCGGCTGTTCTGTGACCTCGTGAGCAAAGGGTACCAGACGCTCGCGTTTACCCGTGCACGGCAGGCCGCAGAACGGTACGCGACCGAGAGCAGCCGCGAACTGCAGGACCGCGGCGAACCCGAACTCGCCGGAGCCGTCCGCGCCTACCAGGCGGCATTGAACCACGATACGCGTCGCGAGATCGAAGCGCAGTTACACGACGGTCGGCTCCGCGGGGTCTGGAGCACGAACGCCCTCGAGTTGGGAATCGACATCGGCGGGCTCGATGTGGTGCTCCTCGACGGATACCCGGGGACGCGAATGTCCGCGTTTCAGCAGGCGGGGCGAGCCGGGCGGGGCGACGATCCTGCACTCGTCGTCCTCGTCGGCGGCGAGGACCAGCTCGATCAGTATCTCATGGACACCCCGGAGGCGTTCTTCGACGCCGATCCCGAACGTGCGGTCTCGAACCCTGAAAACGAGGCGCTGTTGGTCGATCACGTGGCCGCAGCAGCCAGCGAACAGTGGCTTTCGCCCGAAGACGAGACGTACTTCGGGGGATCGTTTCCTGACATTGTGAGGCGACTCCGCACGGAGGGCCGACTGGAGCGTCGATCGACCGACGACGGGACCCGGTGGACGTACGCCGGCGGGGACAGCCCCCAACACGCGATGAACCTGCGGACGATCGGCAATCGCGAGATCGACCTGCTGGATGGCCGATCGAACGACGTCGTCGCGACGCTCGGGTTCGCCGACGCCCTCCGGGACGCACACGAAGGGGCGATCTATCACCACCAGGGACAATCCTACGAAGTGTCGTCGCTGGATCTCGAACGCGACGTGGCGATACTGCAGCCCACGTGGGCCGAGTACTACACGCGGGTGCTTTCGGACACGTCGATCGAGGTGGAAGCCGACCTGCTGGAAAAACCCGCGGCAGGTCACGACGAGGCGACCGTTCGGTTCGCCGACGTGTCCGTGACCGAGCGAATCACGGGGTTTCAGCGAACGGATCGCCGGACGGGGACCGTGATCGGCGACGAAATGGTCGACTTACCGGAGACGACGTTGGCGACGAAGGCGCTGTACGTTACTGTGCCTGTGGATCTGGAGGGAGCGATCCGGGCGCGATACGACGACGAGGCGTTCAACGGCGGCATTCACGCCGCCGAACACGGGATAATCTCGCTGTTTCCGTTCGCACTGCTTTGTGATCGCGGCGACGTCGGCGGGCTTTCGACGCCGTACCATCCACACACAGAACGGAGCACGATCTTCATCTACGACGGCTATCCGGGCGGGGTCGGGCTGACGCGGGCTGGATACTCGAGTGTCGAGGAGCTGATGGATCGGACCGCCCGGCTGATCGAAGGCTGCGACTGTGCGGACGGCTGTCCGTCCTGCGTCCAATCACCACAGTGCGGGAATGCGAACGAACCGCTGGCGAAAGACCCCGCGGTGTGGGTATTGGACGAACTCACGTCGACGTGACACAAGTTGCCGCTCTGTCACGCCGTCGGGTGCTGCCAGGGGGTCGTCACCCACCGTACGCCTCGATTTCGACGACGTCGAGGGCGTCGTCGACGACTATCGTGAGCGAATCGTCGCCGACTCGATACGTGACGTGCGCCCGGAACGGGTCGCGACGTCGAATGGCCGCCCGATCGGTCGACACGAGCTCTAACTCCCACATTGACTGCTCGCGTACGTCGATCCCGTGATCGTGATAAAAGCTCACGACGGCCGGGTGATCGAGGAATACGAAATCCAGTGACGTCGTCGGCGTGGCACCGCAGCGATCGCACTCGTATTTGACCCACGGGATGTCGTGCAGCTGTGCAGCCATATCGGTCGGAATATCGAACTGTTCGAGTAGGTCCGCCGTCGACTCGGAGGGGGAGTCAGCGACCTCGGGGACGCCTTCGGGGAGCCCGTCGAGAGACGCGAACACGTCGACGACCGAATCGACTGTCGGACGGATACGCCCCTCACAGTACCAGCAGAATCCACTTTTGATCGTTTGAAACGTCGATCGGAGATACCGACTGGCGACGTCGGGGATCGACTCGCGATCGTACCCGGCGAAGACGCCCGGCGGAACGACGAACCCGCTCGTGATCGGACAGGAGTCACACTCGATACGGACCGTTTCGTCCTCGTAGTAGAACGTCTTTGTGCCGCCGCACGTGGGACAGGGCGGTTCGAGCGTGATCGGATCGATCGCCGCATCGAGCGTGTACGCACCCGTCGCGATCGCGCCGTTGATGAGTTCGCCGGCCTGCGTGAGCGAGTATCCGGCATCGGTCTTCGCGACGAACTGCCCGGTGAGCGTGTTGAGGTGGTAGTTGAACTGTCCCGAATCGGACATCCCGACGGCAGTCCGGATTTCCGAGAACGTCGCTTCGTGACCGTCTGTCTCCCACAGGGATTGCAGGATGGCGACTCTGGTAGGATCCGCAAGCGATGTGAACACCTCGTCGGGATCCGACCGCTCGACGAATTCAGGACCGCTCATACACCGGTTGTGAGAGTCAGACACCTTAGAAATACCGTCTCGAATAGTGGCGAAACCAGCGATCTTCGGATCGAATCGGATC
Source organism: Halobacteriota archaeon (assembly GCA_051747145.1). GTDB lineage: Archaea > Halobacteriota > Halobacteria > Halobacteriales > Haloferacaceae > JBNJFV01. Next base: position 6,802 of record JBNJFV010000127.1, read on the forward strand.
GGATCGATCAAATCGAATCGGATCGATCAAATCGGATCGGATCGGATCGAATCAGATCGGATCGGCTTACATCTCGCCGAT
>JBNJFV010000128.1:0-6809 GCA_051747145.1 Halobacteriota archaeon
ACCGACCCGTGACGCTCCACGTACTCGTAGATGTCCTTGCGATCGGCGTTGTCGAATTCGAGCTGTTGCAGTAGTTCCATGTCAGCAAGTAACACACGCTGAGTATATAACGGTTGATCTCGGATCGGGGGCGACCCCGATCGCATGCTGGGAGCGGTCGTCGTCGCTGCAATCGACCCCGGTCGATCACTCGATCGGCACGCCGGTCAGGAGTGCTGCGGTGTCTTTGATGTCGTGGGTTTCGATCACGAGTTCGGCGACGTCTCTGATCGTCACGTCCGGGTCGATCGAGACGCCGTAGCAGGCCGCATATAGTCGGAGCCACACGTTCGTCGCCTCGTGGAGCCGATCGAGTTCGCGACCCGAAAACGCGACCGGATCCTCGTCCGTTCGCGCTTCGATGTACACCGATACGACGGGGCCGAGTTCGCGCTGGAGTATCGACACCGCTCGCTCCGGATCAGGTGCGTCAAACGGGACGTCGATCGGTTCGCGAGCCGTGCGGTTCGCACGCTCGGCCAGCCGCTCGATCCGATCTGCGTACCGGCTCGGCTCGATCCGATCGGTCGATCGCTCCCCCACGCTCATCCGTCCTTGTACTCGACGCCCTTCCCGCCACGCGGGTGCGACCAATCGGTGTCGGCGACGACCGCGCACGTGCCACACTCCACGCACGGCTGGGTGTCGAGGCTGACGACGCGTTCGGTCTGACCGTTCACCTGTACGGTCTCCTCGCGGTAGCAGCCGCCGCCGAACCCGCTCGCACTCACCGGGCAGGCCGTTACCGCAGCGCCGCTTGCGTCCCACGAGTTGTCCAAGACCTCGATGTGGGGGTTTCCGATGTCGGTGTCGTAGGTCAACTCTCCGATCCGATCGGCGAGCGACGGTGGTTCGACGTCGTTTCGCCCCTCGATTGGGTCGCCAAGCTCCTCTGCGATCACCGTCGGCAGCGTGACGTACGGCGTTCGCGTGTCCGGGACGGCCATCGACAGGAACGGCGAGCTGTACAGTCTGCCCAGCAGGCCGCCCATCGCGCGGACGCCGAGCCGACCGACCGTCGAATCGACGATCGAATCGGTGACGGAGGCGACGGGACTGCGCTCCCCGATCGCTGCTGCGACCTCGTATCTGCGCGGTCGGAGCTTGTCCATCACGCCGCTCGTCTGCAGCTTCTTCGCGTAAAGCGTTCCCGCGTTCGACGGGTCTCCTCGCGACTTCGCGTCTACGTACGCCTCGGCGGCGAGCGCGCCCGCCGTCACCGCGTGGTTCATCCCTTTGATGATCGGCCCCTGCGCTTGCATCTGTCCGGCGGCGTCGCCGACGAGCAGTAGCCGATCGCGGTGGGGCTCCCGCAGTGCGACCTTTTTCGAATCCGGCACCAGCTTGGCGGCGTACTCGCGCTCGACGTACTCGGCGTCCAGCCACTCGCCAAGTACCGGGTGGGTCAACAGCGCGTCCAGCAGCTGGTGTGGTTCCGCACGTTCTGCCACGAGGCTGTCGAGGTGGAACACCGAGCCGATCGACAACGAGTCGCGGTTCGTGTAGACGAATCCGCCGCCGCGAACGTCCTCGAAGAGGTCCCCCGAAAACAGGTGGGCTGCCCCCTCGTCGGGACCGATACCGAAGCGATCCTCGATCGAATCAGAGGGGAGGTCGACGACCGCTTTGACGCCCTGGAACCACTCGTCGGGTTCCTCCCAGTCCATAAGACCCGCGTCCCGTGCGAGCCGGCTGTTGACCCCGTCCGCGCCGATGACCACGTCCGCACGGATCGGATCGACCTCCTCGCAGGTGACGCCGACGATCTCGCCGTCCTCCCGGAGTACTCCGTTTACCGTGATTTCGGTGAGCAGCCCCCCACCCGTTTCAACCGTCCGCTCGTGAACGCGTTCGGCGAGCCACGAATCCATGTGCCGACGGAGAACGGAGTCGGACCATTCGGTGTCGTGATCGTGCAGCTCCGTGATGTCGAACGACTTCACCTGTCGCCCGGCGACGTTGTGCAGATAGTAGTCGGTGATCGGCCGTTCGGACGCTTCCTCGCGGAACCCTTCGAAGATGCCGTCGATCGTGTAGGGGGCCGATTCCTCCGCGTACAACAGGCCGCCGGAGACGTTCTTCGCGCCGGCGTCCACGCCGCGTTCTACGACGAGCGTTTCGACGCCGTTTGCCGCAAGCGTCGCCGCCGCCGCCGCGCCGCCGGGTCCGCACCCGACGACGATCGCTTCGAAGTGTTCTGCGGCTGTCGATTCGTCGGATTCGTCTTCAATCTGCATGTGAGCCATCACCGTTCACCTCCGTCAGCCGCGGTTTCGACGTCGATCGTTCCTGCCTCGACGCCCTCGATGAGCGCCGGTAGTACCTCGAAGAGGTCGCCTTCGATGAAGTAATCCGACCAATCGCGGATGCGAGCGTCCGGATCAGTGTTGATCGCGACGATCGTTTCCGACTCGTCGCATCCGACCTTGTGTTGGATCGCACCGGAGATTCCGGCGGCGATGTACAACGGCGGTTCGATCACCTGACCGGTTTCGCCGATCTGTCGTTCTTCGTGTGTGTACTGCTCGACGTGGCCGTCGAAGTTGTACGAGCCCGTGACGATGCCGCGCGTGACGCCGACGTCAGCGTCGTCGAACTGCTCTGCGAGTTCGACCGCGAGTTCGACCCCGCGTGTCGGGTCGTCGCCGATTCCCCGACCGACCGCGACTATGACGTCGTGGCCCGTGAGATCGACGCCGCTTCCCAGGACGTCGTGGTCGGTGATCGAGACGTCGAACCACTCGTCGTCGAGGGGTACATCGTGTTCGACGATCTCGCCCTCCCGTTCGGGATCCGGATCGGCGATGTCGAAACTACCAGGGATGACCGATGCACCCTGCGGGTGAAACTCCCGGTCGGGGTTGTCGATGCAGAGGATCGTCGAATATTCGAACCCCGAAAAGTCCGGTCGCTTCATGTGGAGGACCCGTTCGAACGTCCGTTTGGCCCCCGGTTCACCCGTTTTGACCGGGTTCGAGATGACTGTGTCCTCGATGTACAACCCCGAACAGTCGCTGGCGAGGCCCGAATCGAGCTCTCCCTGTACGAGCGCCGATAGGTCGCGGCCGTTGTTCGTGGCCGGAAACAGCGTGTATCGCGGTTCGTCGTACTCGCGCCACTCGGCCGGATCCGGATCGGTCCCCTCGTAGCCGGTCGCGATCGGCGGCTCCGCACCCCACCGGGCCATGTCGCAAAATATCTTCGTGTACGGGTTGTGCTGGAATCGATCCAGCCGATCGTCCTCGTGATAGACGACGACGTCCGCGCCGTATTCGATGCAGGTTTTGGCGTGCTCGGAGACGTCGTCACCGATCAGCACCGCGACGACCTGTTCGTCCTCGTCGTACTCGTCGTTGTACGCGTCCATCAGCGCCCTGGCTTTCGAAAGCATCTCCAGGGAGACGTCGACGAGTTCGCCCGCTTGCGTCTCACAGTACACCCACATGTCGCGGTAGACGCCGTCGGACAACGCCTTGACGAACTGTTTGTCCGCTGTCGGGTGGTCGAGTTCCGGGTGGCGCTCCTCGGGCGTTTTCGGTTCCGTTTCGTCGGCTTGCTCGGTCGGGTCGGCCTCGTCCTCGCCCGTCACGGATTCGATCCGATTTTCGATCAGCCTGACGACGCTGTCGCGCCCCTCGCCGGCTCGTTCCTCATCGCGCAGTTCCCGCAGCCGATCGGGGTCGTCGACGTCCATGATCGCGTTGCCGACATCGGCGGCCGACATCGAACCGAGGTCGATCGTCTCGCCGTCGTCGTCCTCGGTGAACTTCTCGATTCGACTCTCGATGAGTGTGATCGCACCGGCGCGCGCATCGCCAGCCTGTTCGGCGTCCAAGATCGCACGCAACTCCTCGAGGTCGTCGACGTCTTTGATTTCGGGGCCCAATTCGGCGATCGTCAGTTCGGTCGGGTCGATCGACGGCATCTCAGTCACCCCCCGCAAACGCGTGTAGCTCAGAGACCACGTCGGCCATCGCGTCGTCGTCGGACGGATCGACAATCGTCGCTTCGCGTTCGGCCGGCGGTTTCGGGATCGGATCGACAGAGGAGACGATCGTCGGCGATCCGTCCAGTCCCACGAAGTCGGGATCGAGGTTGAGTTCTTCGTGATCCCACATCGTCAGTAGCTCCTCGTAGGATTCCGAGCGCTCGATCGTCTCCTGGCGGAGCCGTTTGTGCGTGAGCCGATCGGACGCCGTTCGATAGGTCGGCTGGAACTCCGGATCGGCGACGATCACCGCCGGCAAGGACGTCTCGACTGTCTCGACCTCCTCGACGTCGCCTTCGACCAGCCGCTTCGCGCGAACGGTTCGCTCCTCGGCGTCGATGTCGAGGGCGATCACGTGCGTGAGTAACGGCCAGTCGAGACACCAGGCGGTCTGTGGACCGGTGTGGCCGGTTTCCCCGTCGGCCGTCTTAAAGCCCGCAAACACCAAATCGACGTCTTCGAAGTGTTCGATCGCCGTCGAGAGCGTGATGGCAGTCGCCCACGTGTCGGCGGCCGCAAACGTTCTATCGGAAACGAGATACAGATCGTCGGCGTACACCGACTCCATCGCCTCACGGAGGACGTCTTTGTACCCTGGCGGACCCATGCTCGCGACGCTCACGCGGCCACCGTTTCGTACCTTCGTCTGCAGGGCAGCTTCTAACGCGAACTTGTCGTTCGGATTTAACACCGTCGGCGTGTTCCCGCGTTCGAGGTGGCCGTCCTCGTCGAAGGAAACCACCCCCTCTCGGAAGTCGGGGACGCCTTTGGTCAAGACAACTGTGTGCATTGATATCTACAGCCAGTGATCCGTAGTCCGGGAGTATAACTGTTTTTCATATCATAATACGATCGTCCGATCCCTCATCGAAATTGAGAATTCACTCGAGAATAGGTAGTTATTCAGCACGAAAGTGCGATCGGAAGGTTACTGCTTCGCGCGGGCGTCAGATTCGGCCGGCTCGACCCGGATCGACGTCGATCGCGTCCACCGGACACACGTCGACGCAGAGCATGCAATCGATGCACTGGTCCTCGTTGACTGGATCGGCTTTCAACTCGCTTTCCGGGTGGCCGGGCGTGTCGGTCCATTCGAAGACGTCCACCGGGCAGTCTTCAAGACACGCCCCGTCGGCCAGGCAGATGTCGAAATCGACGGCGACGTGGGTACCGTGGATCCCGAGCGTCTCTGGTTCCTCGACGGGCCCCCACACTTTGTGACCGTTGTGTTCGTCGACGGCGTCCCGGTTGTCCTCGAAGCTTGCATCGATAGGCATTGGTACCTGTATCCACTGATCGGCGCTATTTAACTTTTGGCCGGCGTCTCGTACGGACTTTCGAAGCCATCCGACGCGCCCCCTCGAGGCTGCTCAGTGGTCCCCGTAGTTCATCATCACTGCCTTCACCTGCGTCATCGCCTCGAGGTGCCACTTGCTGCCGTATCGGCCGCCCGATCCGCTCGCCCCGTACCCCCCGAACGGGAGCAGCCGTTCCCAGTAGTTGTTCGTCTCGTTGACGAAGACGCCGCCGGCCTCGATCCGATCGACCGCGTCGTGTGCTTGCTGCAGCGAATTCGTGTACACCGCCGCCTGGAGGCCGTACGGCGATCGGTTCGCCGCCGCGATCGCCGCCTCGTAGTCTGGCACGCGCATGATCGGGGTCACCGGGCCGAACGTCTCGTCGCCGGAGATGGCCATCTCCGCTGTCACGTCGGATACCACTGCGGGCGTGTAGTACAACCCGTCCACGTCCCCGCCGGTCGTGAGGGTCGCCCCCGAGTCGACGGCGTCCTCGACGTGATCGATCGCCTTTCGCTGGATGCGTTTGGAGACCATCGGCCCGACGTCGGTTCCCTCCTCGAACGGATCGCCGACCACGAGTTCGTCGACTCGTCGGGTGACCGCCTCGACGAGTTCATCGTAGACGCCCGCTGTGGCGATCACGCGCTCTGTGCCACAGCAGACCTGCCCGGCGTTCCAGTTCGATCCGACTACGATCCCCTCCGCTGCGGCCTCGACGTCGGCGTCGTCGAGGACGACGATCGGGTCCTTGCCGCCCATCTCCAGCAGACACTGGGCGTTCCGGTCGGCGGCCGTTCGGGCGATTTCTCTACCGACCGCCGTGCTGCCGGTGAAGGCGATCAGCCGGACGTCGTGGCTGTCGACCAGCGCCGCTCCGGTGTCGCCCGCCCCGGTCACGAGGTTGAATCCGCCGTCGGGCAGGCTCGACTGGGCGAACGCCTCGGCGATGTGGTAGGCCGTAAGGGGGGTCTCTTCTGCGGGTTTGAACACGACCGGATTGCCCGAGGCGATCGCCGCGTAGATGCTGCCGCCGGGCACCTCAAGCGGGAAGTTCCACGGGCTGATGACAGCACAGACGCCGTAGGGTTCCCGCTGTGTGTAGGCGAACCGACCGCGGTGTTCGGAGGGGACCACGTCGCCGAACAGCCGGATCCCGTCGTGGCCGTAGTCGTCGCTCGATTCGATGACATACTGCGTTTCGTCGTACGATTCGTGCAGCGGCTTGCCCTCTTCGCGCGTTATCAGCTCGGCGATCTCGTCTTCGTGTTCGACGAAGTATTCGGTCACCTCATCGAGCACCGCGGCGCGCTCGAAGGCCGTCATCGCTTTGAGTTCGACCCGAGCGGATTCTGCGGCCGCCACGGCAGCCTGTACGTCGGTCTCATCGCCGTTTGGCACCGTCTCGAGCACGTCACCGGTCACCGGCGAGACGACGTCGATCCCATCGTCGCTGTGCGCGTCGACCCATTCGCCGTCGATGT
>JBNJFV010000129.1:0-6762 GCA_051747145.1 Halobacteriota archaeon
GTCGATTTGATCTTCAACTTTCCGAACGCGAAATCCGGACCGGGGTACCGAAAGATGGGGTGGGAGGTCGTCGATCGGATTCGAGAGTTCATTCGAGTGCAACGGCCCATCTCGGCGGTTCGCTCGCAGACGACTCTGCCGTTACCGACCGGACTCGACGCGATCGTGGGTCCGGCGTTGCGCGCACCCGCGACCGTGCGCCGATACGTAACGACCGAATCGGGGGCGGACCGAACGGTACAGGCTCAACCGAGCGACGTAGCGGACGAATTGACGCATCTGTATCGGAACGCCGATCCGGACGGTCTGCACGCGGCGCGGGACGCTGAGTTTTTCCGGTGGCGGTTTTCGAACCCCGAGTGGACGTACGCAACGCACGTGGGGTTCGTCGGCGACGACCCCACCGCAGGTATCGTCACCGGAACGCGTACCAACGGGGACGGCATGCGGATTACCCGACTAACGGACGTACAACCGCTGAAGACCACGCCGGAACGCGAGAATGTACTCGCGGCGTTACTGTCCGACGTCATTGCGACCAACGGCCGTAGTGATCTTTTCGTTGCCCCATCGGGGGTTATCCCGGAGCGATTGCTTTCGGCGTATTCGTTCCGATCGAACGACTCGATACTGCTTTCCAGCGTTGCAAATCCCTCGACGCTCATGGTACACCCACTGGGGGAATTTTCGCGGATCGATCGACCGATCACCGATCCCACCGAGTGGACCCTCACGTTCGTCGAGTACGACACGGCGTGATCGTAACTATGCCATCGGATACCAGTATTATTGGTGCCGATATCACTACTGTCGCGTTGAAAGGCCGGGACAGATACTTTCGCATCCGGCTTGCGATGCGCGAGCTTCGAAATCGAATCCGGTACGACGCACCGCCACCGATATACGACCCGATACTGGTCGATCCGGAAGCCATCACTGACACCATCTCGTGGACCGATCTAGGCGATCGGGGTGACGTCGATCGCCCGGCGTACTTCGATCGACGCAAACCGTCGCTCGCAGGCACCGTCGTCGGCGGCGACTGGGATACGTCGCTTCGGAAATTCGAAGCGTGCGTCGTCTACAGGTCGTTCGTGGCGCACTTCGAGGAGAATACCCCGTGGGAAGCGACGAGCCTCTTTCGACAGGCTGCAGAGCGGTTCGAACACGGTGACGTCCTGTGGGGATGTTCGTCAGTGACGGAATTCGCCGATCGGTGTGAGAAGCTCGATCGCCTGTTCGAGCGCGTGAAAACCGACGGCTACAAATCACAGTCCGAACTTGCAGCCGACGCGACCCTGTCGGATCCCACCAGATGCAACCGGGTGCATCGAACGATCGAAAACGAGATTCTCGTCCACATCGGCCGGGACGGGCAGTTTATTTTCACCGACGGACGAAACAGGTTGTCGATCGCGAAAATCCTCGGCGTCGAGGAGGTTCCGGTTACCGTCCTCGTTCGGCACGACGAATGGCAACAGCGCAAAGAGGCGATCGCACGGGGAGACACCGACCCATCGACGATCCCCCCGACGATGTTGAATCATCCGGACGTCGTCGGGTTGCTGGAGGATCGATGAGGTTCGTGAGATCCGCTCGGAACGAACGCGCACGTGACGAGTTCGAATGAAGCGACGCTATAGTGGCTCCGTGCGGGCCCGGAGCGTCGATCGAAGCCCGGTCGTCAGATCGACGGTCGGTTCGTACCCCAGGTGCGCCCTCGATCGGGTGAGATCCGCCCGACTCCGCTCGACGTCGCCGGGACGTGGATCGGTGTAGACGATCTCGGAGTCCGAGTCGGTGAGGCGTTTAATCTCGTGGGCGAGTTCCTCGATCGAGACGGCGACACCGGTTCCGACGTTGTACGCTCGGCCGGTCGCGTCTGTCACCGCGGCCGCACGGTTCGCGTCGACGACGTCGGAGACGTGAACGAAATCCCGCGTCTGGGTGCCGTCACCGTCGATCGTTATCGGGTCGCCGCTCGTCGCCTGGCGGCCGAACACGTCGATGACGCCGCTGTACTCGCTGCTTTGTCGGGGACCGTACACGTTGAAATACCGAAGCACCACGACGGGAACGTCGTAGCAGGAACCGAAGACCCGGACGTAGTTGTCCGCGGCGAGTTTGTCGACGCCGTAGGGCGACTGCGGACTCGGCGTGTGTGATTCGGAGATCGGCGTCGTCTCTACCGCGCCGTAGATCGCACAGCTCGATGCGAACACCAGTCGCGCCGACGTGCGACGGGCGTACTCGAGAAGCGAAAGCGTCGCACCGACGTTGACGTCGTGGCTCACTCGCGGTGACGCGTACGACTCCTCCACGCTGACGATTCCCGCATGGTGAAAGACGATGTCCGCGTCGTCGGGAAGGTTTCGGATAGTCGCCGCGTCACGGATGTCCCCTCGAACGAACTGAGCCTCCGCAGGTACGTTCGATTCGACCCCAGTCGTGCAGTTGTCGACGACGGTCACGTCGTTCTCGGTGACGAACGCCTCTGCGAGGTGGCTCCCGATGAAGCCCGCCCCGCCGGTCACGACGATCGTTTGATCGGTTACGGCACGGTCGGCGTCCCCAGATTGCGTGGCTGACGAACGTGATCTTGCGCTGGAAGGATCGGCCATCGTCGGTTCCTCACGGCCGGGCGGTTTTGTAATGGAGCGATGTCGCGGTGAAACAACCCCCTACTGGCACTCCGATCGACGTACATCCAGTGGGAGTATTCGAATGATCGAAGCATCCAGTGGGAGTATTCGAATGATCGAAGCATCCAGCGGGTGTATTCGAATGATCGAAGGTTGCCCACCCCCGCACCCACGTACCTATGTGACACGTTCACACGTTCGGTACCAATCGACGCGTTCGGTGGCAAAAAGCGCAAGCGATCACCGGGAGTGTGTCTATCAGTCAGTGTACGCGTCGACGTGTTCGGAGATCGCATCTATCGCTCGATCGCGCTTCGCTCGAAGTAGCTCCTCGATCGGTCGCGGCGTCGGATGCCACAGCCCCGGGTGAACGAGCAGCTGGAACGTCTCGGGGACGCCGTCCGGAAACGGTGGCGTTTCGGTCCACTTCTGGCTCGAATCGGAAACGTAGCCGATCGACGAGAAGAACGCCGGCGCGTAGGTGTTCGTGAACGTGTCGAATCTGCGATCGAGCACCCACGCCGGGGGGATGTGAAACGAAACCGTCGTGACGTCCCGATCGACGAGCCGTGAGAGAGTTTCTAGCTCCGATCCGACTGCGTCGACGAGCCGCGCTTCGGCGGGTTCGTCCGACCAGTAATAGCGCGTATCGAAGTGCAGCGCGATCTCGTGACCGAGGTCGGCGATCCGATCGATCGCGGTCCTGGTGTCCGTGGCGGTGACGTCGTACAGCGGCGTCGAAAGGAGGAAACAGTACGTCGATTGGATCCCAAGCTCCGCTTCCACCGCGGCCATGGATAGCGCCCGCCGCGGTGAGAGATCCACGTCGTGACGAACGAGCACGCCCAGCGGGTCGATCGGATCCTCGGATCGAAACGTATCGAACTGGTAGCCGTGCGCTAAGAGCGTTTCGAGCAGCTCCCGATACTCGTCGATCCGATACGACGATCGCTTTTTCCAGGTCAGTCGCCGGACACCCCTCGAACGGACCCGTTGTCGAGCGTCATCGCGACCAGTTCGATCGTCCGCGTCGTACCCCGTGCGATCGTCCGCGTCGTCATACCCCGTGCGATCGTCCGCGTCGTCATACCCAGTGCGATCGTCCGGGTCGTCGTGCGCCTGGGGACCATCAGCGTCGGCGAGGTCGGTGGGGTCACTCATCGGCTCCCCCATCGCTTGTGAGGTTGTGTTCGTGCTCCGGCCCGTCGACCCGAGCCGGCTCCCCGCCCGATCGAAGTTGCATGCCGGACGACGGCGACCACCCCTCGGCCTCCCAGTCGGTCACGAGAACGGTGCCGTCCGGCGTCGAGACGACGAACTCGTCCGTCGAGAAGGCTTCGATTATCTCACCGGGTGCGGTGTCGTAGGCCAGATCGCTCGAAAAGGGGATCAGTTCCCAGATGTCGATCCGCGTGCCCTCGTGGAAGGTGAACGCGCCGGGATACGGATCGGTGACGGCGCGAACGAGATTGTACACCCGCCGTGTCGGCTCCTCCCAGTTTAGCTCCCCGTCCTCGGGGGTCCGTTTCGGGTAGTACGTCGGATCGCCCGCCTGCGGTTCGAACTCGTGTGTGCCCGCGAGGATCGGCGGAATGACCTCCAGAAGCATCGACTGGATGGCGATCGTTACTTTGTGATACAGCGTCTGGATGGTGTCGAAGGGGGTTATGTCGAACTTTCTGGTTGCGGCGATCGATCCCGAATCGACCCCCGGGTCGAGACGGATGATCGACAGCAGAAACCGATCGAGATCCTCGATCAACGACCAGTTCAATGGCGACCGTCCCCGTCCTTTCGGTAGTCCGTACGCGCTGCCGTGGTTGCCGAGCGCGCCCCGATCGAACGTCTCCAGAACCGGCCCCGGGATCAACCGTTGCCACCCGTTGACGATCAACAGGTCGGCGTCCACCGATTCGAAGTGGTCGGTGTCGACGGCAGTCATCGAGTACTGTTCGGGGTAGTAGATCGGGACGTCGTGGCGGGCGGCGATCCGATCGAACGAGCGGTACTTCGCGACGTCGTGGTGGTCGGCCATGTCGGGGGTTATCGAGACGATCTCCGATATCGGGACCCCGTTGTCGAATAGCGTCTCCAGTACGTCGTACCCGGGCCTCGTACAACTCGCGTAGACGATCGACGCATCCGGCGGTATACGCATCGACCGAACGCTCCGCAGCCGTCGGCTTTGTTAACAGCCAGTTTCTCGATCGGACGGCCGGAAACGTCTCGATGTCCGAACAGCGCAATCGATATGGAGGGAGTACTTACGCGGTAGCAAGCGCCGATCGATACACTGTGAGCAGCGCCTCGGTCATCCGCTCGTGACTGAGTCGCTCGGCGGCCTCGCGGCCGTTCGATCGGCTCCCCTCGCTCTCGCGTTCGGGATCCCGAACGGATCGGAGGATCGACTCGACGGCCGCCACGAGTTCGACGTCGTTCGTACAGACCGCCGACGGAGAGACGCCCTCGAGGTTCGATCGGACGTCGCCGACGTCCGTCGAAACGATCGGGAGGTCGCAGGCCAACGCCTCCTTGATCGAATTCGGGGAGCCTTCGCGTTTCGACGTTAACAACAGCATGTCCGCCGCGTTCATGTACACCGGCATGCGATCGTGCGGGACGTTGTTGACCGTCTGCAGCTGAATCGGCTGATCGAGTCGTTCGCGAACGACCGCGACGATGCGTGCCGCTCGCGGATAGTCCTTGACGGATCGCGACCTGGGATACGGAAACAGAACGTGATACGAGTCGGGATCCCACCCGAGCGCAGATCGCGCAGCGGACTGAGAACTCGGTGCGAACCGATCGATATCGACTCCGTGGGGAATCACGTGCGATCCCACTCTGAGCGCGTCGTTCATCTCAGGGGACATCACGACGACTTCCTCGGAGAACCGTGCACAGACCCTGCTCACGCGGCCGTACGGCCCGAAAAGATCTGTTCCCCAAAGCGAGAGGACGACCGGCACGTTCGGCTGGAGGACGGCCGGCGGGGCGGTCAATCCGAAGTTCGCGTGGAGGAGGTCGTAGTCGCCGAACGATTCTTTGATGACGGCCGGATAGAACTTCGCGTAATCGGCGACGCTTCGACGTTCTGCGACGTCGTCGGATTTTTCCGGGTGGGACGGAACCGCAACCGTCGTGCAGTCGACGCCCCGCGATCTGAGACCGCGGACCTGCTGGCGATAAAAACGAGCCCTGTCGTTCGTCACGAGACTCAGCACGCGAAGGGTCATCGGAGCGCCTTGTACCCCCGTTTTGCGATCGACAACGCTGTGCCACCCGTCTCGACGACGTAGTAGGGGATCAGTTCCGCTGGGAACTTGCTCTTGTACCGGCAGAGCCGTTCGGTATCCGCCCCAAAGAGGTCGTATCCGCACACCGTCTCGATTGGCGGCTCGGACGCCACGTCCTCCAGAATTCGCCAGTGAAGCATGCTGTTCACCGCGACTCCATCGTAGGTCGCCCGCGTCCCCCCTTGCCAGAAGTACGCCGAATCGTTCGAATACAGGACGTTCACGCCCGTCAGGTACGCCCCGTCGGGGTCGCGAACCACGTACGATCGCGCCCGCGGACCGAGCGCCTCGAGCAGATCGCCGACGTACGCCCACGAGAGCGGATAGGAACGACCCTGTTCGCGATACCGATCGGCGGTCGCCTCGTGTATCCGGCGCGCGCCGTCCAGACCCTCTCGATCGATCGACACGTCCAGTTGCCTGCCGCTCGAAATCTCCCGTCTGAGGCTTTTGCTCGCGCGCGAAAGCAACGTCTCCGGGGTCGTTTCGCGCACGTCGATTCGATACGTAAAGGAAACGCCGACGTCGAATCCCTCCCAGGAAAACGATCGCGGGTCCGCAAAAGACGGCGCACACTCGAACCGGGCGAGCCGAGTTGGGTGCTGCAACCGAAGCTCTGAGACGAGTGCGGAGACGAACTCCCGACGGATGGATTCGCGCTTGCGGCGTTTCGGGCTCTGGGAGGTGACGATCGGTCCGAGACGGGGGACGTTGAACCCCGGTGGCGGGGAGGTGACGATCGATCCGATCGGCGTCTCGCGGACGAAAACCGGGATGAACCCGACGGGTTGTTGGCCGTTGAAGGCGGCGTAAAGCCGCAGATC
>JBNJFV010000130.1:0-6758 GCA_051747145.1 Halobacteriota archaeon
CCGCCGATGACGCCCGGCTACCCGCTCGCTGACGGAGTTTCCGGCATCTTCGGCGCGCTGGGCGTCATGGTCGCGCTCTATTATCGCGATCTCAACGGTGGCGTCGGCCAAGAGATCGATCTGGCGCTGTTCGAGTCGCTGTTCCGCCTCCTCGAGTCGAACGCCATCGAGTACGATCAACTCGGGACGGTCCCCAAGCGCAACGGCAACACCCACGAGTACGTCGCGCCGAGTTCGACCTACGAGACGGCCGACGGCGAGTACCTCACGATGACGGCGTCGACGCCGAGCATCTGGGAACGCCTCTGCCGGGCGCTGGATCGAGAGGATCTCACCGACGATCCGCGATTCGAGGACAACGCCGCGCGCGTCGAAAATTCCGATGAGATCAACGGAATCGTCCGCGAGTGGGTGAACGAGCGCACGCGTGAGGAGATACAGGCGGCGTTCAACGAACACGAGGTCGCTTACGGGTTCGCTTACGACATGGAGGACGTGTTCAACGATCCGCACTACCGCGAGCGCGGGTCGATCGTTCGCGTTCCAGACGAGGACCTGGGTGAGGCGGCGGTCCAAGACGTCGTTCCCCGCTTTAGCGAGTCACCGGGGAGCGTCGACCACCTCGGTCCGAAGATCGGCGAGCACAACGAGGAGGTCTACGGCGAAGATCTCGGCTACCCCTCGGAGCGACTCGAAGAACTGCGCGAGAAGGGTATCATCTGATGGCGATCCCGAGTCCCCAAAACCGCGATCGGCGCTACCCGCGGCGAACGCTGCTTTACACCCCTGCAGATCGGCGCGAGCGGATGGAGAACGTGCCGACGTACGACGCCGACGGCGTCGTTTTCGATCTCGATGATTCGGTGCCTGACGATCGCCTGCCGGCGGCGAGACGGAACATTCGCGAGGTGACTCGTGACGTCGACTTCGAGATGGAGGTCATCGTCAAACTGGACGCCTACGAGACGAACCTGTGGGTCGATGACCTCGAAACGGCGCTCGAATCCGAGGTCGATGCGGTCGCGATGCCGAAGATCGAACACCCCAAAGAGGTTCAAACGGTCGTGGATCTGATGGAACGATACGACGGCCCCACGCCGGAACTCCTCCTCTACATCGAGACGCCCGAGGCAGTCGTTCGACTGAACGACATCGCCGAGACGGCGCGTCGGCTCGATCCGGTGACGGGAATGGTCTGTAGCTGGGGCGACGACATCACGCGAAATATGGGGACCATGCCGCCCCGCTTCGGCGATACGAGCGTCGGCCAGCATCTCGGCGATTGGCTGAGCAACTACGTCGCCCTCGCGGCGACCGGCGCGGGCCTGGATCCGATCTCGTACCCCCACGTCGACATCGACGATCAGGAAGGACTTCGAACCCGCGCAGAGTACGCCCGCGATAGCGGCTACGTCGGCCAACTGGCGCTGCATCCGGCGCAGTTGGAGATTATCAACGACGCATTCACCCCCAAGGAGGACGACGTCGCCCGCGCGGTTCGATTGGCCGAGGAATTCGACGCGATGGACTCGGACGCCGCGCTCATCGATGGCGTCTTCGTCGATCAGGCGATGGCGGTTCACTACCGGCAGTTCATCGCCCGCTACGAGGAGATCACCGGCGACGACGCCGCGTCGTTGATCGACTGAGCGCCGCGTCCCCGGTCAAGCAGCCTGTCGTCGTCGAAGCGGTGTCGTCGAATGGCCGCCGTTCGGTCGATATGCATCGTATAACTATCCCGTAGTCGGGCCTTCAAGTCGCATATATGGAGGGATACCATCGAATCGGATCGCTCGGGTCCGATCGGTGTCGCCCCATCGTTGTAAAGTGACTCATGAATAGAGCGAGTACCTTTTCGATCCTCATCGCGCTGATCTCGATCTCGGCGCTCGGCGTCGCGGCGACCACCTTGGAGACGACGCTGACGACCGATCCGGAGGACGAAATCAATCCGGACTGGAATCGACTTCCGGTCGGTGAAGGCGATGCCGAGGCCATCCGAGCAGAGATCGAAGGCGAAAGCGAAACGGGGAGCGATCGCCAAGGAACTACTAGCGGTCAACCGTCCGAAGCGACCGATCGACGAGCGGACGGTGGGGCCGGATCCGGGGTCGGTTTAGGTACGACCAGTAGCGAATCGACGCTTCTCGGCCGCCTTTTGGCGTTGCTCGCCGCGATGGTTCCACTTATTGCGTTGATCGTGTTGAGCGCGGTCGTCTATCGATATCGGGAATCGATTCGATCGCTGTTGAAGTCCCGTACACCGGAGTCGATCGCTGAAACGGGAACTGAGGGGACGAAAGGAAACGACTGGCCGATGGCGACTCCGTCGAACACCGTCGATCGGGCGTGGGTGGCATTAGTCCGGCAGGTGAACCCCGATCGCCCGGAGACGATGACGAGTGGCGAATTTCGAACGCTCGCTCGCGAGCGGGGACTCGACGCGAGAGCCGTCGACTCGATCGTAACGGCGTTCGAGCGCGTTCATTACGGTGGCATTCCGATCGCCGAAGAAGCGAGCCGCGCTCGAAATGGACTCCGCCTACTCGAAGAGGGGAACGAATGACGGGCCGAGAGAACGATGGGGAACGGATCAGTGGGATCGAACGATCTCGGCCGAGTGCCCTCGTCCGACTCGTCCGAGGCTTCCTTCTGATAACCGGAATCGTCGTTCTCGGACTCGGACTCGCAGTCGTCTTCGTACCCGGAACGGAACGAATGATCCCGATCGAGGCGGCGATCGAAGTGCTGGGAAGCGATTACGTCATCCTCGCCGTCCTCGGCTTGCTGGCTGTCGGATTGTCGGGGATTCTCCTCGTCGCTCGGCGCATCCGGGGAGTCACCGAGGCGGATCCCCCGGAGGTCGAAGGCGTGCAATCGGCGTCCTACCCGGGTGAGGCGTTCGATCCGAAAAGCGACCGTCTGCTTGGCGGTCGATTCACTGGAAGGGCGAATCGGCGCGAGCGACTCAAAGAGACGGCGATCCGGACAACGATGCGCGCAGAGGGGTGTACCCGAACCACCGCCGCCAGAAAGGTCGCCGAGGGGACGTGGACGGACGATCCCGTCGCCGCGACGTATCTCTCGGAGGACCGTCGGTTCGGCCGGATACCGAGGCTACCGAGCCGTGATCGACGGACGGTGCGGCGGACGGTTTCGGCGATCGAAAAACTCGCTGACGGCGATCGAGCCCACGAGAGAACGGCCGGACGACGAGGGACGGGTGAGGAGATCGCTCGATGACCCGCTCGATAGACTCGACATCCCGTTCGAACGGTCACGCTGCGGACGCGGAGGTATTCGAACGGTTCGACCGCGAGAAGGCGAAATCGTCGGCCGAAAACGGCTCGAGCGAATCGGATCGAAGCGAAGCGAAAGCGCCGGAGAGCCACTCGAAACGGGGTATGACCGTCGCCTCGACGGAGCGCTGGTACGGAATCGTCGCGGTCGCGCTTCTCGCGGTCGCGATCGGCGTGTTGGCGAAGCGACCCTCCCTCCTTTTGGTCGGTGCCGTGGTAGTCGGCTTCGCCACCTATCCGCGCGTGACGTCACCGCCCGACCCGACCGTCTCGATCGACCGTCGTATCGATCCGGAGAAAACCAAGGCGGGTGAAACCGCGACCGTCCGGACGACGATCACGAACGAGGGCGATCGGTCGCTGTTCGACCTTCGGATCGTCGACGGGGCGCCGCCGATGCTCGGGGTCGTCGATGGCTCGCCGCGTCGGGCGACGACGCTGGAACCTGACGGAAGTGTAACCATCGAGTACGATCTTCGCGTGCGCCCGGGTCGACACTGGTTCCGACCGACGACGCTCCTGTGTCGCGACGCCAGCGGGGCGATCGAAGTCGAGACGGAAGTTGCCGAACTGACGACGATCGAGTGCGGTAGCGGGATCTCGACGGTTCCGTTGCGATCGCGGAGTCGCCACCGAACCGGCACTCTCATCACGGACGAGGGAGGGAGCGGTCTCGAGTTCCACTCCGTCAAATCGTACGAGAGGGGGGACGCTGCGAGTCGGATCGATTGGCGACGGTTCGCGCGGACGGGCGAGCTCACCTCGATCGCGTTCCGGACCGAGCGATTGGCCGACGTGGTCCTCTGCGTCGATGCGAGACCGGCCGCCTACCGCGCGAGCGACCGCTCGGACCCGCACGCGGTCGCGCACGCCGTGGCGGCCGCCGGACGCATCGGTGACGCACTCTTGGGGATGAACCACCGTATCGGGCTGGCGGTGTTCGGACGCGAGGTCAGTCTGCTCTCGCTCGCGAGCGGGAGCGATCACGCCGAACGACTTCATCGGCGACTCGGGACCGATCCGGCACTCTCGCTTACGCCGCCCCCATCGGCTCGTTCGGAGACGACCGTCGATTCGGCGGTTCCCGAGTCGATCGACCTCGATCGACAGCTCTCGAAGATCCGGGCGCAGTTCGGCTCGAACGTGCAGTTCATCGTATTGAGTCCGCTGTGTGACGACGAGGCCGCCCGGATCGTCCAGCGTTTCGAAAGCGGTGGTGCCGTCGTCACCGTCGTTAGCCCCGACGTGACGACCGACCGCACCGCCGGCGGACGTCTGGCACGGATCGATCGAGGGAACCGAGTGAACGCGCTCCGGAACGCCAACATTCCCGTCGTCGACTGGACACCATCGACCCCATTGGAGACGGCGTTATCATCCCTCGAATGGAGGCACCGATGACATCGAACTCGGCGAAAACGCGTTCGTTCGTTCGCCGACCGACGGTGACAAGCAGCGTCCTCGCCGTCGCGTTCGGGATCGCGGCAGTGGGGTTGCTCGCCGAGTCATCCGGGCAGCGACGGCCGTTGATGATGGCGGCCGTCGGCGCGGTTTCGTTCACACTCGGCGGCCGGCTGTGGCGCAGAGACAGCAGCGCGATCGGTGTGATTGTGGCGCTCTGTGGCTCCCTCCTCCTCGCCGCCTCGATCGGCTACGTAGCCATCCGCTCGCCGCAACTCGTCGATCGGTTCGAACTCCTCCCGGGACTGTTGGGGCTGTGGATCCTAGCCGCCGCGCTCGTCCCGGTTCGGTTCCGACGGAGCCGACTCGGTATCGACGTCGGGACCGGATTGCTATTCGTTTCGGTACTCACGAGTGGCGTCGTCCACGGAGCGTCTCCCCCGGCGCTGATCGTCGCCGCAGCCGCGACGATCCTCGCGTGGGACGCCGCCGAGAACGCGGTCTCTCTGGGTGGACAGATCGGATCACACAGGATCGCAACGACCGCCAAAGCCGAACTCACCCACGTCGGGGTGAGCGGGGCCGTTGCGATTCTCTCTGTCGGGGTCGTGCTCGGAATCGCGGCCGTCGGCGTCGACGGCCTTCCGTTCGCGGCACTTGTCGCCCTCCTCGTCGCCGTCGTCGCACTCGTACTCGCGCCGTATCGGTGATCGATCCGCGGCGGTCTCACTCGGTCAGTTGGGGAACGGGAACCTCCGAGACGATCTCGGCGATGATCTCCGACTCCGAGAGTCCGTCGACGCGAGCGTCGGGCGTCAACACCAAGCGATGCGACAGCACCGCCGAGGCCATGGCTTTGACGTCGTCGGGCGTCGCGTAGGACCGGCCTTCTAGCGCCGCACGCGCGCGCACCGCCTCGAAAAAGCGCTGGATACCGCGAGGTGAGACCCCGGTCCAGACGCGCCCGTCCTCACGAGTCGCGCGCGCGACGTCGACGAGGTACTCCCGAACGACGTCCGCCACGCGAACCGATTCCGGCGATTCTCGGAGTCGATCCAGCGTCTCGAGGGTGCAGATTCGATCGACAGACGGGGATTTCTCCGCTCTCGAGGCCCGCCGGTCGATCAACTCGAGTTCGCCGGCGCGGTCGGGGTAGCCGAGGCTCGTCTTGATCATGAACCGGTCCTTCTGGGCGGCCGGCAGCTCGAACGTACCGTCCATCTCGACGGGGTTCTGCGTCGCGATGACGACGAACGGGTCGGGAAGCGGGTGCGATTCGCCGTCGACGGTCACCTGTCCCTCCTCCATCGCCTCCAACAGTGCCGCCTGCGTCTTCGGCGGCGCACGGTTGATCTCGTCGGCGAGCACGACGTTCGCGAAGACCGGACCGGGCTGGAACTCGAACTCGCGCGTTCCCTCGTCGAAGACGTTCGAGCCGACGACATCCGACGGCAGGAGATCCGGCGTAAACTGTACGCGCGAAAACGAGACGCCGACCGCGTCGGCGAACGATCGCGCCGTCAACGTCTTTCCGGTGCCGGGAACGTCCTCGAGCAACACGTGTCCGTCCGAGATGATCCCGACGAGGATCGTCTCCAGCGTCGATCGGTCGGTGACGACGGCGCGAGAGATTTGATCGAGAATATCCGTACACCGCGAGTTGACGGCCTCCGGTTCCATGGCGGATACTGGCCGTTCGCGACGATTGTTATGTCCCGATTATAAAAAGAAAGCGAGCGACGTCGACGGTTCACGACGTCAAACGGTAGATC
Organism: Halobacteriota archaeon; assembly: GCA_051747145.1. Taxonomy (GTDB): domain Archaea; phylum Halobacteriota; class Halobacteria; order Halobacteriales; family Haloferacaceae; genus JBNJFV01. The sequence continues at coordinate 6,473 of JBNJFV010000130.1, forward strand.
ACTCCACCGGAGCACCCGACCGAATCGCATAGACCGATCCGTTCGTTGCCCCGAAGTAGAGCCACTCCTCGGCGACCGCCGGTCCTTCGTGAATCTCGGAGTCTATCTCGAATCGCCACACGTTCGCACCGTCGTCCGGTAAGATCGCGAAGACGTTGCCGCTCGTGGAGGCCGTGAAAACGTGCGTGGCCGTCGTCGCGGCGCTCGCCGTGACCGGTCCGCCGGTTCTGAATCGCCACCGGCCGGACGGGTCTTCCCCACCGCGTTCGATCCCGTAGAGGTAGCC
>JBNJFV010000131.1:0-6738 GCA_051747145.1 Halobacteriota archaeon
TTCTTCCGGGACCGATCGAGAGCGCGTCCGCGTTCGTTCTTCCGGGACCGATCGAGAGCGCGTCCGCGTTCGTTCTTCCGGGACCGATCGAGAGCGCGTTTCCGTTCGGTGGAAACGCGATCGTCCCACAGGTCGTTACGCCGCATCTTCGAGGTACGCACGAACAGTCGCTGCGTCAGCACCGAGTCCACCTCCCTGTGCAAACGTCCGGCTACCGCCCCCGCCCCCACCGAACTCGCCAGTCACGTCGTCGATAACCTCGCCAGCGTCGACGGTCCCGTCGGAGGCGACGACGACGAACGGAGCGGTGGCATCCTCGACGATCGCGACGACGTTTGCGGCCTCTCCTGCGAACTCCTTTGCCACTGCTCCCACGTCGTTCGAGTCGAACCCCTCGAGTGAGCCGATCGCCCACGTATCACCGTTCCGATCGATTGTGGGGAGCGATCCCAGCCGGCTTTCGAGGACCTCAGTCCGCAGCTCGGAGACCTGATCGGCGAGTGCGTCGCGTTCGTCGCTGATACGTTCGACCGCGTCCGGAAGCCCTTCGACGCTACTGTCGACCGTGCGTGCGGCCGCAAGCGCCGCGCTGTGCACCGTCGCTCGCCGATCGATGCCGACCGGACCGACGGCGAACTCCACGCGCGTCAATCCCTCCCCAGGATTCGATCGCGAGAGCACCTCGATCGGGCCGATCTCTCCGGTGTTGGACACGTGCGTCCCGCCGCAGGCCGCAACGTCCCACGATTCAGCGTCGGGCGTACCGCCCTCGATCGTCACCACGCGGACGGTGTCGGCGTCGGCCATCGCCCCTTCTTCGGTTTTCGTGTTGAACGCGATGTCGTCCATAGCGTGTGCCTCCTCCACTGGGACTTCCGTCCACGAAACGGGCAGCGAGTCCCAGACGGCGCGGTTCACGAGGCGTTCCAGATCGACGAGGACGTCGTCGTCGATGTCGGTCGAGGTGGTGAAGTCGACTCGAACTTTCGTTTCGTCGATGTCGAAGCCGCCGTACCCAAGATCCTCGAGGAGCCGCCGCCCCGCACCGTACAGCGCGTGACTCGCCGTGTGGGCGCGCATGCAGTACGTCCGGAACGCGTCGTCGACGATGCCCGTAACTATGTCGCCCGTCGTCGCGTCAATCGGCTCGGCGAGCGAATGGACGTGTTCGCCGTCGATCGCCTGCACGTCGACGACCTGGACGCCGCCGATCGTCCCTCGATCGGCCGGTTGGCCGCCGCTTTCGGCGTAGAAGTACGTATCCGAGAGAACGACTTCGTCGTCGTCGATCCGTTCGATCGCCGCCTCGAACCGACGCACTGTCGGTTCGGCTGCCGGGAGTTGGCCTGCCATGCCAATTGTTCACGGGACCGCAGTTAAAAACACACACGAATTGTGAGGACAGCAGAACGCGTCACGAGCGCAGTACGAGATGGCGTCGAGTGATTACGGACGTGCATCGAGTGACGACAGCCGATCGGCGAGTGATTACGGACGTGCATCGAGTGGTGGTAGAGACGATCGTCGAATGGGGGGAGTGTCGTAGAGCGGCTATAGGCGAGTGTCTCGTGCCGTGTCTGTACCGATCATTCGTCGACGAGATCGACGTCGAGCGCCGCCTCGATCGCTCGAATCACCGACCCCCCGACCCCCGCCCGGGTTGCCCGTCCCTGCTCGACTGCCAGGATCGTCTCCTCGTCGACGTCGAGTTCGTCGGCGAGTTCGTCGACGGTGTACCCGCCAGCCTGTCGGGCCGTTTCGACGACGTCGCCGTATCCCGAGACGAGGTACGGGAGCCGATCGCGCTCGTAGTTCGTCCCTTCTTCCTCCCAGTGACTCGAATCGCCACGGCTCGCGTCGTACATCTTTGCGGTTCGCTGTGCGGCGCGTTTCTTCCGACTCGGTCCGTCGTCCGATCGGGAATCGGCCCGGCTGCGCTGGGAGGTCTTGCGGCGCGGTTGTTCCCCATGCGGTGCACAGGACGGACAGACGAGTAACTCCGCGCCTGCGACGTTCGTCCGCTGGAGGTTCGAACTGGTCTGCCCGCAGAGTTCACAGGCGTCACCGTCGTCACCACCGCCGGAACGTCCAGTCGAATACTTTGCCATATTCGGCGTCTACTCGGCGCTGAATGTTAAACCCGCGGCTGACTGTGTGGTGATCTGTCGTTCGTTTCGCGATCGAACTGAAAGGCTATTCGAAACGTCACGCGATCGATCGACGACGTCTCTCGAGCGTCCCTGTTTCGGGCGGCTTCTCCCGGTCACTCCTTGATCTATAAATTGCGGGGTCCAACCCGATTCGACTGTACGAACGCTTCGCTCTCGATCGATTAATTCAGTGCGTGGGACCGGATTTGAACCGGCGGACCTCTACAGGACAGCGCCCTCAACGCTGCGCCGTTGGCCTGGCTTGGCTACCCACGCCCGCTGCGTATTTCTGCAATCATCCGTATCCATGCGTCAGGTAAAAGCCCTTCCCTTTGCTCACGGTTTGTCTCGGCGTGACACTGCCTCGAATTGGTTCACATACGAACGATTTTCGGTCGTGCGTACCAACCCATAAGACATGCCCCTCGAAACCGCCCGTAATCACGTGGCTCTTCTCACCGCACTCTGTTCTATCGTTGCCCTTGCACTCGTCTTCGGTGCGGTACTCGGTTGGATTCCTCCATCGATCGTCCCTCGGAGCGATCCATTGGTCGGACTCGTCCCGCACGTTAACGTCGGCTTGAGCCTCGCGGCGATCGGCACGATCCTCGCGGGGTGGCGATCGATCAAACGCGGTGCCGTCGAGGCCCACCGGGCGTTGATGATCGCATCCTTCGGTTTGTTCGCGACGTTTCTGCTGTTGTACCTGTACCGAGTGACGCTCGAGGGGCCAGCCGACTTCCCGGGTCCTGAAACCGTTTACACGATCGTCTACCTGCCGACGCTTGCGATTCACATCCTGCTTGCGATCGTTTGCGTCCCGTTCGTCTTTTACGCGCTGTTGCTCGCCACAACGCGTCCCGTCTCGGAACTTTACGATACTCGACACCGGTTTGTGGGACGGATCGCCGCGTCGCTGTGGCTGATCTCGTTCACGCTGGGCATCGTCGTCTACCTGCTGTTGTACGTCGTCTATTAACGCCGCCAGCGAGGCGATTTCGATCTGTAGAGGGCTGTTCGACTCTCTTTACCTATCGAACCGATGTCGGATCAGTCGTCAGCGAGTGACTATTTCGCATCGTCGATCGTCGGCCGAACGACGTCTCGATCGGTTTCTTCGTCGCCGATCTCGTAGGGATACGCGCCGGTTACACAGCCCAGACAGAGATCGATCCGGTCGCTGTCGAGCGCGTCGGCAACTGCGTCGATCGACAGGTACGCGAGGCTGTCGGCGTCGATCGACGCTTTGATCTCGTCGACGGTATTGTTCGCTGCGATCAACTCCTCGCGGGTCGCCATGTCGATCCCCATGTAACACGGGGCGACGATCGGCGGCGCGCCGACGCGCATGTGGACCGCCGCCGCACCGGCGTCCTTCAGGAGGCTGACGAGCTGGTTCGATGTCGTCCCCCTGACGATCGAGTCGTCGATGATCGTCACGGTCTTGCCCTCGATCGTGCTCTTGATCGGATTCAGTTTCAGGCGGACGGCGCGCTCGCGTTCGTCCTGCGTGGGCATGATGAACGTTCGGCCGACGTAGCGGTTTTTCATCAACCCCTCGGCGAAGGCAATCTCCAGATCGGACTCCGTTCTTGGCGACCCGTCTGCCATCGTCTCGTTTGCGGCGTCGGCGTATCCGGACGCGAACGCCCGACCGGAGTCTGGGACCGGCATCACGACGTCGGATTCGACGCCGCTTTCCTCCCACAGCTTTCGTCCGAGTTCGCGTCGAACCTCGTAGACGAGCTTTCCGTCGATGATCGAGTCGGGCCTGGCGAAGTAGACGTGTTCGAAAAAGCAGTGTGCGGTGTCGTCTCGATCGACGAGTTGATACGAGTCGTATCCCGCGCCGCCGCGTTCGAGGACGATCAACTCGCCCGGACGGACGTCCCGAACGAGTTCCCCGTCGAGGGTGTCGACCACGGCGGATTCGGACGCCAGAACGTATCCGTCATCGAGTTCGCCGAGACAGAGCGGTCGGTTCCCCTCCGGATCGCGGAGGCCGATGACGACGTCGTCGTGCATGATCGTCAGCGAGTACGAGCCGTGTATCCGCTCCATCGTTCGCTTGACGGCGCGAATGAGGTCCTCCTCGAGGAGGTTTCGAGCGATGTCGTGGGCGATGACCTCCGTGTCCCCGTCGGAGGTGAACGCGTGTCCCTGATTTTCGAGGTCCGATCGGATCTCGTCGGCGTTGACGAGATTCCCGTTGTGGGACAACCCGAGCGATCCGGACTTGAACGACACCGAAAACGGCTGGGCACAATTTGCGTTGAGGCTTCCGGCGGTCGGATACCGGACGTGGCCGATACCCGTCGAGCCGTTCAACGAATCGAGATCCGACTCGGTGAACGCGTCGCCGACGAGCCCCATCTCGACGTGACTGTGTTGTTGGAACCCGTCGTGCGTGACGATGCCCGCAGATTCCTGCCCGCGGTGCTGGAGTGCGTACAACGAGTAGTACAGTGGTCGTGCAGCGGCGCGATCGGAAAGGGAGACGCCGACGACGCCACACTTCTCTGTGGGTCCGTCGGTGTAGCGGCTCGGATCTCGGCCGGTTGCCATATGGATATCCCCAGTGTGGCGAGGGCTAAAAAGACACGTGTTTGTGCCGAACCCCCCGATCCACTCGGGCAACAAATGCATATCCGTGCATTATTTTGGACGGTCCGATCGCGCTTCGGTTCGTTGTGGCACGTGCTACCAATCACGGCTGTTGGGTGCTACCGATCGTTTCCGGTCGGATCGGTGGCGATCGAAGACAAATCGATACCCGTCCGATCGACTGTGGGATACGAATGAACAAACACGGGACGATCGAATACTCCATCGGACCGCTTTCGTACCGAGTGGGACAGAGAGAATCGATCGACCTACTTCTTCGACACCGACGGTGAAGTTTCGACGCGGTAGCGTCTACGATCCAAAATTTGTGTTATTCGCCAGCTTTCGTCTTCCAGGCGTAGTCGCGTCGTTTTGCGGATTTTCCGAACCCGCACGACGAACAGACGCCTTTGCGAACGTGGTAGGACTTTTCGCCGCATCGTCGACATTTGACGTGGGTCGTCTTGTTCTTCTTCCCCTGGGACGGTGTTCCTGCTCCAGTCATACAGTTATCGATACGACGTTATCGCCGCGTATAATGGTTGTGTCTTCGATCGACTCTACGGCTACCACGCCCAGCGAACCGTCGTCAGACGAACCGTCGGCCGGATCGAGCACCACGTTCATGTGCTGGTCGTATCCCGCAAGCACCCCCGCAAACGTATCCCCATCTTTCAATCGCACGGTCACCGTCTGATCGAGTGCCTCCTCCAGTACGTCCAGCGGTCGTCCACTCATATTGTAAAACGGCGTCCCGATCCGATAATAAACGTACCGGAACGCCAAACTGGCGTTGCCGACCGGTGTGGCGTGTCAACCAAAGAACCCACGTGTTTTTAATTGAGGACGCACAACAGTCGATACCGAAAACCCGCGGGCAAGTGTTTCGGAGACGGGTGATTTCGCGGTTCCACCGGTCGAAACATAGCGGGGTCGAACATCGACGGACGACACCGGCCGAGGCTCCCTCGCGGATTTCAGTGAGCAGTTCCGCCACAGGATGGCATTTCGATGCTCGGAACACGATTACCATGGAAATAGAAATCGCAACTATCGGCGGTTACGAAGAAGTTGGTCGCCAGATGACGGCCGTTCGCGCCGGCGACGACGTCGTCATCTTCGACATGGGTCTGAACCTCTCGCAGGTACTGATCCACGACAACGTCGAAACCGAACGCATGCACAGCCTCGATCTGATCGACATGGGCGCAATCCCGGACGATCGGGTCATGAGCGACCTGGAGGGCGACGTGAAGGCGATCGTCCCCACCCACGGGCACCTCGATCACATCGGTGCGATCTCGAAGCTCGCACACCGGTACAACGCCCCAGTCGTCGCAACGCCCTTTACCATCGAGTTGGTCAAACAACAAATCCAGGGGGAGAACAAATTCACCGTCGAGAACGAACTCGTCACGATGTCCGCCGGCGAGACGATGTCGATCGGCGAGCAGTGCGACCTCGAGTTCGTCAACGTCACTCACTCGATCATCGACGCGATCAATCCGGTGTTGCACACGCCGGAGGGGGCGATCGTCTACGGACTGGACAAACGGATGGATCACACGCCGGTCATCGGCGACCCGATCGACATGAAGCGGTTCCGCGAGATCGGTCGTGAGGGAAACGGCGTCCTCTGTTACATCGAAGACTGCACGAACGCGGGTCGAAAGGGTCGGACGCCGTCCGAATCGGTCGCACGTCGGCACCTCAAAGACGTCATGCGGTCGATCGAGGATTACGACGGCGGCATCGTGGCCACGACGTTTTCGAGCCACATCGCACGCGTACAGTCGCTCGTCGAATTCGCCGAGGAGATCGGACGAGAGCCGGTCCTCCTTGGTCGATCGATGGAGAAATACTCCGGCACAGCAGAACGGTTGAACTTCGTCGAATTCCCCGAGTATCTCGGGATGTACGGCCACCGAAAATCCGTCGATCGGACGTTCAAACGCATCATGAAGGAAGGAAAGGAGAACTTCCT
>JBNJFV010000132.1:0-6720 GCA_051747145.1 Halobacteriota archaeon
CGGACACGCCAGATACGTCGGGATCGTCTCGGCGGGGAGTACGGTCCGTTCACTCATCGGTTCCGACCTCCCCGTTTGCCATGTCGATCTGGGTGTGGACTGCGTCGACGAATCGAGGGTCGACGTGCTCTCGATCGACTACTTCGGCGATCCGTTCGAACTCCGTACGGATGGTCCGCATGTCGGCCGTCTCGCCCAGGCTCGAAGCGCGTTCGATCTCCGAGAGCGATCGCCACGGTTCGCACAACACGTCACGAGCGACGCTGGTTCGCGCGTACAGTGGCGTCGATCCGCCTGCGGACCGCTCGCGCGTCGAGACGGCGTTCTGCAGTTCGATCGCCGGATGCTGTTTGAGTCCCAGGAGGAATCGGGAGGGATGCCGACGACGCCCGAGCGCGACCGCGCCCCGATCGGACGTACAGAAGTACACGGAGTCGGAACCGACCCGCGCGCCGACGGCTAACTGCCGTCTGGCGAGCGCGCCGTAGAACCGATCGTAGGGGTCGCGGTCGGCACGATCGACGGCGGAGAACGTTTCGGTAACGGTTTCTTCGGCGGGATCGGTAACACCTGGATACCCGGTTGCCCCCTTGATCCACCCGGTCGGAAACAACGCCGTGAGTTCCTGTGACCGGGGTGGGTAGACGTCTTCGACCACGTCGATCAGGAACACGACGGGTCGTGACTCGTATTTCGCCGCGCGTATCGCGTCGACCAGGACGCCGTTCTCCTCGACGGAGAGGTCAGTCGCGTACCGGTCCGGCGCGACGTAGCTGATCGCGCGATTCAACGTCTCGAGGAACGACTCGTACCCGCCGGCAAGGAAATCCGCGCGGTCGAAAAACGAGGCGACCTCCAGCACCTCCCGTACGTTCTGAAAGGACGTGTACGCCGGCAGTTCGTCCGTCCTCGCGATTCTCCCTTTGAGATCGGTATCGACGATCCACCGCTCCAGCGTTCCTCGCATGGTGTGTGCTTCGTCCGCGCGATCGACGGCTCGATGGACGTCGGAAACGCGGGCTTCGAGCACGTCCCAGCCAGTCGGGTCGTCCGCTGTCAGCACCCGAAGCAACGCGTGTAGTTCGCGCACTGCCGAATCGCCACCCAGCCCCGTGACGGTCGCAGATACGGTCGCCACGCCCGCTCGACGGAGCACCGCACGCGCCTCGTGAATCGGTTGATTCGAGTCTCGCAGTAACACAGCGAAGTCGTCGTATTCGAGGTCGTGTTCGTCACGACGGTGTTCGATCTCGTTTGCGACGCGTTCCAACTGGGATTCGAACGTCGGTGCGTCGATCCGATACGCCGTAACGGGCGTCCCGGACGGATCTCGATCCATCGTTCCGGTTGCCAGGTAGGTCGCGATGCGGGCTGGATCCGGTGTGTGCGTTCCCGGCCTCGGAGGCGGTCCATCCTCGGTTTCGATCGTCAACCCGGCGGCGACGCCGAGCCGATCGACCGAGCCGGCCTCGTTCCAGATCCGTTGAATGCTCACATCCCGCTCGCCCAGACAGTACAGGTCGGCGTTTTTCGAGAGCGCGTCGAGATATCGCCGTTCGAGCCGCCCGAACTCCTCGAAGTCGACGACGAGGATCGCCTCGAACTCCGATTCGACGAACGATCGGACGGACGCATCCGAAAGCGCGTCCGCCCCCCGCGATATCAGCTGTGCCTGATCGAGCGCCGACCGATCGGCCAGAGCCGCCACAAACTGTTCGTACACCGCTTGTAACTCCTCTAAGATGGCGGCGAACGTTCGGTCGTCTCCCGATCGGCTCCCCCACCCACCCCAGCTGGACACGAGGAGGACGCGACCGACGTCACGACCGAACGACTCCGCCTCGGCCGCCCGCTGAAGGTACGGATGGCTCCACTCCCACCCTTCGATCACGGTGCGGAGGAGTTCGTACCGTTCGTAATCCGACAGGACGGTCGTCTCCGGGGAGTGCTGTGCCTGCACAGCGGTGGCGTGATCGAGTATCGATCGGACGTTCGGACGCGTCTGTACGCCGACCGCCCGTGCCAGTTCGGTTTCGAACTCGATCGAATCGCCCGGGAACCGTTTGAGGACGAGGACGTCTCGAACGCCGTGGCCGGCCGCGAGAAGGGTCTCGTAGGCTGTTGCCGCCCGCTCGGCGAGCGGGACGGCGGAGAATCGATCGATCCGCAATCGTCCCGAAAGCGCTGTGGCGGGTGTTCGGTTCACACGCCTGCGTTGATCGCGACGGTATATAAATCCGGGACCGGAGAGTGTTCGATCGGGGCGGCTCTAGCCGTACGCTCTAGCCGTACGTCCGGTCGAGGTGATCGATGATCGCAGAACTGTCGGCGAGCCAACCGTCCGACAGCCGTTCGTCGAACAACACCGGAACGCCCGTCTGTCCGGTTCGCGATTCGAGCTCCGTTCGGTCCGTGTGCGCGTCGGGGACGACTGTTTCGTCGTACTCGATGTCGAGTTTCTCCAGGGTATCCCGAACGCGTTTTGAGTACGGACAGTCGCGACGATCGTACAGTTCCAATCGCGTCATTACACTACGGTTGTGCGGGTACGTATTAGTGGTAATTCACTCGTGTATGCGTCGCACACGACCGGGTCGCAGTCGAATCGAGAAGACGAAGGGGTCGTGAGAGAAGCTGTCTCAGCCGCGTTCGAAGGTGGTCGCTTCTGGAGAACTCGTCGGCTGTAAATTTTGACTCACTCGCCGTCGGTGAATTCAGGCGTTTTTTGACCGTGAGGGGTCCGTCGCGTCGGTGTTCGTCGCGTCGGTGTTCGTCGCGTCGGTGTTCGCCGTTTCCGTGTTCGTCGTTTCGGGGTCAGACTGTTCTCCGTCCGGCCGTTCCCGTTCCGTCCGGTTCGTATTCGTTCGAGCAATGCGCTCTTTGAGGTCCGTCACGTCCTCGAGTTGGGATTCGTTCGCGTCGGCGATCGACGAGATCTCCGAGGCGATCCGATCGGATTTGTGGGCCGCCTCTTCGATCATCATCGCGAGCATTTCAGTCGACTCCGCCTGTATTGCGGTCGCCTCGGTGACTTCCTCGACGCCGTCTGACACGTCGCGCGTCATCGCCGCGATCTCGTCGAACGTTTCTGTGGCGTTCCTGGCCTCCGTTACCCCCTCTGAGGTCGCCTCCGAGACGGATCGAAGCGACCTCATTGCCGAGTCGGACCCGTCCTGGATCGACCGCACCAGCGTTTCGATCTCTTTTGCCCGCCGCTTCGTCTCTTCTGCGAGCGATTTGACCTCGTCGGCGACGACGGCGAACCCGCTTCCGCTCGCGTCAGTCCGTGCGGCCTCGATCGACGCGTTCAACGCCAGCAGGTTCGTCTCGTCGGCGACGTCGTTTATCACGTCGACGACGCGATCGATCTCGTCTGTCTGCCCGCGGAGGGCTTGCATCTCCGAGACCGTTCCGGCCGTACAACGCGACCCGTTCGAGGAGACTGCCCGATCGGTCGGCGGTGCGATCACCCTCGGTGTCGCATACGGTGTCGTGACGACCGTCGTCTTGGCGGTCCTCGTCATGCCGATCTGGTTGTCCGCGGTCGGGTTCCCCGGCGCACCGCCGTTCCCCAACGTCGGGTTCCCGGCGACCCTTCTCAGCACGATCGGGCACGTCGCCTACGCGATCCCGGTCGCGATCGCATACGCGCTCGTCACCGAGTGACCGACTTTCATCCCCCCGTCCCAACTGTCTGTCAACACCCCAATCGCGTTCGGATCGGTCGCCGCGTGGGCGATCGCCGACTCTAGTTCACGTACCGTACCCGTCGGCGTCGACCGGACCGGCGAACACGCCGTAGAGGAATTTGAAGTACCAAAGCACCACGATCAGTACGGGAAGGCCGAGTATCGTGACGAGGTTGAGCGCGAGTGGAGACACCACGGCCGCGTCGACGGTCAGTGCAGCGGCCGGATATATCGTGGGATACAATAACACGGCAACGAGCGACACCAGCAGTACCGAAATTCCGAACGTGCTCGCAAACCAGATCCGGTACCGATTCGTACGGGCCATTGCGATTCCAAACACGGAGACCGCGATGGTTGCGCCCACGATCGCCGCCGCGGGCGCTGACACCAGTGATTGACGCACACTGGCGCTGTCGAACGCGAACACGACCGCCAGTAAGACGACCACGCTGGCCAGGTACGCGATCGTGGCGGCGACTCCGTACCGGGCCAGTTCCGATGCGAGCGGGTCGTCGGTTTTCGCGGCCAGAAACGCGGCCCCGTTGGTCACCGACAGGGCGACGAGGGCGATCCCGGTCAGTACACTCGGGAGACTGCCCGTTCCGCCTGCGAACACCCAACTGCCCACGAGCATGCCCAACAGCAACGGCGTGAGCGAACTTCCCGCCACGAACAGCCGATCGCAGGTCCGCTGCCACTGTTCGTCGTCGCGTTGTTCGCGCAGTTCTGGAGCGACGCCGCGAAACACCAAGGTCATGACGATCGCGATCGCCAACAGGTAGTGTTCGCTCAACAGCCGCGAATACACCGGCGGGAAGGCGGCCAAAAGCGTCGTTCCGAACGCGACGAGCCAGACCTCATTGGCGTCCCAGACGGGTCCGAAGGCCGAAAGGAACGTCTCGCGTTCGTGTTCGTCGCTTCGAGTCGCATAGAGGATCCCGATGCCGAAATCGAATCCGTCGAGGGCGACGTACATCGCGAGCGTGAACATCACGACGCCGAACCAGACGGTCGGGAGCGAGTCGACGAGGTACTCGTCGGTCGGCAGCAAAAGCGGTTCAATCATCACCCTTCACCCACGGGAGCCGCGTCCATCCCGATTCTCTTGTGGGTTCGTCGACGCCCATGCGCTCCAGTTCGCGTTCGATCAGCAATTTGAGGACGTAGAGGAAGATCGTGAACAACACGATGTACAACAGGACGAATGCGAGCACGGTCCCGGTGGCTTCCGCTGCGGATAGCTCCGGCGATACGGCCTCGGACGTCGACATGACGTCCTGTATCACCCACGGCTGTCGACCGATCTCGGTGACGTACCACCCCGACAGGAGTGCGAGAAACCCCAGCGGGGAGGCGAGCATCATCGCCTGGAGGTACCGATCACTGTCGGCTATCCGACCTTTCCACAGCAAATACGCCCCGAAGAACGCGAGCCCGATAAACACAAAGCCGAGCCCGACCATGAATCGAAACGTCCAGAAGACGATTGCGACGGGCGGTGACTCCTCGTATTCGTTCAGCCCGAGGATTTCGGCGTCGAAATCGCCACCGGTTGCGAGAAACGATCCAAGCGCCGGCAGACTGATCGTCCAGAGGTTCTCCGCGCGCGGATCGGTGAACGACTCGACGGTCTTCGGTATCGCAAACAGGTGCAGATCGGCCTGCCCGGTCTCGTAGTGCGCCTCCATCGCGGCGAATTTCTGCGGTTGCGTGTCCGCAACGTGCCGACCGTACGCGTCGCCGTGGATCGCCTGAAACGGGGCCGAGATCACGAGGACGACGATCGCAATTTTGAGTACCGACTGCCAGGCGTCCGACTCCCGGTTCATCCAGACGAAGTACGCAGACACGCCAGCGACGAGCAACGCGACCGAGACGACCGCGGCGTTCATCATGTGGACGTACATCCAGGCGAGCCGTGGGGTGAAGATCGCCGCAACCGGATCGGTGAGCTGTGCGACAACCATCCCATTTCGATCGACGAGTTCGAACCCCCTCGGCGTCTGCATCCAGGCGTTGACGACCAGGATCCAAAATCCCGACAACCAGGCACCGACGGCCACGAGCACCGACGAAACGACGTAGGTTCGATCGGAGACCCGTTCGCGGCCGAAGAGCAACACGCCGAGAAAGACCGCTTCCAGGAAAAACGCCATCTTCGCTTCGAACGCGAGCGGTCCGCCGATCAGTTCTCCGGCCGCTTCCGCGAATATCGGGAAGTTCGTTCCGAACTGAAAACTCATCGGAATGCCGGTGACCGTCCCCATGACGAAGCCGATCGCGAACACCTTCACCCAGAACGCACGTACGCTGGCGTACGTCTCACTGTCCGTCCGAACGTCCTTCCACGTGAAATAGACGATGAACGGAGCGAGCCCGACCGACAGGGACGCAAAGAGTATGTGGACGCTGATCGTCCACCCGAACTGGAGCCTGCTGGCAAACTCGGGGTCGAAAAGCGCGACGGCGAGCGGTATCGACGGCACCGAACTCTCTATTGTGGCCGCTGTCAACGAGATCATTTATGGTGGAATTCCTCGTCCGTACAGTGTACTGCCAGCGATAAACCGGATGTGGTGCGTTGTTCGAACTATATGGGTGCTTTCTCCATCAGATGCGTTGCTATTGGATGCAATCGTCCACTTCTACTCGATCGAGAATGTGTGCTGGCGCTAGCATATTACGCGCTCGGTGACTGATGTGTGCGGGGCGAAAAGAACGGTTGATGCAGGAAGACTGTAGCATACTCGAAGCGTCCGATCGGGTGATCGAACCTCGAACCCCCCGCCGCAGGGCGTCCAAACGGCACGCAGCATCGCGCTCGCGGCGACACTGTGTAGGGATTTGCTGCCCGCGGCGACACCGCACAGGGCTTTGCTGCCCGCGGCGACACCGTGCAGGGATTTGCTGCCCGCGGCACCATTGGGCTCTTACGGGGTCACTGCGCCCTTACGGGGTCACTGCGTTTGTCGACCGATCGCTTTCGCGATCGACAGCAGGTAGCCGAGCCCGGCTTTGACCTCCGGAT
>JBNJFV010000133.1:0-6473 GCA_051747145.1 Halobacteriota archaeon
GCCATCAGAATCCTGGGGAAGATGCAGGCCGAGGAAGCCGTCGAAACGCTGATCGAGTACGTCGACTCCGACAGCGATCCCGCCCTACAGAAGGTGACGCTCAAAGCGCTCGGCGAGATCGGCGACGAGGCGGCCACCCAGGCGATCGCCGACAAACTCGTCATGGAGAACGACAACGTACGACCGCTCGTCGCCCGCGCACTCGGCCTGATCGGCGATACTCGCGCGATCGACCCGCTCTCGGATACGCTCCGAACGGACGCCAATCAGAACGTCCGTGCGAGCGCCGCCTGGGCGCTACGGCAGATCGGCACGAAACGCGCGCTCGAACGAGTCGTCGACCTCGAATCCGACGAGTCGTTCGTCGTGGACACCGAGATACAGAAAGCGACCGAGCAACTGGACGCGGCGGCCGCGTCGGCGTAATCGAAACGAACGTACGATCGGAACGGAACTCGACGCGGTCCGGTCTATCAAGAACTCGACGACGACTATTTTGAATCCGATCCGGTAGTTTATATCCGAAGATCGGACGAACGATTCCCGTGCGATCGATCGCTCGACACTGCGTGCTCGTGGTCGTGCTCCTCGTGGCGAGTGCCTGCAGCGTCCCGCTCGCGGATGTCGCGGTCGGGCAACACGGAGACCCGATCGACGATGCGGTAGGGACCGCAGATCACTCCTCGAGTACGCCCTCGGCCGCCGATTCGAACGCCACGAGATCGGACCCACGGATCGTCGAACTCTACCCCAACCCACCGACGCGGTACGATCGCGGCGAGTACCTGATCGTGTCGATTCCTCACCGGGGCAACTGGTCAGTCAGCGACGGCACTACGACAGTCTCGCTCTCTGAAAATCAAACCGGACTCGTTGCGATCACTCGTGATCCGACGTGGACCGATCATTTCACCGACGCCGAAACGTACGAGGCACCCGGCGGATTCCAACTGGCCGATCGGGGCGAAACCCTGACGCTGTCGAACGGCGCGCAGGTCGTCGACGAGGTCACCTACGCGCGTGCGCCGAAAAGCGAACGATGGCATCGCGACGTCGAGGGCCGATGGCTCCCCGACGGCTACGTCCCTCGCGACCCCGCACAGGCGAACGACACAGCAGTGACCGCGTTCGTCCTTCCCGATTCGCCGACCGCGCCGATCGAACCGATCGAACGGGCGGAGGATCGCGTCCTCGTCGGGGCGTACACCGTAACGTCGTGGCGGCTGGTCGAGGAACTGCTCGCCGCAAAGGATCGCGGTGTCACCGTCGGCGTCCTCGTCGACGGGAATCCAGTCGGTGGCATGTCGACCCGTCAGGGTGCCGTCCTGGATACGCTTGCGGCCGAGGGGGTACCGGTTCACGTGCTGGCGGGTGAAACCCGACGCTTTCGGTTTCAGCACGCGAAATACGCGATCGCTGACGACACGACCGTGGTCGTCACCGAAAACTGGAAACCGTCTGGCACTGGCGGATCCGAAAGCCGCGGGTGGGGCGTCGTCGTCGAGGGGGTAGAAACGGCCAACGCGCTCCATGCGGTGTACGAACACGATACGACGTGGACAGACACGGTCCCGTGGGTCGAGTATCGCGATCGAGTCCAGACCCGAGACAGCACGGCAGCCGTCGGCGAGTTCCCCGAGAATCATCCCCCGCGAACCGGACACGTCGACGAGGTTACGCTGTTGACTGCGCCGGGGAACGCCGAAGACGAGGTCGTCGACCGGATAGCCGCCGCGAACGAACGGGTCGACATCGTGCAACCGTCTGTCGGTGGTCCCGACCAGCGGATGGTCCGATCGGCGATCGCCGCCGCAGAGCGCGGCGTTCGGGTCAGGATACTGCTCTCGGACGCGTGGTACAGCGTCGAGGAGAATCGCGCACTCGCAGCCCATCTCAACGGCCGCGCCGAACGGGCGAACATCCCGCTTTCGGTCCGTGTCGACGAACCGGGCGATCGATACGGCAAGATCCACGCGAAGGGCGTCATCGTGGACGACGCGGCGATCGTCGGAAGTATGAACTGGAACGACAACTCCGCACGGAACAACCGCGAAGTCGCTGTCGTACTCCGGGGAGAAGCGATCACAGCGTATTACAGCACGGTGTTCGAGGCCGACTGGGAAGCCGGTCGTAGCGACGGCCCGACAAAATACGTGCAGGGCGTCGTCCTCCTCGTGGTGGGAGTCGGTGCGGGCGTCACCGTTCTGTACGCGCGCCGATCGATCGCATTTCGATCGTGAACGCGACGACCGGTCGTATTCGAGACGACCTCAGTCGACGAGCGTGGCGGTGGTCGAAAGCTCCTCGTCCAGATCGGCCTCGGCCATCTTCTCGACGAGCGCGTCGATCACGGCCTCGCGTCGGCCTTTCACGAACTTGATCGACCCGACGACGAGGTGACCGCCGCCTGAGACGCCCGCGCCGGGGAACTCCTCGTTGAGTTCCGAGACCATGTTCGGGATGTCGAGTCGAACGCCGTCGGACCGAAGCACCGCAAAGTCCGGACCGTAGCCGATCGTGATGACTGGCTCGCCCGTCTCGGTGACGTTTCGATCGTGGAGATTGCCGGTGGTCTTCCCCGGGGCGGGATAGGTGAATCTGTGTGCGTAGTCGTCGAGATCGATGCGGTACAGATGGGCGTCCGAATCCAGCCGTTCGTGTTCGACGTGCGGTTCGACGGCCGTGAGTTGGCGATCGACGTCTCGGGCCGCCCGCGTCGAAAGGAAGTCGACGAGGTCTGCGTGACGGTCGTGATCGTCGCAGTTGACGTCGAGGACGTCGTTGACGAGCGCCTTCCCCTCGCTGTAGCGGAGCCAGTGGGCGACGTAATCGAGCGCCTCGCCGATGTCTGCGAGGTCGTCTTGTGTGTAGCCGGCCTCGGCGGCCAGGTCGATGTACGCTTCCATGGCGTCGGCCTTCGATCGATCAGACAGGCCCGCGACGGCCGGAACGTGTCGGAGATCGTCGGTGATCGACGGATCGATGAGCCGGGCGAGTTCGACGCACATCATCCCGGTCGTGATGCGGTAATCCTCCCCGTGGAGGTACGGATTGACGTGGGCGTCCAGCAACGGCTCGACGGCTTCTGGATCCGGGTGATGGTGGTCGATCACCGCGATCGGGATGTCGTAGTGGGTGAGATTCTCGTAGGCGGGCACGTCCTCCTCCGTCGAGCCGTTGTCGAGCATGAGAAGCAACGGCAGCTTCTGACCGTGGCGGGCCTGCCCCTCCAGCGCGAAGTTGAGATCGCGGGTCACGTCCTCCATCTCGTAGAACGGGGCCTTGCTCGGCAGCCGCTTGAACAGGTGCAACGGGGCCTCGGCGTCCTCGTTCACCGACGCGATGAAGTTCTCGAGTGCGAGTTGTACCGGGATCGACGCACACATCCCGTCGCCGTCGGCGTGATGTCGGACTCGAATCGGCCGCCCTTCCAGGACAGTGCGTCGCAAAAGCGTCGCAACTTCTCGAAGCTCCTCGTGAATCGGTTCGAACGCCGGCCACTCGATGAGCGGCTCCAGGTCGTCGACCTGCGCTCGGTCGTCGATCGCCGCTTCCAGTCGCGTCCGTGCTGCGGTCTCCTCCTCGCCGCTCAGGACGTCGATCGATTCCGCTTCCAGTTGGATCGAGCCGTTGTGGGCGTTTACCGTTCCGGAGACGCGGACGACGTCGTCGATCTCGACCCGGGGGTACGCACGGACGCCCGCATCCTCGAAGGCCGCACAGATCAGTATCCCCGTTTCGTCGTTGACGTGAAAGAGCGTCGGGCCGCCGGTCTGTTTGATCTGGACGACAGATCCCTCGATCGTCGCGTCAGTCCCTTGACGAAGAGCGGCGATCGCCGTGATTGTCGGCTCGTGTTCGATCGTTCTCGTCTGGTACTCGTCGAACGACGGGACGGAAAACGAGAGATCGCCGTTCGGTTTGACCTCATCGAGAGTGACGACGAGCCGGTCGCCGACCGTGTACGTCTGTGTGAGGTTCGATTCGTGGACCAGCCCCGAGACCGTATCGGAGATGTCGACGAACACGCCGTAATCGACCACGCCGTTAACGACGGCGTGAAAGTTTGCGCCTGCCTCGACCTCTTCGAGAGTGCAATCGGGAGCGAGATCGAAGACGACGGGTTGTGAATCGTCCCCGTTGCCGGAATGTCCGGCTGTATCGTCTGTCATGAGGAGTCGTAGGACAGACCCACGTGTTAAGCTTGTTATCTTCGATCGGCGGACCGACAACCCATTTTTGCAAGTCCTACCAACCCTTTCGCAAGCCTTAGGAACCGCCCGCTCGGACTGTGATACATATGCGGTTGTTCCGATCGAGTGAAATTCTCGGCATCGCCCGAGAGACGCTGCAGTTCGCACTCGAAGCCTCCGAGGAAACACATCCCAACGAGTACATGGGATTTCTTCGCGCAGAGGATTCGAGAAAACTCGGGCTCGATCGGAAAGGGCAGGTCATAACTGACGTGCTCGTCATCCCCGGAACGACGTCGAATCCCGTGAGTGCGACGGTCCGATCGGACATGGTGCCGAACGACATCAAAGCGGTCGGCTCGCTGCACTCACATCCGAACGGCGTCCTCCGCCCGAGCGACGCCGATCTGGGAACGTTTACCAAAGGCGACGTCCACGTCATCATCGGCGCACCCTACGGCTGGGGTGACTGGAAGGCGTTCGACAGCAGCGGCGACCCCCGGTCGCTGGACGTTCTGGACGTGGCCCTCCCCGAAGAGCAGTTTTTCGATTTTACCCAAGAAGACATCGACCAGGAACTATGAGCGGCGATCGTCACAAATTCGGCGACCGTCCAGACCCCGACGATCGTCCAACGCGTGTGGTCGCACAGGGGACGTTCGACATTCTCCATCCCGGTCACGTTCACTATCTGGAAGACGCCGCCACGTACGGCGACGAACTCCACGTGATCGTCGCCCGTGGTCACAACGTCACACACAAGCCGAAGCCGATACTCTCGGATCGGCAGCGTCGCGACATGGTCGCTGCGCTTTCGGTGGTCGACGAGGCGCGTCTGGGCCATCCAGACGACATCTTCGTGCCGATCGAGGAGATCGACCCCGACGTGATCGTGCTCGGATTCGATCAACATCACGACTCAGCGTCGATCGACGAGGCGCTGACAACCCGAGGGATCGACTGTCGCATCGAGCGAGCGACCGGTCGCGATCCGAAGTACGACGACGAATTGCTTTCGACCGGCCGGATCATCGATCGGATACTCGAAGAGCGTGGTCCCGCTGGCGACAGTCCCGATCGATAACGCGCGATCGATCCGTCAGTGGGACACGATCGCGATCGATCGGTGCCAACCCCGTCGGTAGAAACGAGACGAATATTCAAAAACGACCGGCCGAAACCAGTCGGGCAGACGTTCAGTCTGTCACTCGCTGTCGCCGTTCTGTTCGTCGATTTGCTGTTCGAGCCACTCGTCGTACTCCTCCTGGCTGACGACTTCGATCGTGAAGTACATCTCCGAGTGAGCCAATCCACAGTACTCCGAACAGTACCCCTGATAGGATCCCTCCTCGGTCGGGACCGTCTTTATCGTGCCCGTTTTGTCAGGGAACGCGTCCATCTTCAGCCCGAGTTCAGGGACGTGGAAGCCGTGTATTACGTCCTGCGATTGGGTCTGGAAGTACACGTCCTGACCCTTCGGCACTTTCACTTCGTCGGCATCCACCTGAATGTCGTGTTCCGGGTAGTACATGTTCCAGCCCCACTGGTAAGCCTCTGCCTCGACGAGGACGTCGTTTTCGTTCGGTGCGACCTCCTCGTCGGTGTAAATGACGTCATCGTTGGCCATGACGCCGTAGGACGCCGCACCCACGAAAAGCAGAATGACTGCGGTCGCGACCGTCCACGTGATTTCGAGGCGTCGGTTCTCCTTCGTCGGCTTCGGCTCGTCGTTGTTACGGAAGCGAACGACTGCGTACACGAGGATGACCTGCGTAATGACGGTGACCGGAATTGCCAGATACAACAGTTTACTGTTTAGCTCTGTGATCAGGTCCGCAGAGATCGACTGCGCGGCGACGGGCTGTGCCACGAGGGCAAGAAACGCCGCAGACAGCAGCGACACGAGCACGAAACGCTTTGCTCTCATATGGATCTGCCTTGGAAATGCCCCCCTAAATACCTGCTGACTTGGTGGTAACGAATGCTGGCGAGGTGGTGTCGAACTGCGAACCGAGGTGTCAATTGGAGGCGACAATCCAGCCGAGAAGTCCGGCAAGCGACGAATCGACAGATCCGATCGGCGACGAGTCTACAGTTTCGATCCACAACGCGGGAATCGGATCAAAGTCGTGCGTTCGCGAGACGTCGCGTTCGATCCACTACGGCGTACTCACCGGCTTCATTTCGTCGGCACGATCCCACCGCCACGGCTAAATATCCCCACACGTAACGATTTCGCAGTGACTCGAACTCCCGATCGATTCCCCGGCGTCCTCGCTG
>JBNJFV010000134.1:0-6441 GCA_051747145.1 Halobacteriota archaeon
GCCGACCCGCAGCGGGCGAATCGGCACCGTCGAGGACTGTCGCGTTGTATAGGATCGGCCGTCCCACAGCGGTGTATCCATCGTCGAGCGCGTAGGACGCACGTGCGTACTGGTCGGCACGCCCCGGGTTGGCGAAGTTGTACGCGTCCGGGAATTCGAAGAAGTCGAGGCCGTGATCGACCGCCATGTTCCGGTAGACGAACGCCGCGAGCCGATCGCCCGATTCGACGCCGGCGAGCAACTGCGGTTCCTCCGGTTCGCGATAGGCGATCGACAGGAGGTCCTCCCGAAGGCCTTCGAGGTCGTGTTCACGAGCTGCCAGGTCGAACGCCTGAACCGCCCGATAGCCGAGCGGATCGAGATTCGGGTCGCTGATGGCGAGGTCGCCGTCCTCGGCGTCTCGCGCCACCTCGTACCACGGCTCGCCGGCGGCGAGCCGCGAGGCGAAGGCGGTTCCGTCGGCGTACGCGATGCCGAGGCTGTTCGCCGCGAAAACGACGTCCCAATCGGTCACCGCCCCGTACAGCCGATCGCGAAGGAGCGTTGCGTCCGCGCTGACGACCACGTCGGGGTGGTGCGTCCCGTCCTCGATCATTCGTAGGAGGGCGTTCGTCCCGTAGTACTCGCCGTGCACAGCGATCGACGTCTCCGATTCGAACGCCGGACCGACGTACGATTCGAACGTCGACGCGAGACTGCCCGCCGACAGGATGCGGACGGACTCGGACGCGCGCCCCGTACATCCCGCGATCGAGAACCCCAGCGCAGACCCTACTGATGTCAGGTACGCGCGTCGCGAGAGTGTAGGTCGCCGTCGTTGGGAAACCACTATACGTACCCGTACGGTTTCCATTAATAATTACTTACTCATGCAATAGTAACCATAAGTGGTTACACACTGGTGGCTTTCGGGACGTCGACCGTGGCGGCCACCGAGTGGTGTGCCGTTCGAAATCCGACGACGGACTCGCCTGAACGACGACGATTCGGCTGGAAAACGACGAACTCGCCCGTACGACAACGAACTCGCCCGTACGACAACGAACTCCTCACGCATACGCGATGTTGAGTTCGATCTCGTTGACGACGCCCCTGAGCAGATCGGGGAGGTCCGCCTCGAACCGATCGCCCGTCAGCCGATGAGTCGGTCCTGCAACGCTCAGCCCGCCTAACACGGTCCCCTCCGCGTTGCACACCGGAACGCCTACCGACCAGAGACCCTCGATGTGTTCGCCTTTGTCGACCGCGTATCCGCGATCGCGAACGGTGTCGATCGTCTCTAATAGCTCGTCCTCGGTCGTTATCGTCCGATCGGTCTTCGGGGGCAATCCCCAGCGGTCCACGATCGACTGCACCGTCTCATCGGGGAGCGCCGACAGGATCGCCTTTCCAGCGGCTACGTGGTGGAGATACACCCGCGTCCCGACCCTCGATTCCGTTCGAACGGCGTTCGAGCCCGCGCGTCTGAAGACGAACGTGCCGATCCCGTGTTCCGCGACGACGAACTGGGCGAGTTCGCCGGTCGTCGACGCGAGTTCGTCCACCTTCGAACTGATTTCGTCGGTCCAGGGAAACCGATCGCGGACGTGCCCCCCGAGATCGAGAAATCGCAGCCCGAGGCGATACCCCTCGTCCGCACGGACGACGTACCGATGCGCCAGGAGCGTCGAAAGGTGTCGATGGACGGTGCTTTTCGAGACGCCGACGTCCTCGGCGAGTTCGGTTACGCCCGCCACCCCCCGGTTACGAATCGCCTCGATGAGTGCAAAGAGCGTCTCGTCTGCGGCCACGAGATCCCGATCGGCTGACGGCTCGATCGGCGACGTCGGATCGACCATGTATTCGTCTCGGCGGTGTCCGCCCTTTAGTATTCCGTATGACGGAACGCCAGGTGCGTCCGTGTGTGCCGACATCGCCGGGCGTGTCCACGCCACGCTGGCTCGTTTGCCCGCCGGTTCGATTCCGTGGCGCGGAACCGATCGTCAATCGAAAATGGTGATTTCGGGAGGTAGAAGCCCCTATTCGTCCAAAACCCTTAATATCGGAGGTCGGAAATTCACTAGCCATGCTCGATTACGTAGGTCTCGAAGCGGACCTCTCGACCGAAGAGCGTATGATTCGTGACACCGCACGGGAGTTCGTCGACACAGAGGTCAAACCCGACGTCGGCGAATACTTCCTCGAGGGGACGTTCCCGACCGACCTCATCTCGAAACTCGGCGAGCTCGGATTTTTCGCCCCGAACCTCGACGGCTACGGTCTTGCTGGGGTGAGCGAGACGGCCTACGGCCTGCTCATGCAGGAACTGGAAGCCGGCGATTCGGGACTTCGATCGATGGCGAGCGTTCAGGGGGCGCTCGTGATGTATCCGATCTACCGGTACGGGTCCGACGAACAGAAAGAGCGGTGGCTCCCGGAGATGGGCACCGGCGAGGCGATCGGCTGTTTCGGACTTACCGAGCCCGAACACGGCTCCGACCCGGGATCGATGGAAACGTACGCGGAAAAGACGGGCGACGAGTACGTGCTCAACGGGTCGAAGACGTGGATCACGAACTCGCCGATCGCCGACGTCGCGCTCGTGTGGGCGCGCGATCGATCCGCCGACGGCTCACCGATCCGTGGGTTCCTCGTCGAGACGGATCGGGCGGGGATTACGACCAACGAGATCCACGAGAAGCTCTCCTTGCGCGCCTCGATCACCGGGGAGATCAGCCTCCAGAACGTGACTGTCCCCGAGGAGAACGTCCTGCCGGGCGTCGAGGGGCTGAAAGGGCCGCTGTCGTGTCTCACCCAGGCGCGCTATGGGATCGCCTGGGGAGCGATCGGCGCGGCGCGTGACAGCTTCGAGACCGCCCGCGAGTACGCACTCGATCGCGAGCAGTTCGGCGGGCCGATCGCACGCTTTCAGCTCCAACAAGAGAAGCTCGCGGAGATGGCGACCCAGATCACGACCGCACAGCTTCTGGCCCACCGGCTCGCCGAGCTGAAAGAGCGCGGCGACCTCACGCCACAGCACGTCTCGATGGCCAAACGAAACAACGTCCGAATGGCGCGTGATCAATCCAGAGTCGCCCGCGAGATGCTCGGTGGCAACGGAATCACCGCGGATTACTCGCCGATGCGCCACATGGTGAACATGGAGACGGTCTACACCTACGAGGGTACCCACGACATCCACTCGCTCATCCTCGGACAGGACCTGACCGGAATCGCGGCATTCGAATGACGAACCCCAATAGCGGAGGAAACACGCCCTGCGAACGATGACCGCTGAAGCCATCCCCGAGACGAAAGACGATGACCGCTGAAGCCACCCCCCAAGGCGAAACCCGATGACCGCTGAAGCCACCGACCCCGAAACCGATCGCGGGCCGCTGTCGGGACTGACCGTTATCGACGCGAGCCGCGTGCTCTCGGGGCCGTTCTGTACGATGCAGCTTGGCGACCTCGGCGCGGACGTGATCAAGATCGAACGCCCCGGCGTCGGCGATCAGACCCGCGGGTGGCATCCGCCGACGTTCGAGGACTCCGGCGAAAGCGCCTACTACGTGAGCGTCAACCGGAACAAGCGATCGATCGCGATTAACCTCGCGACGGAATCGGGCAGAGAACTCGTCCGCGAGTTCGTCGCCGACGCGGACGTCTTCGTGGAGAACTTCCGCACTGGAAAACCAGAGACGTGGAACCTGGGGTACGAGACGCTTTCTGCGCTCAACCCCGATCTCGTCTACTGTTCGATCACCGGCTACGGCGAGTGGGGGCCGGACGCCGAACGACCGGCGTACGACCTCATCATGCAGGCCGAATCTGGCCTGATGAGTATCACCGGCGAGGAGGGGCGGCCGCCCGTCCGGGTTGGCGTCGCGATCGCCGACATCGGCGTCGGGCTGTACGCCACCCAGTCGATCCTCGCCGCGTTGCTCGAACGGGAACTTGGCGACGGGGGCGGCCAGAAGATCGACGTCTCGCTGCTCGACACGCTCGTGGCGTGGATGAGCTACATGGCGTCGAACTACTTTGCGACGGGCGACCCGCCCGGTCGGATGGGGAGCAAACATCCGACGATCGCCCCCTACCAGGCGGTCGAAACCGCAGACGGCTACGTGATCGTCGCGGTCCCCTCCGAGTCGCTTTGGCCGCGATTCTGTGCGGCGATCGATCGACCCGAACTCGTCGACGACGATCGGTTCGCCGACAACGAGCGACGGGTTCGCAACCGAACGCGCCTCGACGACATCATCGAATCCGAATTTGCAGCCCAGCCGACCGACGAGATCCTGACACGCCTTCGCGAACACGGGGTGCCGGCGAGCAAAGTCAACGACGTGGCCGACGTGTTCGACCACGAGCAGGTTCGCGCGCGCGGGATGAATCAACTCGTCGATCACCCGACGATCGACGAACTGCGAATGGCCGGCATCCCCATGCACTTTTCGAAGACGCCGGCGACGATCGAAAGACATCCGCCGCTTTTGGGCGAACACACAGACGAGATCCTCGCGGAGTTCGGGTACGACGAGACGACGATCGCGGACCTCTTCGATCGGGAAATCGTCGCCTGATCGATCGTTGAACGTACGGTCACCCGACGATCGACTACACGACGATCGCCTGATCGATCGTTGAACGTACGGTCACCCCACGATCGACGTCTTCGGATGGATCGCAACCGCAGGAAAGAAACGGCCACCCGCGAGCGGCAACCGATTCGAATCTCACTCGTCGAGACTGTGCCAGGAGAGCCGCGGGTTCCGGGCCGCACTCGCCTGATCGATCCGTGCTGCCGTGGTCTTCGAGGGGGCAGTTTCGAGTTCCGCGTCCGAGTCGGCGTACGCACGGTTGAACGCCTCGGCGAGATCGTCGAGCGTGTCTCGGCTTTCGATCTCGGTCGGCTCGGTGAGCATCGCCTCCGGAACCATCTCGGGCCACTTCGTCGTCGGCGGGTGGACGCCGTAATCGAGCATCCGCTTTGCGACGTCTGCGGCGTCCCGATCGTCCGACGTGGCGGCGAATTCGTGGTGGAACGGCTCGTAGGGGACGTCCAGGTCGATCTGGGAGGCCAGGTAGTTGGCGTTGAGGACGGCCTTCGCGCTCGTGTCTACCAGCCCCTCGTCGCCGAGCCGTGCAATGTAGGCGTACGTCTTGACCAGCACCAGCCAGTTGCCCGAAAAGCCGTGGACCTTGCCGATCGACAGCTCCGGATCGAACAGTTCGTACCCCCCGTCGGTACGGCGAACGCGCGGACTCGGGAGGAAATCGGCCAGCTCGTCGACGACGCCGACCGGTCCCGCGCCGGGACCGCCGCCGCCGTGGGGCGTCGCGAACGTCTTGTGGACGTTGTAGTGCATGATGTCGAAGCCCATGTCGCCCGGCCGACCCCGTCCCAACAGCGCGTTGAGATTCGCCCCGTCGTAGTAGAGCAATCCGCCGGCGTCGTGGACGATCGTTGCGATTTCGACGATGTCGCGCTCGAACAGCCCCACCGTGTTGGGGTTCGTGAGCATGAGCGCGGCGGTGTCCTCGGAGACGGCCGCCTGCAACGCCTCGACGTCCACCCGGCCGCCCTCGTCGGACGGCAGTTCGACGACGTCGTACCCGGCCATCGCCGCGGTCGCGAAGTTCGTCCCGTGTGCCGACGCTGGGATGATGACCTCGCTGCGATCGTTGCCGTGATGTTCGTGGTACGCCTTCGCGACGAGGATGCCGGTGAATTCGCCGGCCGCACCCGCGGGCGGCTGGAGCGTGACCTCGTCCATGCCACCGATCGTCGCGAGATACGACTGTAGTTCGTAGAGCAGTTCCAGATTCCCCTGGATGCTTCGATCCGATCGATCGGGGTGGACTGCCGCGTTCGGGTCGGCGGCCACGTCTTCTGTGAACTTGGGGTTGTACTTCATCGTACAGGAGCCGAGCGGATACGGCCCGCTTTCGATCCCCCAGTTCATCTGTGAAAGGCGAGTGTAGTGTCTGGCCAGTTCCGGTTCGGAAAGCTCCGGAAGGGCGATCGATTCGCGCGTCAACGCGTCGGGGAGCGGCGACCCGTCACCGCCGATTTCGACTGTCGTCGTGTCCTTCTCCGACAGGAGCGGTTCGTGGCGTTCGTCGTCTTCGGTGTAGCGTGCTTGCTCGTGGATCATCCTGCCACCTCCTCGAACGCGACAACGAGCTGGTCGGCCGCCGCCTCGTTCGTGTCCGTAATACACACCTGCAGTTCGTGCTGCCCGACGACGTGGACGGCGAACCCCTCCGATTCGAGATCGGCCGCGATCGCCGCCGCCGGCTGGTCGCTGTGGACGACGAACTCCCGGAAGTGGTGGCGATCGTGAACCGGCGCGGTGAATCCGTCGATCGAATCGATCGCCGCCGCCAGCGAGTGGGCGTTCTCGACGCAACGCTCGGCGAGGTCGACGAGGCCTGACGGCCCGAGCATCGCCGCGT
>JBNJFV010000135.1:0-6430 GCA_051747145.1 Halobacteriota archaeon
TCGTGTCCGTTTCTGCCAGCTCGATACGTGTATAGCTCCTAATATGTAACTTAGGGTTAATATCTGGCGGCACGATCGTACACACGACAATGAGCGCTATTCGAGAATCCACACAGATAACGGAACTGACTGAAGACAACTGGGGCGTTTTGCTCGCCGGTGGCGTCCTTCTCGCCGCGTTCGGGGTCCTCGCGATCGCGTTCCCGCTGGCAACCGGACTGTCGTTGTCGCTGGTGTTTGGGGCCGTACTCGTTGCGGGTGGATTGATTCACGTCGGTCACGCCTTCGGCGTCGGAGGGTGGAAGGCGATCGGCTGGCACGGCCTCCTCGCGGTCGTCTACGCCGTCGCCGGGATCGCGTTATTGACCCAGCCGCTCCTCGGCTTGGTGACGCTCACTGCGGTCTTGATCGGGTTCTTCGCCGCCGAGGGCGTCATCGAAATCGCGCTGGGTCTGCGATCGCGTTCGTTCGACGGCTGGCAGGGCATCGTCCTGAGCGGTGTCGTCTCGCTGGTATTGGCCGGGATCATCCTGTCGGGATTCCCACAGAGCGCGGTGTGGGCCCTCGGTATCGTCTTCGGGGCGAACCTGGTGGTGACTGGAGTGAGTTTCGTGTTCTTCGGATTGCGAAACCGACCCTCGGACCTCGAAACCGAGCCCATTGACGAAGGTGCTGGGAAACCGATCGTCTGATCGGTCCTCGCGTCCGAGTCGACGCCCGTTTCGTCCGATCGGTCCTCGTGTCCGAGTCGACGCCCGTTTCGTCCGATCGACAATCCCATCTGATCTGTTGGGCTGTCTGGGCACACGCCTCGTCGCTTCGATCTGACACCGTCAACGATTTTGTGACCGTATCGGTTCGCGATCGTATCAGACGGATTTTGTCCGCGATCGTATCAGACGGATTTTGTCCGCGATCGTATCAGACGGATTTTGTCCGCGATCGTATCAGACGGATTTTGTCCGCGATCGTATCAGACGGATTTTGTCCGCGATCGTTTTCATGCCGCGCATCGATGACGTTTCGGCGTCGGTCGCTGGACGGTGATTCGCCCCCACGATTCGAGCGGTGTGCTTAATCGGCTCGCGCCGGTAGTACCGCTGATGAGTAGCGGGCAGGAAACTGGGGGGCTGGACGCGTTCACCCACCTCGGCGATCGGGTGCGGAGTGCGCTCTCCGAGCGGGGATTTTCGACCCCGACGGAGCCCCAGCGGAGGGCGATACCACCGCTCGCAAACGGGAACAACGCGCTCGTGATCGCCCCGACGGGCACCGGAAAGACCGAAACCGCGATGTTACCGGTGTTCGATTCGATCGCCGAATCGGAGCCGAAACACGGTATCGCCGCTCTGTACATAACGCCTCTCAGAGCGTTGAACCGCGACATGCGCCAACGACTCGATTGGTGGGGCGAGTACCTCGATGTCGACGTCGACGTCCGTCACGGCGACACCACGCAGTATCACCGACAGAAACAGGCGAGCGATCCGCCAGACGTGCTCGTGACCACTCCGGAAACCCTGCAAGCGATGCTCACCGGAACGAAGCTCCGCGTCGCACTGTCGGACGTCACGCACGTGATCGTCGACGAGGTACACGAACTGGCCGCGTCGAAACGTGGCGCACAGCTGACTGTCGCCCTCGAACGGTTACGGGCGCTTGCAGGCCCCTACCAGCGGATCGGCCTCTCGGCGACGGTCGGTTCGCCCGAGGAGGTCGCACGGTTTCTCACCGGGTATCGGGGCGATCGGACGCCGTCGCCGACCGCCGATCGCGGATTCTCGATCGTCGAAGTCGACGTGGGAAGCCGCATCTCGTTTTCGGTTACGCAGCCGGAACCCACCGACGAGGACGACCGGCTTGCCGGTCGACTGGCCACCAGCACCGAGATGGCGAGTCACGTCCGGGCGATCCGCGACGTCGTCTCCGAGCACGAATCGACGCTCGTGTTCGTCAACACGCGCCAGACGGCGGAGGCGCTCGGATCGAGGTTCAAATCACTGGGGCTGCCGATCGAGGTTCATCACGGGAGCCTCGCGAAGGAGGCGCGAATCGACGTCGAGGATCGATTCAAGGCCGGCGAACTGGACGCGCTCGTTTGTACCTCCTCGATGGAGCTTGGGATCGACATCGGCCGGGTTGACCACGTCGTGCAGTACGGCAGTCCGCGCGAGGTTGCCCGGCTCCTCCAGCGGGTCGGACGGGCAGGCCACAGACACGACGAGACATCCCACGGAACGATCGTCACGGGATCGGCCGACGACACGCTCGAAGCGATGGCGATCGCCCGCCGGGCCGTCGAAGGGCTCGTCGAACCGGCCGGCATCCACCACGGGAGCTTAGACGTCGTCGCCAACCAGACCGTCGGGCTCCTCATGGACGTCGGCGAAGTGGACGCGCGGGAGGCCTACGAACTCCTCACGGCGGCGTACCCGTTTTCGGACCTGACCGAAGCGCAGTTCAGAGACGTCGTCATGGAACTTCGCGGGAACCGGCTGCTGTGGATCGACGAGGAACGCGATCGGCTCGAACGATCCGGCGGCACGTGGCAGTACTTCTATGCGAACCTCTCGATGATCCCCGACGAGGAGCGCTACGAGGTCTACGACATGTCATCACGCAAGCAGGTTGGGACGCTCGACGAGCGGTTCGTCGTCAACTTCGCCGAGCCAGGGGAGGTGTTCATCCAACGCGGGGAGATGTGGCGGATCAACGACATCGACGACGAGGAGGCCCGCGTGAACGTCGCGCCGATCGAAGACCCGGGCGGGGAGGTCCCCTCCTGGGTCGGACAGGAAATACCGGTCCCCGCCGCGGTCGCCGGCGAGGTCGGCGAGATCAGGGGCGTGGCGGCCGCACAGTTCGGGACGGGCGCGTCGCGCGAGGCGGTCGCCCGGGAGTTACGATCGCGCTATCCGGCCGACGAGTACACGATCGAACAGGCGCTCGATCCGATCGAACGACACGTCGAAGCCGATCATCCGGTTCCAACGGACGATCGGGTCGTGATCGAAAGCCGCGGCCGGACCGTTCGGATAGACGCCGCGTTCGGCCACGAGATCAACCAGACGATCGGACGGTTGCTCTCTGCGCTCGTCGGACAGCAATCTGGCTCCTCGATCGCGATGGAAGTCGATCCGTACCGCATCACGTTCGAGGTCCCTTCGTCTGTCGGCCCCGGCGCGTTCGTCGACGCCCTGGAGACGACCGACCCAGACCACCTCGAGGCGTATCTGGAACTCGCGTTGAAACGGTCGGACACGTTGAAGTTCACCCTGGCACAGGTCGCCGCGAAGTTCGGATCGCTAAAGCGCTATCAGGGGTCCAAGCGATTCGGCGGCGATCGCCTGTTGGCCGCACTCGAGGAGACGCCGGTGTTCCAGGAGGCGGTTCGAGAGACGTTCCACAGGGACCTGGACGTGTCCGGGACCGCGTCGGTCCTCGAGGCGATCCAATCGGGGGAGATAGCCCTCGTTGCGACACGCGGAGAAACGCCGATCGGCATCGACGGTCGGTCGGGCGGTCGCGAACTACTCGTCCCCGAAAACGCCGACGCGAGCGTCATCGAGGCGGTCAGAGAACGGATTCGGAACGATCGCGTACTCTTGTTTTGTCTGCATTGTGAGGAATACGAACGGCGCACGAAGGTCAGTCGCGTTCGCGACCAACCGCGGTGTCCACACTGCGAGTCGACGCGGATCGCCGCGCTCAATCCGTGGGCCGACGAGGTCGTGCGCGCCGTCAAAGCGACCGACAAGGACACAGAACAGGAACGGATGACGGAACGCGCGTACCGATCGGCGAGTCTGGTGCAAAGTCACGGCAAACAGGCGGTGATCGCGATGGCCGCGCGCGGCGTCGGTCCGCACAACGCGGCGCGAATCATCGCCAAACTCCGGGCGGACGAGGACGACTTCTATCGGGACATCCTCGCACAGGAACGACAGTACGCGCGGACGCAGTCGTTCTGGGATTGACCAACGCAGACGCTTGGCTCGACCAAAGCAGACGCTTGGCTCGACCAACGCAGACGCTTGGCTCGACCAACGCAGACGCTTTGATCAACCAGCGCAGTGACCGGGATCGACGAGCACTATCACCGACTGACCGTGAGGTGGCGTTCGATCGTCGGTCCGAGGACGAACGCGACGTACGGGACGAAAAACCCGAACCCGTATCCGCCCAGATGGCCCCAGACGTTCGTTCCGCCGCGAACGAAGACCAGTGCGCCGAGCACGCCGAAGGTAGCGACGGTCGCGCCGATCAACAGCGCGAGTCTGTGTTCCGTCGCGAGCGTGCCAACCTGCGGTCGACGTCGGACGAAGACGCCAGTCGCCAGCACGCTCCCGAGACCCAACACGCCCGCCAGCCCGGGGCGGATCGGAAAGTGTGGAACGTTCGGCACGGCGAAGGCGACAGCGACCGAGCCGCAGAACGGCACGATCGCCCACGCGGCGTGCACGTGACCGTCGCTCACCCGATGTAGCGCGGCGAAGAGAACGACGACGAGAAAACCCAATAACGCCGCACTGAGCCCCGAAAATCCGAGCGTCGTCTGATCGGTTACCGGGCCGAGCGTCGATAGCGTCACCCACGCGATTGCGATCGGCCCGACCGTCACGTAGACCACGGCCGCACGCACGAGATTTCGTTTCCAGCCGGCGATCGCCGCGAGCGGATAGATCGCAAACATCGTGACGAGGTAGTTGAGAACGTTGTCGAATAGGTGCAAGCCGTCTACGTGGACGTAACTTGCGGTGTAGACGGACGTCAACACGGCCGCGTTTTCGAACACCGAGTCGGCCGCGAGGCTGAGTCCCCATTCGGTGCCGATCGGCAGCACCCAGACGATCGCGAGAACAGCCGGTGGGCCGCCGAACGCGAGGAGTACTTCGCGGCGGCTCGGTTCGGCGCTCGTCCCGTACCACCACCGGGCGACCGCCGTCGGGAGTTCGCGGATCGAATCGATGCGATACGACGACACGACCAGTCTTTGGGATCGAATCGTGAAATACTGTCCGACGAGGAATCGTCCCCCGAACGGGCGATCTACCGGCGTTGCCCATGGATGGGGTCTCCGGTGTCGGTTCTCCCGTCCGGAAACGGACCGATCGAACCGACCACCGAGTCAGGTGGCAGCGTCCCACTCTTCGAGCAGGCTGACGATCGCGGTCGCAAGCGCCTCGAAGTCCTGCATGGTCAACCCGTCAGTGGTGACGTACACGCCAGCGTTCTCGGTGCCCGCACGCACGAGGTAGCCGTTTTCGAACGTTCGTATCGTGTACCGGTACCGTCCAAGCTCCGAGCCCCGATACGCGTCGGTCGTCGTCTTGAAGTCGTGCCACTCGTGGCCGATGAACGACATCTGGTCGGCGTCCTGTTCGAGGTCCTCGCGCAGGTATACCTGCATGTAGTTCGTCGGGTCGAAATACATCACCGACCGACAGCTGTCACCGATAGTGGTCCGACACGTTCGCGTGAGCTGTTCTGCACCCTCCTCGGACAACGGCGCTTCCGTCATCGGTTCTTCCTCGGACATCGGTCGGCCCTTCGCACGCCGTGGGGATTAATCCCCCCGTCGCGGCGGCGTCGTTGATTCGACCCCCAAAGAGCCGACGTACGATTTCGTTACTCTGCGGACCGACTCCGTTCGACGGCCGCCAGACCGCGTTCGAAATGCGCTTTCGTCACCACCACCTCGTCGGTGTGTTCGTTCGCCGTGGCGTCGCCGTAGGTTTCTGCGACGTCCACGATCGCCTCCAGGGCGGCTTCTCGACAGACGGCGGTCAGGTCAGCACCGGAGAACCCCTCGGTTCGATCGGCTAACGCCGCCAGATCTACGTCCGCGTCGAGCGGTTTCGACCGCGTGTGGACCTCGAGAATAGCCTTTCGAGCCGCTTCGTCGGGCGCTGGAACTTCGATGTGCCGTTCGAGGCGTCCGGGGCGCAAGAGCGCCCGATCGAGCGCGTCGCGTCGGTTCGTCGCCGCGAGGACGACGAGGTTCGGGTTCTCCGCGAGTCGATCGAGTTCGGTCAACAGCTGCGAAACGACTCTGTCGCCGACGCCCGAGTCGCCCCCGAATCCCCGGCGGTCGCCGGCGATCGCGTCGATCTCGTCGAAAAAGAGGATCGACGGTGCGGACTGGCGCGCTCGTTCGAACACCTCCCGGACGGCTTTCTCGGATTCGCCGACGTACCGATCGAGCAGTTCCGGCCCTTGAACCTGGATGAAGTTCACCCCGCTTTCGCCGGCGATCGCCCGCGCAAGTAGCGTCTTGCCAGTTCCGGGCGGCCCGTACAGCAAGATCCCCGTTGGGGGCGTCGTATCAGCCGCGTCGAACAGCGGACCGTAGGTGAGCGGCCACGTCACCGCCTGTTCGAGGTTCGCCTTCGCGGTCTCGAGTCCACCAACGTCGTCGAACCCCGTCGTC
>JBNJFV010000136.1:0-6425 GCA_051747145.1 Halobacteriota archaeon
TAGCGCTCATTGTCGTGTGTACGATCGTGCCGCCAGATATTAACCCTAAGTTACATATTAGGAGCTATACACGTATCGAGCTGGCAGAAACGGACACGATACGTACGTGTTCCGATCGAATCGAGGCGTGTCCCGGCCGATCGAATCGACACGAACGGCGGATCCACCGTTAGAACGATCGATACGCACCGAGTCGCGTCCCATCGAGTAGATACGCCTGTCCGTCACAGAGCGCGTCCGGGAGGATCGGCGAGAGGAACCCCTCGGATCGAACGTTTATCCACGTCCCACCGGATCGATCGTTGAACGCCGGAAAGACGACAAGCTCCGGGCGCTCGAAATCGTCGAATATCGACGCCACGTCCGCGTCGGCAGCGATTTCCTGGGCGACCGTCTCGCGGTCGACGCGACCGCGGAGCCACGCTTTCTCCACCCGACTGCCCCCGACCGTGTCCTGCAGTCTGACGAACGGGTGTTCGTGGCCCATACAGATCACGGGCGCAGCAAGCACCGACCGGTCGGGCCACGTGTGGCCGTGAAAGAGTCCGATGTCACCGATTCGATCGCCCGTCGCGTCGGTGATCGACAATCCAGTTCGATCCTGGTACACCGATTTGAGCCCGCCGTCGTGATTGCCGAGCACGAGCGTGATCGGAACGCGATCGAGCACCGCATCGAAGAACGCGTCCAACTCCTCGCGTTCCGGGCCCGTCGGCTCGCCGATCCGGTGACCCAGATCCCCCAGGACGATCAACCGGTCGACGTCGGCCGACTCCAGAAGCGACAGGAGCCGATCGAGACGCACCGCGGCGTTGTCGTCGAGTTCGACGCCGCGCTCGTAGCGGAGTCCGGCTTCGATACCGGCGTGGTAATCTGCGATCCCGAGTGCCAGTTCGTCGCCGAGATCGATCGTCGCGGCGGGCTCGTTTGGGATCGGATCGACCCTGGGTTCGACCATCAGATCGCTTTGAGGACGCCGTCGGAGGGTTCGTAACACCGGCCTCCCAAAAGCGCATCCTGGATGGCCTCCTCGACGGCCGCTGGATCGACCCCGTGTCTGTCCACGATCGTTTCGACCACCGTTTCTCGATCCGCACCGTCACCGTCGTCGAGTTCGGTCATGACGTCGATCGCAGCGTCTTCGACGTCGACGTCGACGTCAGGCTCGTCGGTAGCCGCCGAAGCAGCCGCGTCCGCAGGCGCAGATTGCGGATCAACTGGTTCCTGGGACGGTGACGGGTCCGACGAGGGAGGCGATTCGGTCTGATCGGCCGACGCGGACCGATCACGCGATCCAGACAGATCGGCCGACGCGGACCGATCGCCAGTCGATTGGGACGACGTCTCGTCGGGGAAATCCCCCAGCCGTTCGGATCGCGTGGATGCCGAGTCACCCGACGCGTCCGAATCGGTCGAGTCGTCCGCCTCGGAAATACCCGACTCGGTAGCCGCCATCTGTTCGGCCAGTTCGTCCGCGTCCGGAACGTCGATCCCCGCCTGTCCCGGATCGTCGACTTCCGTCCCGGTCGAAAAGTCCGTACCGAACTCGGATTCGATTTCGGCGCGTTCCTCGTCGTCGAGTTCGTACATGCCTTCGACCGCCTGTTCGGATACAGATGCAGCATCGTCAGTCCCGCCTTCGATCGACGTTTCGTCACTCGATCCGTCTCCCTCCGCACTCGCTTTGCCGGCGGTCGGCATCTCCTCGCCGGCTGCCGGCGTCTCTTCGCTGCCAGACGGTCCCTCCTCGCCAACGACCGGCGTCTCCTCGCTGTCGGACAGTTCCTCCTCGCCAACGACCGGTGTCTCCTCGCTGTCGGACGGTTCCTCCTCGCCAACGACCGGTGTCTCCTCGCTGTCGGACGGTTCCTCCTCGCCGGTGGCCGTCGAATCGGTTGTGTGACCTTGCTCGGTTGGCGGCGTTCGTTCGCCCATCGGATCTCCTTCCTCGATCGACGATTCATCGATCGACGGCTCATCGATCGAACTGGACGTTGCAACCGACTCGGATCCGATCTCCGACGCGGTGGGACTGTCGGTAGCCACCGACTCGACTTCAGAGATCGAAACGTCTACGTCAGGTAACTGCCCCACGGTTGTCGGCGTCGAATCGTCTGGCTCCGTGTCGAGCGATCGAACTTCCTCTCGATCGCCGGTCACGACCTCCAACGCGTCGATCGCGAGCGTCCGAACCGCCTCGAGATACGCCGGACCCGTCCCGTACTGATCGATCGCCCGCGGAATTCCAGCTGCGAGCGACGCTGGCGCACCGCCGGCTTCCAACGCGACTGCCAGCTCGTCGCCCCGGAGATCGGACGCAAGTGCGAGTTCGAAAACGGCGAGACGATGCAGGGTCGATCGCGCCGCGGTGACGATCGCGCGATCGCGGGTGGCCGCGTCGATCTCGTTGAGGCTTTCCGGGCGGACGGACGTGTAGACCACATCCGAATCGTCCGGTTCGAACGTCCGAGCCTTCCCGGTCAGTGCGACGAACGCCGGCGGGCTCGTCGTGTCGAGAAACGTCTGTTCGCCCGGTTGGTACTGGCCGGCATAGGTCACGAACGCGCCGGTCGGATCGACGACGCGCCCGCGCAGGGTGTCGTTGTTGATCCGCTCGACCTCCGTGAGAACGCCCGCGACGAAGAGTCGGTTAATCCGCGCCCCCGTCGGCGAGACGACGTAGTTCGGCGCGCGTTCCTCGTCGCTTTCGGAGTACGAAAGCGTCGAGTCGTCGAACTCCGCGGCGAAAAGCCGGTGTGCGACTTCGCGTCGCCCCGGTGCGTCTGCGCCGCTCATCGCCCTACCTCCGCGAGGAGGGCAGCCGCAGCCGCCTCCGGTTCGGTTTCGACCTCGCCGAACTCGTCGGCGTTGAGGTTCGCGCCGTACTCGTCGACAGAGAGGTTCCCCCGAACGCGGTACTGCCGTCCGACGAGCGACTCGGCGATCGAATCGGCGACGACCGACTTGTCCATCGCCTCGCGAGCGGCGGCTTTCGCCTTTGCGACGTCACCTCCGTAAACGGATTCGGTGATATCAGCGCCCAGGATGGCGGTCACAGAATCCGTGCCGTCGTCGACGATCGCCTTGATGCGAAGGTCGTCCTCGCCGTCGACAGCGCCGTGACTCCGACACTGGCCGTTTTGAATCACGCGGCCACACTCCGGACAGCGTTCGATGAGGCCCGATCCGTCTCTGATCTCGAGGATCGTCCCGACTACCTCCACGTCGTACATCCCGCCGGTCTCGATCGCCTTCTCGATCGGGAGTCTGGGGGCGGAGTCGTTCACGTCGACTGGCGTCGACAGCGGGGCGACGGTCGAAAACTCCGACAGGTTGATCGACGGGACGCCCCGGAATTCGCGGACGTACACGTCCTCGATTCGCAGGTCCGCGTCCACCGTTATCTCGGGTCTGGGGTCCCAGTCGGTAAACGGCAACCGAGTCGTTTCGTCGGCGAGTACCCCCGAGAGGATCTCCGTTTCGCCGTCCCGACCGCTGATCGTCCGCGATTCGACCTCGAGCACGCGAACCTCCACGTTCCGGCCCCGATCGCCCGGTTCGAGTTCCAGAAGCGCCGCGTCGCCGCCGACGTCGTAGGGGACCTCGACCGGTTCGTCGGCGACGGCGACGGTCGTGTTCGCACCGAGATTGAGTT
Source organism: Halobacteriota archaeon (assembly GCA_051747145.1). Lineage (GTDB taxonomy): Archaea > Halobacteriota > Halobacteria > Halobacteriales > Haloferacaceae > JBNJFV01. Next base: position 3,656 of record JBNJFV010000136.1, read on the forward strand.
CGGGGTGACCGTCCCACTCGCGGACGCCTGCATTGCCGATCCGCACCGAATCGCCGGGTTCGAACCCGAAATCCTGCCACGACGTGTACGAGATCGTTCCCGTGTCGTCGGCGAGTTTCCCCTCTCGGATCGTGTTGTCCTCGCCTTGGTACCGGATGGTCCGAGTCCCGACCGTGAGCACGCGAGCGGTCACGTTCACAGAGCCGTGCTCCGTCGAGATAGCGTCGATGTCGACCGCCTCGGGTTCGGCCGTCGATCCACCGCCGCCACCGTGCTTTCGGCGGATCGATCCTTTCGCCTCCTCGATCGGGACGCTGTACTGCAGCAGGTTCTGTAGGTCGGATTTGACCTCCGTTTTGTCTACGCCGAGGGCGGAGGCGAGCTCCTCGGCATGGTCGTCGATGTCCATCGTGTTCGGTTCGATCGGCTTCGGTTAAAACTGTTCGTACGAGACCGCGCGGAGTCTGCGAGACCGATCGGACGACGATCGAAACCTGCAGTAACGATCGAACCGATCGGACGCCGATCGAAACCTGCAGTAACGATCGAAACGTCCATCGGGTTCCGGCCAGTGCGTATCGATATGTACGTCCTCGTGAACGCGGCGATGAGCGCCGACGGGAAGCTCTCCTCACATTGCCGCGAGCAGATCGAAATCAGCGGGCCGGAGGACTTCGATCGGGTCGATCAGATACGGGCCACCGTCGACGGCGTGGTAGTCGGCGTCGGGACCGTTCTCGCCGACGATCCAAAGCTCACGATAGACGACGAGACGCGACGATCCGAACGACTCGAGGATGGTCGGTCGGCCAATCCCGCTCGCGTGGTTGCGGATTCGCGCGCGCGGACGCCGGCGGATGCGCGACTCCTCGACGACGAGGCACAGACGTACGTGCTCGTGTCGGCGGTCGCACCCGAATCCCGGATCGATCGACTCCGTCGTGCGGGTGCGACGGTCCTCGTCGCCGGAGTAGACCGCGTCGATCTCGGTGCCGGATTCGACGAACTCCGATCGCACGGACTCGATCGAGTACTCGTCGAAGGCGGCGGCGAGGTGATCTTTTCGTTGTTCGAAGACGAACTCGTCGACGAACTGCGCGTCTACGTCGGATCGATGCTCATCGGCGGGCGCGACGCGCCGACGCTGGCCGACGGCGACGGGTTCGCGGCGGCGTTTCCCACACTGTCGCTCGATCGCGTCGATCGGCTTGACGACGGTGTACTCCTGGAATATACGGTCGAGGGACGCTAAGGTTGAGGAATGCTAAGGTCGAGTGACGCTAATGCCGATCGGTCCCGCTCGGCTGATCGGATCCGCCGGCACCATTGTGGGCACGTCGTGCACGGGAGGGACACGACTGTGGAAGTGTTTTATGTGACACCGACATACGTACCCATATGAGTGCGACAACTGCGAGCGAACCGATTCACGTCGAAAGCGAGTCCGAGTTCGAATCCCTCATCGAATCGAACCCCGTCGTATTGGTCGACTACCACGCCGACTGGTGTGGGCCGTGTAAAATGCTCGAACCGACGGTCGAGGAAATCGCCGAGGAGGCCGACGTCGCAGTGCTGAAAGTCGACATCGATCAACTCAGAGCACTCGCCCAGAAACAGGGCATCCGAAGTGTTCCGACACTCCAGTTCTACTCGAACGGCGAGCTCGCAGACAGCGTGATCGGCGTCCAAGACAAGGACAACCTGCTCGCGAGACTCTCGAATCTCGAGTGATCGACAGGCTCGCCCGGTGACCGAAATAAGGCGGTGTCAGCGATCGCCGAAGGCGGTCACCAGCGTCTCGTGTGCGGCGTCGTTCGAGGCGACGAGGCCCGTCGAATCGTGTCGCCAGCGATCGCCCTGAAGATCCGTCACGGTCCCACCGGCCTGCCTGACGAGGTGGACACCGCCGACCGTGTCCCACGGGTGAAGATCGACGGTCGAAACGGCCGCGTCGAGTTCGCCGCTTGCAACGCCCGCGAGCGTCGCGTGGGCCGACCCCGCACGCCGAACGTCGCCGAACGCCGTGACGATCGTGTCCGTGGTCGAAAGGAGTGCCGTCTGGTGCTCGTCGGCAAGTCCGAACACGGGTGCGATCGTGAACGCGGCAGGATCCGTCCTGTCGCTGACCCCGACCGGTTCCCGGCGGGGGGGATCACAATCCCTCGCATCCATGGTCCGATCGCGCACCCTCGCGTCGTCCGTCCGATCGTCTGCGCTCGAATCGATCCGCGGGGATCCGGCGGGCTCGCTCTCGCGAACCGTCCGCGAAGAACCGGCAAGGTACGTCTCACCCAACGCCGGGAGGGCAGTCACGGCGGCGACCGGATCGCCGTCTATCGTGGCCGCGATCGAAACCGCCCACACGCGGTTGCCCGCAACGTAGTTGTTCGTCCCGTCGATCGGATCCACGATCCACGCCGGCCCCGTGTCGGGAACGACGCTCGGCGCGTCGTTTTCCTCGCCGATGACCGGGATGGTAGGCGTGTGCTTTTCGAAAAACGAGGTGATCTCCCGTTGCACACGTCGATCGACCGCCGTGACCGAATCGAGAACGCCGGTTTTCGTTTCGACCGCGAGGTCCGATCGGAACGACGCGAGTGCAATCTCGCCGCCGAGTTCGGCTGCCGCTCGGGCGATTGATACCCGATCGTCGTCCGCTGTCGATACCCGATCGTCCTCCGCTGTCGATACCCGATCGTCGTCCATACACGTGGTTCGTCGGTCCAATGAAAGACCTTTGCCCATGCGTCGACCGTCCGGCGTGACGGTC
>JBNJFV010000137.1:0-6419 GCA_051747145.1 Halobacteriota archaeon
GCTGGCGTCGTCGACGAGTACGTGGGGTCGTGGGTCGGGACGAGTCTCATCTCGCAGGGACACAACATTCGGAACGCGGTCGAAAACGGCGTTCCACACCACCTGCAAATGCGCGACGTGTCGAACTTCGGCTCCTCGCTCATGTTCCTTGCGGGCGCGATGGACGTTCCGTTCGTCCCCACGCGTTCGATGGTCAACTCGGACATCCCGAAACACAACGACGACCTCGAAGTTATCGACGATCCGCTGGGATCCGGCGATCGGCTCACGCTGGTCCCGCCGGCGACTCCCGACGTGGCGATCATCCACGTTCAGCGGTGCGATCGGATGGGTAACGCCCAGATCCACGGGAACGTGGTCAACGACCACCTCAAGGCACGCGCAGCAAAGCACACGATACTCACCTGCGAGGAACTGGTTTCGACCGCGGAGATCCGCGACCGTCCGGAACTCACCCGAATTCCGTTCTACACCGTCGACGCCGTCGTCGAGGTCCCGTTCGGATCGCACCCGTGGCACTGCTACGGCTACTACTACGCGGATCTCCCGTTTTACCGCGAGTACGGACTTCGATCGACGGAGCGGGCGGACTTTCTCGAGTGGATCGACGAGTGGATCGTTCCGCACGAGGAGTACCTCGAGCGGATCGGCCCAGAGCGGCTCGCGACGCTCGAGCGGATGGAAGCCGAAATCAACGATCCGATGGGGGTCGACCGATGAGCGAAGAGGAATACCGGACGGGATCGGATCGATCAGCTTCGAACGGCGATCCGGCGACGAACAACCCGCTCGGTGTGGAGCGACCGCACGAAACAGCCGCAGAGTACACGCTCACCGAACTGCTTGCCGTGACGGCTGCCCGACAGATCCACGACGGCGAGACCGCCTTCATCGGGGTCGGCATGTCGTTGATGTCTGGCGTGCTCGCAAAGTACACCCACGCGCCGAACTGCCAGCTCGTCACGGAGTCGGGGTACGTCGGCTCGGTCCCGCCGGGGGTCGTCCAGTCGATCTCAGACACGGTGTTGGGCGTCGACGCGCTGGTCGCGACAGATCAGTTCGAGATCTTCGTCGACAACCAGCGCGGCGCGTTCGACGTGGGGATCATCGGTGCCGGGCAGATCGACAGCCGTGGAAACACGAACTCGACGGCGGTGATCGGCGATCAGTCCTACGATCGCCCGAAAGTTCGCCTCCCCGGCTCGGGCGGCAGCAACGACATCATGACCTCCTGCGGCCGAACGATAGTCATGATGCGCCAAAAGCGCCGAGCCTTCGCCGAATCGATCGACTACCGGACTGCGCCGGGACACCTCGACGCCCCCGGCGATCGAACCGCGTCGGGCTTCGAGGGCGAGGGCCCCTGCGCAGTGATCACGGATATGGCCGTCTTCGGCTTCGACGACGACGGCGAGATGGTGCTGGAGTCGACGCACCCGGACGTCTCCGTCGACGACGTCCGGTCGGAGGTCCAGTGGGATCTCCGGGTCGCAGACGACGTGGAGACGACCCGGGAGCCGACGAACGCCGAGGTTGCGATGTTGCGGACGATCGATCCCGCCGACGTCGTCCTGCGCGGCACCGACTACGTCTACGAGGTCGGCTTCGAGGAGTGGAGCGACACTGTCCTCGAACATTGGCGGCGACTGCGATCGATCACCGACGAGCGATAGCGAAATCCACACGATCAACAACAGACATGACCTACAACGACGAACTATGACCGACACGAACGATTCAGCGAGCCCAAGAACCACGACGAGCGGCACCGACCTCGGCGGGATGTTTCCGCGGGTCTTCGAAACGGAGTACGTCACGATCACCCGAGGGGATGGGCCGTGGGTGTGGGACGCCGACGGCAACAGGTACTTCGATGCGATCTCGGGCAACCAGAACGCGAACGTCGGCCACGGACTCACCGCCGTGGCGGAGGCGGCCAGCGAACAGATCCAACGACTCGAGTACACCTCGAGTATGCTGTTCGCGAACGAACCCGCACAGGCGTACACCGAGAAGATTTCGGCGTTCACTCCCGACGGATTCGAACACACGTGGCTGGTCTCGAGCGGCTCGGAGGCCAACGAGAGCGCGGTCAAGATGGCCCGCCAGTACCACTACGAGCGGGGAAACGAGGGCAAATACAAGGTGGTCTCGCGACGGCGCAGCTACCACGGTAACACGGGGATCGCCATGGCCCTGTCGGGGTTTCCCTCGCGAAAGGACAAGATGGAGCCGCTCTTTGGGAACTTCCCGAAAGCACCCGCCGGGACCCCCTACCGGTGTGAACGGTGCGACGGAGACGGCGGCCACCGGTGCGGCGTCGCCTGTGCGGACGACGTCGAACGGCTCATCCAGGACGAAGGCCCAGACAGCGTCGCCGCGTTCATCGCCGAACCGGTAACCGGCGCGGCCAACGCGGGGGCGTATCCCCACGAGGGGTATTTCCAGCGAATCCGAGAGATCTGCGACGAGTACGACGTGCTGTTCATCGTCGACGAGGTCATGTCGGGGTTCGGTCGGACGGGCGAGAACTTCGCGATCGAACACTTCGACGTCACGCCCGACATCATCACCGGCGCGAAGGGGATGAGCGGCGGTTACTCGCCGATCGGCGGCACGATGCCCCACGAACGCGTGGTCGACGTCTTCGTCGATCTGGAGGACGGGTTCCAGCACGGACACACCTACTGTTTCAACCCAACGTCGGCAGCGATCGGGCTGGCGGTGCTCGAATACGTCGACGAACACGATCTGGTCGCAAACGCCCGCGACGTCGGCGCGTACCTGCGGGAGCGTTGCGAGGAGTTTTACGAGTACGAGTTCGTCGGCGACGTTCGGGGGAAGGGCCTCATGATCGGCGTGGAGTTCGTCGGCGATCGCGAGACGAAAGCGCCGCTGGAATCGACCGGATCGGCGTTCCAGTCGCTGTTGTTCGAGACGGGACTCGACAACGGGATCCTCACCTACCCCAGCGGCGGACACGTCGACGGCCAGTTCGGAGATCACACGCTCATCACGCCGCCGTTGACAATCGACGAGGCGGACGCCGACCTGGTCGTCGATCGGATGCACGCGACGCTGTCGGCGGTCGAATCGGAACTCAACTAGTCGGGTCGTCCGTTTCGCCGTCGATCGACGCGACTTTTCGCCGACTCACACGACGCCGCGAAACAACGAGACCGGTGGCGCACTATCAAAAGTACTCCCGCAGGAACGGGGTTCCCGGGGGGAACGCCGCATCGAGCGTTTCACGCGCGTCTCGATCGCAGACCGCGACCGCCCCCGTCCGTTCGAGGTCGGCGACCGATCGATAGCCGACGTACAGTTGCGAAAGGGTCGCGACGTCGAGACGAACGTCCGGGTCGGCGTCGGTTCGATCGCACCGCGCCGTCCCGCTTTGCCACTCGATCGCGAACCGGCCGTCGTTGCAGGGGGCTATCGGATCGTCGATCGAAACGACGAGCCGATCGGCAATCGTCGGTGAGTACGACAGCGCCTCGATCGCCCGTTCGACGTCGACGAGCCGAACCATCGCGCCCGGACGGACCGAACACTCGAGTGCGGTCGGATCGTCGACGAGGTCAAGAAGTTCGACGCCGAACAGCCCGCGGATCCGTATCGTGGTCGCTTGTCCCTCGTGGTCGTACAGCAGTCGGATCAGCTCTTCGAACGCCTCGTAGTCCGTAAAGACGACGTCGTCGACGTCGATCAGGGCGTCTCCCTCCTCCCCGCCGGTTTCGTAGACGACGTAACCGCGCGGTTCCCCCTCGATTTCGAGGACGTACACGTATCGAGGGTCGCCGTGGCGTCGGAACGTCCGTTCGCGCCACCACGCCTCGGGGCGATCGATCGCGAGGTCCACGTCGAACCGATCGGCGTGCGTGTCGTATATCCGCTGTAGCGTTCGCCACTCGTCCGCTTCGACCAGCCTGAACCGACCCCTGCGAGCGTCCGCGGCGAACGAAAGCGTAGACGGGGCGCATTCGTATCTGACGTCACAGCTACCGATCGCCCACCCGTATTTTCTGTATAGCCCGTAGGAGAACGGCCACAGCGCCGATAGATACGCGCCCGCGTCGCGGAATTCGCCGATTGATTCGGTGAGCAATCGACCGACGTGTCCCTCGCGACGGTCCTCCGGCCTGGAGGCGACGACCGTTATCCCACCGACGTCGTGGCGATCGCCCCGGAGCCGCGTCGAAAGGCTGTAGTGCCGACAGACGCAGCGGAGCGCGTCCTCGTCGAAGACGGCCCGTCGATCGCCGAGATCGGGGTACAGGTGGGCGTCGAGGTCGTCAGCCGGTCCCAGCGGCCCCTCGCCGAGCCGAAACGCGTAGTTGACGATTTCGCGGTACTCCTTCGTCCGATCAGGTGGCACCGGACCGTACTCGACCATCGGTACTACGTCCGGACAACACCCCGAAAAAGGTTCTCACCGCGCCCGATCTGCCGGCTGTCGACTCAGTGTCGATCGGAATTATCCGATCCGCCGATCGCCATCCCAGTACTGAGCTCGATTATCCGATCCGGCGATCGCCATCCCAGTACTGATCGCGAAGCGCCTCCTTGTCGGGTTTTCCGAGCGGCGTCACCGGAAGTCGATCGACGAACTCGTAGGACTTCGGCTTTTTGTACCCCGCGAGTCGATCGTCGACGTGTCGACGAAGCGAGTCCGCGTCGATGGCGTCGGCCGCGACGACGACCGCGTGGACGGCCTCACCCCACTCGTCGTGTGGAACGCCGATCACGGCGACTGATTCGACGGCCGGGTGCTCGCCCAGCACCCGTTCGATCTCCCGGGTGTAGACGTTCATCCCGCCGCTAACGACGACGTCGCCCTCCCGATCGACCAAAAAGAGGTAGCCGTCGTCGTCGATCCGACCGATGTCGCCGGTGTGGACCCACCCGTCCCGGAGCGTCCGATCGGTCGCCTCGGGGCGGTCGAAGTACTCGGCGAAGGTGTACGGCGACGAAACGACGATCTCGCCGTGATCGCCCGCCGGAACGACCGCGCCGGTATCCGGATCGACGATTCGGACCTCGACGAGCCGACACGGTTTGCCCGCCGCACGCAAGAGGTTGTCGTGGCCGTTTCGGATCGCGAGCTCGTGGTCGCGCCGATCGAGCGTGGAGATGAGGTTTGGAACCTCCGTCTGGCCGTAAAACTGCAGGAAAATCGGCCCGAATCGATCGATCGCCTCCCGGAGTCGATCGGGCTGGATCGGCGCGGCCCCGTAGATGACGCGGTCGATCGACTCGAGAGCCGACCGGGGCACGTCCGCATCCAGCAGGCGATACACCATCGTGGGGACGAGGAACGTCCACGTCACGTCGTGGGTGTCGATCGCCTCGAGAGTCCGGGTGACGTCGAACGATCGCTGGACGACGATCGTCCCGCCGGCGAGCAGCCCTGAAAGCAAAAACGTACCGCCCGAGTGCGAAAGCGGCGTCGAGACGAGTCCGGTGTCGGTTTCTTCGAACCCGAGTTCGAGCAGGTGTGCGAGGAAGTTTGTCGTCAGACACGCCTGCGTGTAGCAGACGCCTTTCGGTTCGCCGGTCGTACCGCCGGTGTAAAAGTGGCCGGCGATCGACTCGGGCGTCACCGACACCGACGGCGGACGGTCGCTGTCGTGATCGGATTCGACCTGCTCGAGCGATCGCCACGCCGGTGGCGGCTCCGATTCCGTCGTGAGACACACCTCGAGCGGGAGGGTCGATCGGATCTCATCGACGATCGGACGAGTGCCGTCGTCACAGACCACTGCGGTCGCGCGTGAGTCCGAAAGCACGTACTCGATCTCCGATGCCGACAGCGCCGGATTGATCGGGAGGCGCGCGCCGCCGGCTTTGAAGGTGGCGACGTCGACGACGGGGGTCTCGATCCGATTCGAGAGGAGGACCGCGATCCGATCTTCGGGCTGGATACCCGACTCGACGAACCCGTTCGCGATCGCGTTCGATCGTCGGTCCAGTTCCCGGTAGGTGAGTTCCGCATCGCGAAACCGAATCGCGGGTGACTCGGGGTGCCGATTGAGGGCGGGAGAGAATATCCCGGGTAGCGTCCGGGGAAACGCGTGCGCTGAGTCCATTAGTGGTACCTGTTCGGGCCTGTAGATAAAAATCTATGACGTCGGTTCCGAATCCGATGCGCAACCGATCGTTTCGTACCGCGAGGGCTCCGCAGAGGTCGAAAGCGACCGCCCGGCTATCGTTCGAGATCGACGGTCACGTCGGTGGCGATCCAGCCGTCGCAGTTTCCCGCTTCGGTAAACACGGTTCGATCGGGCGACGCAACGAGCGCAGAAACGCACGGGATCGCACTCCCACCATCTTGAGATTCCCCACAGTTGTCCGGTACTGGCATACAAGGGGTTAGGCGAGCCGAAAGTCAAATAGGTTTTGGTTGGCCTAATCCACGC
>JBNJFV010000138.1:0-2246 GCA_051747145.1 Halobacteriota archaeon
CAATGATAAATACGTTTGCGTCTGTGTCGCGATGTCCGCCGGTTTAGTTCAGTTTAGTTCAGTTCCCCGCATAATCGACCCGTGACCCGCCCGCCTCGTCGTCCCGATCGATCGGCCCCCGGCGAACGAACTCGACTGTCTCCTCAGCCAGGTGGACGTCGCCGTCAACGACCGTCACGTCGATCGGATTCAGAGTGGCCCCTTCACATGGACCGAAATCGCAGACCCCGGTGTCGCGCTGAAAGGTCGCCCCGTGTTTCTGACAGACGAGTTCGCCGTTGCGGACGTAGCCACCGTCACCCTTGTCGAGTCGGACGTCGAGCCAGTGAGGGCACGCGTTCTCGAAGGCGACGATCGACCCGTCGGCGAGTTTGGTCACGATCGCTTCCATTTCGGTCCCGTCTCCGTCACGTACGGTCACGACGACCGTCGAATCGCGGGGGACGGCGTCGCAGTCGAGCATGAACTGTTCGTCGTTCACACACGGCGTTTCGATCGAGCTTCGGAATGTCTGACGGTTTGGACCGACGACGGGTTGGGCGAGCCCGTCGGCGACAATCCCCGAGGCGATCGATCGGTTCGCACCGAACGGGAAACCGCTTCGAATCCGAGTCGGTCACTCCGCACCGCTCGCACGGTCGATCCACGTTGCGACCGTCTTCTCTGGGACGTCGATCGAATCGGCGAGTTCGGCCGCATCGGCGTTTGCCAGCTCCGTGACCGACGTGATACCGACGCCGTCGAGTCGTTCGCCGTAGGCAGGTCCGATCCCTTTGATCGACTGGACCGGCTCACCGGCCGCCGTCTCTGCGTCTGTTCGATCGGCCTCGGACGTCTCCTCGTCCGGGCCCGCGTCGGACGTCTCCTCGTCCGGGCCCGCGTCGGACGTCTCCTCGTCCGGGCCCGCGTCATCTGGTTCGTCAGTGGTCTCCTCGGAATCGGACGCATCGTCGATCGATCGATCCGCCGATTCGGGACCGGCCGCCTCGGCTGGTTCGGCCGCTTCCGCTGGATCGTCCGGTTCCGACACCAGCGACCCAGTCGACGCCGACGCATCCGTTTCGGTTGCGATCGGCTCGCCGTCGGCTACGGCGTCGGTCGCGTCGGCCGCTGACTGATCGGCGTCGATCGGCTCTTCGCCCGATCGATCGGCGTCGGCCGCTGACTGATCGGCGTCGGCCGCTGACTGATCGGCGTCGGCAGCCTCCCGCTCGACGGTGACGGTTGCGTCGCCTCGCTCTCGATCCGCGTCTCCGCGCCCGATACCGAGAAGAGATTTGAGCTTGTTGAGTAGGGCCATTGGTCGGTTGTACGCTCGGGTACTATTTAAATGACGGTCTCCGTGACATATCCTCGATCGATACTGTCCCCCCGAATCACTCACAGATTCGCCCGGAGTGCGTCGTTCATCGCGGCGATCGGCGCATCCTCGCCGGTCCACCGCTCGAAGGCGGCGACGCCCTGAAACAGGAGCATCCACGCCCCGTCGATCGTCGTCGCACCGGCCGCTGCGGCCTCCCGAAGGAGCCGCGTTCGAAGCGGCGCGTACACCGCGTCCAACACGGCCAGTTCGCCGTGGAGGAGCGCACCCGGAACCGGCGTCTCATCTGACTCCATCCCCACGCTCGTCGCGTTGACGAGCAGCGACGCGTCGTCGATTCGATCGGCGATCGTATCGAGCCCCCCGCCGGTCGCGTTCGGAACCGCCGCCGCGAGATCGACGGCCCGGTCGGTGGTCCGATTCGCCACGTGAACGATCCCACCGGCGTCCGAGAGGGCGAACGCGGCGGCCCGTCCGGCCCCTCCCGCGCCCACGACGATCGCGGAGGCACCGTCGATCGACACCCCGTGATGGTCGAACGATCGAGTGACGCCGACCGCGTCGGTGTTGTACCCCATCGGCCCCGCGTCGGTGAACTCGATCGTGTTGACCGCGCCGATGCGCGCTGCCAGCGGGTCCGTCTCGACGATCGAAGCGACGTCGCGCTTGAACGGGATCGTCACGTTGAGTCCGGCCACGCCCAGCGCCTCCGCACCGGCGATCGCCGATTCGATCGCGTCGATCGCAGGTTCGAACGTCACGTATCGAGCGTCCAACCCCAGGGTCGAATACGCCGCCTCGTGCATCGGCGGCGAGAGCGAGTGGCCGACTGGGTTGCCGACCAGTCCGTACACGTCCATGTGCGTACTGAACGGCTCCCGAAAGAAAACAGTGCGCATCGATCGATCGAAATCACCCGCCCACC
>JBNJFV010000138.1:2346-6407 GCA_051747145.1 Halobacteriota archaeon
ATCGATCGAAATCACCCGCCCACCGATCGATCGAAAAGCGATGCGTATTCAGTCGTTCGCGTTCTTCGATCGATCGAATACGTGATCGGAATCGTCGTCAGCCGGGCGGACCACGCCTCGACACACATCGGAGAGCACCTGCTAGACCGACGCTCGTGGAGCGAACGCGCGGATCCGAGCCGCCCAGACGCCGAGGGGGGCGGACGCTACTACCGAACCGACGGGTTCGAACTGCGCGAGTTCGACGACCTCCACATCCACCTCTCGGACCCGTCTGTAGCGTTCTCCGACCCCGAAGCGCTCGATCTCGTCGTCTTCGTCTCCAGACACTCGGGGGATAGCGGCCCGCTGTTGACGGGGCACTTCACCGGCAACTTCGGCCCGGCGGCGTACGGGGGGACCGACGGCGGACTGGCGCGTGCGGCTCCGAACGCTCAAAAACGGCTCGTCGATCGACTCACCGCGCACGCACCGGACGGCTACGAGGTCGGGATCGAATGCACCCACCACGGGCCAAGCGAGATGACGGTCCCCTCTATGTTCGCCGAAGTCGGAAGCGGTGAGGCGCAGTGGCGCGACCCCGCGGCCGCACGTGCGGTCGCCGCAGCGGTGTTGGACCTCGAGGACGTCCCGGCGGATCGGATCGACGACGAGGGGACGCCAAGACAGGTCGTCGGCTTCGGCGGCGGCCACTACGCGCCCCGTTTCGATCGGATCGTCACAGAAACCGACTGGGCGGTCGGCCACATCGGAGCGGACTGGCCGCTTTCTGAGATGGGCGATCCACAATCGAACGCAGACGTGATCGATCGGGCGTTCGAGGCGAGCAACGCCGAGCTTTCGGTCGTCGAGGGATCGAAACCCGAACTCCGGGAGACGATCGCAGCGCTCGGCTACCGGATCGTCAGCGAGACGTGGCTCCGAACGGTCGAGGACCGTTCGCTCGACGCCGTGCAGCGCCTCGAAGACGCGCTCTCGCCGGTCGATGACGGGCTTCGGTTCGGCGAAAGCCGCATGGCCGATCCGGACGGCGTCGAACTGCTGGCGTTGCCGGCCGAGCTAGTCGTAACCGCCGCCGGCGTCGATCTGGAGGCGACCTACGAATCGGTCGCCGACCACGCGATCGCATTCGAGACCGCCGAAGGGGCGACGAAACCGGCCGGCCGGGTCGCAGTCGACGGGGAGGCCGCCTACGAGTCGATCGTCGACGCGCTCGCGACGGTGCTCGAAGCGAAGTACGACAGCGTCGAGCGCGAGGGAACCGACGTCGTGGCGCGATCGGTCGGCTTCGATCCGGAACGCGCCGAGACGCTCGGCATCCCCGAGGGGCCCGCTTTCGGTGCGCTCGCCTCCGGACAGGCAGTGGAGGTCGACGGCGAGACGATACGGCCCGAAACGGTCGCAAGCGAACGGGTCGATCGGTTCGACGTGTCGATCGAGTGACGTCGCTGTGGTCTCGGTGACGTCGTCGTCTCGGTGACGTCGCGTCGCCACCGTCTCATTGACGTCGCGTCGACGACGCGTCGATCGAACTGCGGTATCGGTATCCTACGCCGGTAATGTCATCGTACTGGATGGGTAAGATCCTCGTAAACAGACGTTTGAGACTGTCTGACGACTGTCTGACGAAGGGGAAAGGTAATTAGGCTCGGTCGGTAAGTCACGCGCATACATATGGACTCTATCGTCGAGGACGCAATCGAGGAGGCCGAAGAAACACGGGAGGAGCCACCCGAGGGCTTCCAGAGCGCAAAGCAGGATGCCACGTCCCCGCGAACTGGAACGATGACCGACGACGAGCTCCGCGACGTGCTACAGGACCTCCAGACGGACATTACGGTCGTTGGCTGTGGCGGTGCCGGCGGGAACACGGTCAACAGAATGGACGAAGAGGGGATCACCGGCGCGAAGCTGGTCGCCGCGAACACCGACGTGCAACACCTCGTCGAGATCGGTGCGGACACGAAGATCCTCATGGGCCAACAGAAGACGCAGGGGCGCGGTGCCGGATCGCTCCCACAGGTGGGCGAGGAAGCGGCGCTCGAATCCCAAGAGGAGATCTACGACGCGATCGAGGGATCGGACATGGTGTTCGTCACCGCCGGTCTCGGCGGCGGAACCGGCACCGGTTCAGCGCCAGTCGTCGCCAAGGCGGCCCGCGAGTCGGGCGCGTTAACGATCGCGATCGTGACGACCCCCTTCACCGCCGAAGGGGAGGTTCGCCGAACCAACGCAGAGGCCGGCCTCGAGCGGCTCCGAGACGTGAGCGACACCGTCATCGTCGTCCCGAACGATCGACTCCTCGACGCGGTCGGGAAGCTCCCCGTCCGACAGGCGTTCAAAGTCTCCGACGAAGTCCTCATGCGTTCGGTGAAGGGCATCACCGAGCTGATCACCAAACCCGGCCTCGTGAACCTCGACTTCGCGGACGTCCGCACCGTCATGGAGAAAGGCGGCGTCGCGATGATCGGCCTCGGCGAGTCCGACACCGACTCGAAAGCCCAAGAGTCCGTCAAGAGCGCCCTCCGATCGCCGCTTTTGGACGTCGACATCTCCGGGGCGAACTCCGCGTTGGTCAACGTCACCGGCGGCAACGACATGTCGATCGAGGAAGCCGAAGGCGTCGTCGAGGAGATTTACGACCGGATCGATCCGGACGCGCGGATCATCTGGGGAACGTCGATCGACGAGGATCTGGACGGCCAGATGCGGACGATGATCGTCGTCACCGGCGTCGAATCGCCGCAGATCTACGGACGAAGCGAGGCGCTGCAGGCGCGTGCCGCCCAGAACGAAGAGGACATCGACTACGTCGAGTAAGAACCGACACCGACGCCGCCGAGTACGAACCGACACCGACGCCGCCGAGTACGAACCGACACCGACGCCGCCGAGTACGAACCGACACCGACGCCGCCGAGTACGAACCGACACCGACGCCGTCGGTAACGAGACGATCGAGTGCGCGAGTGACCCCTCGATACCACCCGATCGAGGCGCTAAAACCACTGTTTTCGACGGATCGGTCGCGCGCTGACGGGGTGTAGAACCAACAGATAGAAAAGCGCGGCCGCCAAACGGAGCGACAATATGGACGTTCCGTACGATCTCAACAGCTACATTCGTGTCCTGAAACTGGCGAGTACGCCGTCGTGGGGCGAGTTCTCACAGGTCTCGAAGATCGCCGGAGCCGGTATCCTCCTGATCGGGTTTCTCGGCTTCGTCATCTTCGCGATCATGAGCTTCCTGCCTGGTGGTGCGTGATGGGAATATTCGCCGTCAAGACGACCGCAAGCCAGGAACGGACGGTCGCCGACATGCTCGCAAACAGAGAGGAGTCGGCGATCCACGCGGTGTTGGCACCCGATCAGCTCACGAGCTACGTCATGGTCGAAGCAGACGGGACGGCAGTGTTAGAACGCGTCCTCGAGGAGATCCCGCACGCGCGGACGATCGTCCCGGGTAACTCCTCGATCACCGAGGTCGAACACTTCCTCTCGCCGACGCCCGACGTCGAAGGGATCGCCGAGGGCGACATCGTCGAACTCATCGCCGGACCGTTCAAAGGCGAAAAAGCGCGCGTCCAGCGGATCGACGAAGGGAAAGATCAGGTCACCGTCGAACTGTACGAAGCGACCGTTCCGATCCCGGTCACGGTTCGCGGCGATCAGATCCGCGTGCTCGACAGCGAAGAGCGGTAACGCTGGGGGTTTCTGCCGGTAGTCTAGTCGAGCACTGCTAGGCGGATTCTAACTTGTCGAAGACGGCCCTGAGATCGACGTCCGATTCGACGAACGCCTTGACCTGTTCGCGTTCGCGGACGGCCTCCGAATCTGCGTCGTACGCGCGGACGAACTCCGCGCGCGTGTGCTCGTCGAATGCGTGTCGAATGGCGATATAGCCGTCGTAGGTGAGGGTGTTACACACCTTGCACTCGTGTTTGTCGTGCTCTGTGGCCTGATGGAGAACGAGTGACTCTCCGTCGTCGAAGACTTGCTCGCAGTCGCCGATCGCACACCGCCACCCGATCATATCCCATGGCAGGGCAGCCGTCGGTATAA
>JBNJFV010000139.1:0-6366 GCA_051747145.1 Halobacteriota archaeon
GACACCAACAGCAACGCCTCCTGTGGACCGAGATCCGGATCCGGATCCAACTGTTCGAGCACCATCCCAATCGTCACGGCGATGAGAATGGACGCGATGAACACCCACAGGTCCTCCTGATAGATGAGCGCAACGACGATCGGAACGATCATCGTCAACGCGAGGTATTTGATCACCGTCCCGACGAGACTGAGGCTCGCTCGCCAGTCGATGCGCCACCTCACGAAATCACACTCCGACGGTCGTACATAGACGTTTACAAACTACGTTCCGACATCAAATCACCGGATTGTGTTCGAAGACGGATCGCAACCACAGCACGATGTCACCGGTGTTTCGATGGCGATTCGATCGACGGTGGAGTCGTCAAACGCGAACCGACGTCGCAACGGATTCACATCGCGGCCCGCGAGGAGGTACTGCCGACCGATTCGGTGAAAGCGCGTCGTTGCCGTCCTCGCATCAACCGTATCGATCTGTCGGATCGCGAGTGGAACCGTGCGTTCTTAACCCCTGAGCAACTGTGCGGTGGTATGTTTGCGGACCGGTCCGACTGTCTGGATTCGAATCCCCCGTTGAAGGGATACGGCGCGACAGTCACGCCGGGTACGGACGGACCGATGGCGTTCGTCGCGGGGTTCGGCTATCCGAACCGCCTGTACTCGTGGACTGGCGATCGCCTGGTCGATCGGTCCTGCGGGATCCTCGCGGACGAACAGTCCAACGCGATCGGCGTCGCGGCGGCCGACGTCGACGCGGACGGACGCGAAGAGATCTACGTCCACAATACGGATTCGTTCGGCGGCTACACGACCCAGCCCGATTTGCTGTTGGATCGGATCGACTACGAGGGCCGAACCGTGTGGTCGGACGTCTTCGGGCTCGACGTGAACGCCGACCGGGGCAACGCCCACGCCGGCCGATCGGTGGCCGCGATCGATCGATACGGAACGGGTCGGTACGGGATGGTCGTCGCCTGTTACGGTACTCCATCGCGATTCTACGAACTCGGTGACGACGGGGAGCTGACCGACATGGCCGAGGCCGTCGGCCTCTCGTTCGTCGGCGGGGGCCGATCGGTCGTCACCGGCCCGATCGTCAGCGATCGGATGGACGTCTTCGTCGGCGTCGACGGGGGGCCCAACAGGCTGTTCCGCAACGGGACCGGCCACTTCACGGACGAGGCGGCCGCCTACGGCCTCGCAGACCCAGACGGAAACCCCCGGGGCGCCGCGTTACTGGACGGGGGGACGGGGGAGTACGATCTCTTCGTGGGGAACTGGGAGGGCCCGTGTCGGCGCTTCGAACGACGGGGCGATCGGTTCGTCGATCGAACTCCGGACAACCTATCAGAATCTGGCCGAGTCAGGAACGTCGTGGTCGCGGATTTCGACAACGACGGCTCCGAGGAGGTGTTCGTCAACGCGATCGGTGCGGAAAACCGGCTGTTCAGGTGGCGCGATCGTACGCTCGAATCGATCGATCCAGGGGCGGCGCTGGAACCGACGGGGTTTGGAACCGGCGCGACGGTCGGCGATCTGGACGGTGACGGAACGCTCGAACTCCTCGTCGTTCACGGCGAACTCGAGGCCCAACCGATTTCGGTGTACAGCGCGCCGAACGAGAATCGCTGGCTGCGCGTCGCGCCGACGACGCAGTACGGAGCGCCAGCCCGGGGCGCGATCGTGACCCTCGAAACCGATCGCGGTACCCGCAGACAGGTGATAGACGCCGGGAGCGGCTACCTCTGTCAGTCCGAACCGATAGCTCACTTCGGCCTCGGCGAGGACCACACGCCTCGGGAGGTGACCGTCCGGTGGCCGGACGGTCGGACGAAACGCATCGACGCACCGCCAGTGTGTACGCAACTGGCGGTCGATCACCCGATCGCGCCCCGATTTTGAGGACGATCGGGAGCACAGTAACCGAATCTCCTATCGCACCGGTGAGTTCGGTTGCGGAAAATTGAGGTCGTGACGATCGAATCGAGACGTAATTACGCCCATTGTCACGCGATAATTTCTCGGAGCGTAAATCAGTTCGCGTAATACGAACTTCATTCACACACCGCACTGTGTAATGGAATTCGGTTTCGCACGCTGACTGTACGTTTCCAACTAATGCGGACTGCATCTCAGTCCGAATAACCGCATACATATATCTGACGGAGGATTGTCGGGCCAACAATCGGCAACCCGTACTAAAGGGGTTGTCGGTCAACAGTTCGATTGTGACACGAAACACGACGAGACGCCGCCTGCTCTCCGGCGGTCTCACGGCCTTGCTAGCCTCTGTCGCCGGCTGTACCGGAATGACTCCGTTCGTCGGCCGTCGCGACGAGGGAACCCGAACAGAATCTGTGACAGACGTTGACGAACTGGCGATCGAGTTCGACGTCGGCTCGCTACGCATTCGCAGTAGCGATCGAGACGACGTGCACGTCGACTACATCCGCCAGTCAAGTTCGGTCACCGCCGACATCTCAAATTTGGAACTTCGAACCGAACGACGGGACGGTCGATTGACGATCATCTCCGAGTGGACCGGACGAAAGACGATCTTCGGTGGTCGTCCGTCGATGGATCTCGACGTCGAAATCCCCCGATCTCTGCCGGTGACGTCGATCGAAGGGAGCGTCGGCAGCGTCGACGTGGCAGAGGTCCGCGGCGACCTCGACGTACAGACGACTACCGGATCGGTGACGATCGAGGACCTGGCGGGTACTGTGAGTGCGGAAAGCACCACCGGATCGATCGACATCAGTTCGCCCGACAGGCTCGGCGACGTGCGTGCCAGCACCGGTTCGGTCACCGTCGACGTTCCCGCGATCGACGGCGATACCGAACTTACCACCAGTACGGGGTCGATAGACGCCGCCGTCGCCCCCGATCTCGACGCGGAACTGACCGTTCAGACGAGTACGGGCCGCGTCGACGTCGAGGGGATTGACCTGCGAAACGCCACGCAGGGTCGCTCGGTCGCGACCGGGACGCTCGGCGAGGGTGGGCCATCCCTCGACATCGAAACGAGCACCGGAAGCGTCACCGTGACGTCGATTTGATGCGGTAGTACCAAAAGTTCTACAGTGGCTGGCGGCGATCATGTCGCATGGCCCTCCACGCAATCGAGAACCTCGACGAGGCGGTTACTGTCACCCGGGAGTTTTTATTTCCACTCGACGTCCGTCGGTGGCTGAAACTCGCGATCATTGCGTTCTTCGTCGGCGGCGGTATGAACCTCCCCACCGCGCAGTTCAACACGTCGGGCGCGACCGATCGGGTGCCGGCGAGTGAACTCCCAACGACTGTCCCGGAAACCGCCGTTCCCCTGCTCGTTGGGATCGTAGCTGTCGCCGTCCTCCTTGCGATCGCGTTCGGGATCGTGGGGGCGATCATGGAGTTCGTCTTCATCGAATCGCTCAGGACGGGTGACGTCTCACTCGGGCGCTATTGGAGTCGGCGATGGCGACAGGGGCTCAGACTGTTCGGGTTTCGGGTCGCGATCGGCGTGCCGCTTTTGGGGGCGTTCCTCGGCTGGATGGCGCTGTTTTTGGGGCCGCTCGTCCTGGGCGTCGGCGATCCGATTGGTTCGGTCGTCACCTTCCTTCTGGGAATGGTTCTTCTGTTCGTCGTCGGACTGGTCTACGGCGTCGTCGCCGCGTTCACGACCGTCTTCGTCGTCCCGATCATGATTTCTGCGGAGTCCGGCGTGCTCGCTGCATGGCGGCGGCTCTGGCGATCGATCAAAACTGCGTGGAAACAGTACCTCGCGTACGCCGTTGCCGCCCTCGTGTTGACGTTTGCGACCGGCATCCTCGCGTCGATCGTCCTCGGGATCGCGGCGCTCGCGTTGCTCGTTCCGCTGGGCGTTGTCGCTGCTATTGCGTACTTCACGGTCTCGCTTTCCTCGACGCTGGGGCTTGCGATCGTCGCGGGACTTGCCGGTCTGTTCGTGCTGTCGATGGTGGTCATCTGGGCACTGGTACAGGTTCCGATCCTCACGTACCTCCGGTACTACGCGTTGCTCGTGTTGGGCGACATCGAGTCGTCGTTCGACCTACTTACCGATCGTCGGAACGACGTCCGAGAGTGATCGATCGGTAAGTAGGTCGAATCCAGTCGGGATGGAGGGCCGAATAGCGGGTCGAAACCAGTCGGGATGGAGGGCCGAATAGCGGGTCGAAACTAGTTTAGCTGGAGGGCCGAACAGCGGGTAGACACCAGTCGGGATGGAGGGCCGAACAGCGGGTCGATCGATCGAACTGGTGCGTGGACGGACACCGTGTTCGCGTGACGTCGACGGACGCCACCTACACGTCGGATTCGACGTCTGCACTCCCGTCGACGCCATCGGTGTCCAACAAGGTGGCTGCGACCACGCCCGAGAGTGTTCCGAGCAGTTTGACGACCCACAGCGTCACGAACGCGACGACCACTCCGATGAGCGATGCGGCGATCGATCGGCCGAACGTATCGATCACGAGCACGTCGGTGTACGGATACACGCCGAGGGTGGCATCGTAATACAGCGGCGACATCGCGAGGTCGAGGGCGATCGAGCCGCCGATCGTCACGACGAACAGTGCGACGAATCCGAAACAAACCCGCCACACGAGGTAGACGACGCCGGCCCACGTCTGCTGGCCGAACACCAACTGGGTGAGAAATTCGACGACGCCGCCGTCCGCACTCGGCAACGCTGGGGTGACGGGTACGTTCAAGAGTTCGCCCGTAAGCTTGCCGTCGCCCCACGCGAACGCCACGACGAAAAGCAGTGTCGCGATGAACACCAGTGGACCGAAAAGCGTGACACTCAGTCCGATCGACAGCGAGCCGCCGATCGTGAGCACGAGCAGATACAGTACGGCGACCGGAAACGCCACCAGAACGTACAGGAGGCTGCGGTACGTCTGTGGGTCAATCGGCGTTCGAAGGAACGATCCAACCATCGATCGAGGGGTCGTCTGTGTCATAGTGCGCTTTCACCTCGGGGACGTACCCACCTAACGGGGGCCGTCGAACTGTCGATCGAACAGTTCGCCGAACCAGTTAAATATCTGAATCCGTCGGCCCGGTCAGGTCCCTTCCAGCGAGTAGATTATCGACAGGAGCCCCGCGATCGTCGCACCGAGGACGCCGAGTACCGTCGCGGCGTCCGACAGCGAGGCGAGCGGGGCGAGGACGTATGTGACGAGAAACGGGGCAATCGCGATGAGGGCGATCCCGACTGCCAAAAACCGCATCGCGTCGCTGGCGTTCCGACGGTACCCACGATATGCGACGCCCGCGACGATCGCGCCAACGATCGCCGTGGCGACGGCGGTGACGAACAGGACGGTCGCGGCATCACCGACCATCGTAGATCACCTCGAGAATGACGAGGAGGCCGAGTAGCTGGCTCGCCGTCGCTACCACGGCCCTGGTTGTGGCGTCGACGCTCGGAACGTTCGTCAACACGAGGCGAACAACCATCGGCACCGTGGTCAAAAGCACCAACCCAAATCCGAGTAGCAACATGGCTCGGTTCCCGCCGCGACGGTACCCCTGGTAGAGGCGGGTGGCGACGTACAGCGAGAGGATCGTTGCGACGAACAGCGCGACGAAGACGAGCGCGACGAGCGTGGGGGAACCGCCGGTCGTCTGAGCCGTCGTGTCGATCATCGAAACCCCCCCGTCGATCGAGTGTCGTGTTGATCGTAGCGTCATTTGAACCCCTCGTACAGTCTTGTGAACCGATCGGCGGGCGATTCCTCGCGGACGACCTCGACGTCGAACCCGTCATCGTCGAGGTGGACGTGGACCTCCGACAGGCGGGCGCTGTACTCCTTGTAATGGTGGCCGCCGGGGTCGAGCTGTTGACGAGCTTCGATTAGATCGACTTCCTGCAGGCGCTCCAACCGGCGGTAGATCGTTGACGGGTCGGCGTCGCAGGCCTCGCTGAGCGCGTCGACGGACTTCGAGTCCCCGCTCGTCTGTGCGAGGATCATCCACGCGTAGTCGTCGCCGAGGAGGTCGACGACGGCGTTTACGTCCTCCTCGTCCTCCATCGTCCACCGGATCCAGTTACGGGCACAAAAGTCCCCGTGGTCCACCTCCGCATCGTTCTCGGTGTTCGATCGGCCGAGTACAAAGCGTTCCGGACGAGCTGCAGAACGCACAACCCGCACCGAACATTTATAAGTAATCTCGGAGACGATTTTTCTTAAATGACACTCCCCGTACGTCACTCTGCCGGCGGGTGGCTCCGTGCTGCAGTGGGCGTTCCGCTCCGTCCGCAGACGTATCGGAACCTGCTGTATCTCGCGGTAGCGTTCCCGCTCGGGCTCGCGTACCTGATTTTCCTTTCGATCGGCGTCTCGCTCGGCGT
>JBNJFV010000140.1:0-6299 GCA_051747145.1 Halobacteriota archaeon
CGGAGGCGTCTGGTCAGGTCGGTGCTGTCGCCCTGATCGTCTCGATCGGGATCGATCGGCGGCAGATCGTACGCTCTGAGGTCGAGGAGTTCGGCAGTACCGCCGCTGTCGCGGACGCTGTCGGTGAGGTGTTCGAGAGCGAGTCGCGTGTAGCTTCGATCGCGAAGGCTCCCACAGACCGCTGCAACGTGAACGTCTGTCATGCGACACTGTACGGCCGATCGGTACGTAACCGTCGGGGGTGGTTTCGATAGACGTGTTGTTCCTTCGATCGGACCGTCGAAGGTGTGAGTTTCCACGCCACCTGTATTCTCCCTGCAGAACGGGGAGTCTTGCCGTTTACGGTAAGGGGGCGTCACTGTAGTCGAGCAACTGTCTGATCGTTCCCTTCCTCAATCTGGACGAGACCGTCGTCAGAGAGGTCTGAAAGAAGATCACGAAGCCACTGCCGTCCGTGCGTACCGTCAGGAGTGTAATCTACACGGATTCGGTGCCCGAGCGTGTCCAGATCCAACTCGTCGTAGTCGCCGAGGAGTCGAACGATCCGCCCGCGGAACTGTCGCCGACTTCCTTCGAAGCTCGGCTGTGTGGGTACGTCGGGTGCGGTGAAGTCGCCGGTCTGGTAGGCGTAACACCACTC
This sequence comes from Halobacteriota archaeon, assembly GCA_051747145.1. Lineage (GTDB taxonomy): Archaea > Halobacteriota > Halobacteria > Halobacteriales > Haloferacaceae > JBNJFV01. The sequence goes on from JBNJFV010000140.1 coordinate 641, forward strand.
GCGCCACGGACAGCCTTCTTCGTCACACCGAGGGGTCTTCTGACAGGCCACCCCGCCGAGTTCCATAATCGCGTTGTTCCAGATTCGGGACTCATCGGGCGGCATGAGTGCGTTCGCAACGGTTCCGTAGTCCGGATCGTCCGAACGTCGGAGTTCTCCAACCGCGCGGTACAGGATCCGTTTGACGTTCGTATCGACGACCGCGTCGCCGTTGTCGAACGCGAACGAGGCGACGGCGTTTGCGGTGTAGGGTCCGACGCCCATGAGTTCCTGCAACGCATCGGGCGAGTCGGGGAACGATCCGTCGTACTCGGTTACGATCTGCTGTGCGGCCTCCTGGAGGTACTTCGCGCGGTTGTTGTATCCGAGGCTGTGGCCCGTCCAGAAGCCGACGACTGCCGATCGATCGGCCGATGCCAGCGCGTCGACGTCCGGCCATCGATCGAGGAAGTCTTCCCAGGCTGAAACGACCCGATCGAGCTGCGTCTGCTGGCTCATCACCTCCGAGACGAGGATCGCGTACGGATCTGTGGTCCGTCGCCACGGGTACTCGCGGTGGTCAGTTTCGTACCAGTCGACGAGCGCCGATCGCACCGCGGGGAGGTCCGCCGGAAGCTCGGGATCGCTCGACTGTGCTGTCATCGATCGCGTTTGGGAACCAGGTGATTTATCGGTGCTGGTCGGAGGCGTCCTGACACTGCAGGGGTGTGCGGCCGATCGCCCATCAACACTCCTCTGTACTGCCGATCGCCGATCGACACTCGTCTGTACTTCCGATCGCCGATCGACACTCGTCTGTACTGCCGATCGCCCATCAACACTCGTCGGTCATCGTCCAGGCGGCAAGCTTTCCGTCGCGCCCGACGCGGATCATTGCCTGGACGCACTGGCCGTCGTCGGGTTCGAGCGACCACTCCTTCCACGTTCCCTCGTCGTCGAGCCTGGCGGCGACAGAATACGTCGCCGGCCCGTCCGAGGTGGCTTCGTCTGTGTCGAACAGCTCGGGCCGGACGTCCGTTTCGCTGTCGATCTCGTGGCTGTACCAGTGGATCCGTTCGTCGTTCCGGTAAATCAACAGGTGAAACGTGTGTGATTCGTCGTGGTTGTTGACCAGTACCAGATCGGTCAGCTCGACCTCGGGGTCGTCGGGTTCCTCCGCTGTGTCGTCACCTTCGGTCCCATCCGGTCCGGAAAGACACCCTGCGATCGACCCGATCGCAGCGAGTCCGCCGAGTGTCCCGATGAGCGACCGCCGTTGGAGTTGCCTCGCGCTCGGATCCATACCAGTAGGGGACGCGCCGATTTGAAATACGTTGCCCTCTCGGTGACAGTCACACGAACAGACATCGAGATCGACCGTAAACGGTATCGGGCCGACGCCGAACTGTTTCGTATGTCATTGGACGAACTCAACGAGGACGTCAAAGACGCGTATCGCCGCCTCGGGGCCGACCTGTCAGTCGATCTCGATCGAGAAACGAGAACCGAACTGTCGATGTTACAGGCCGTCTTCGAGACGGAGAACACCGACGAACTGATTCACCGGGCGATCCACGAACTGTACCGTCGGACGGTCGACACTGGCGATCTGGACTTTCAGCTCCGGACGAACTACGACGTGACCTACGACGAGTATCTCGCGGGAATGACCTACGAGGAGATGACCGGCGGCGATCAACTCCCCTCGCTCGACGAGAACAATCGCTATCGCATGTGAACGCGAGATCGATCGGCTTGGGTTCCTCGATCGGCTTGGGTTCCTCGATCGGTTCGTACTTCGATCAGTTTGCGTCGTCGATCGAAGCCAAAAGCAGCTCTGCGCCGAGTTCGATCTCGCGTTCGGTGACGTCGAGAGGCGGAAGCAGTCTGAGGACGTCGTATCCACATCCGAGTGTGAGGAAGCCTCGTTTGAACGCGGCCTCCTGAACGTCGTCTCGAAGGCTCTTCGAGCCGAACTGCACCGCGAGCAGCAACCCCTTTCCGCGCACGTCGGTGACGCCGACCGGATCGGCGTCCCTGACAGTCTCGATGAACTGACGGCCCCGATCGGTCGCGTTCGCGAGCAGGTCGTGTTCGAAAATCGCGTCGATCGTCAACGAACCTTGTAGCGACGCCAGTAGGTCACCGCCACCCCACGTCGAGGAAAGTCGGCGCGGATCCGCTGGGAACACGTCCGACCTCGAAATCGTCGCGCCCACGCGCAGGGCTTTTCCGGCCGAGATGACGTCCGGTTCCAGCGGGTAGTGATCGACTGCCCACATCTCCCCTGTCCGTCCGAGTCCCGATTGGATTTCGTCGGCGATGAGCGGAATGTCGTGTTCCTCGAGGAGCCCTGCAAGCTCCTCGACGAACGCGTCACTGGGGAACCGATAGCCGCCTTCACCCTGAATCGGTTCCACGATGACGTAGGACACCTCGTCTGGATTGACGTGCCCGCGATCGGCATCGAGCGTGCGGCGAAGCTGTGAGACCCCATCGACGAAGAAGCCGCACGTGCAGGTGGCTGCGGTACAGTGCCGATCGGTACAAAATGGCACGTCGTGGACGGTCGAAAGCTCGGGAAAGTGTCGACGGTACACTTCTTTCGATCGATTTATCGAAAGCGCCCCGAGCGTTCGACCGTGGAATGCACCCTCGAACGTGATCGCGTACTTCCCGCCGTTTCGAGCGTCGTAACAGATTTTGAGCGCGTTCTCGACGGCTTCCGCCCCCGAGTTCGACAGGAAGACGGTATCCATGTCGTAGTGGGCCGTGACGTCGACGAGTCGGTTCATGAGTTCGGTCGGCCCCGGTAGTCTGTCGCCATCGGCGGTCCTGTCGCCTGCGACGTAGAAGTCCTGCCCGGCGATCTTGAGTGGATCGATCAGATCGAACTCGGCGAGACGATCCACGATCTTTGGGTTGTTGTACCCGAGTGGCGCCGCCGCGACGTGGCTGGTGAAATCCATGAGGACGTTGCCATCGACGTCCGTACAGAACGGCCCGTCCGCCTCGGCTGCGCTGTCCCAGACGAACTCGTAGACGTACGTACTCGGGGCTGCGACCCGGTGATGTGCCTCTACCCGCCGGTTTGCGTGTTCGCCGGGCAGCGTGGTGACGGCCGGTTCGGCTGTCTCTCGATCCATACGTTCGATAGCGGCGAGCCCATCTCTAATCGTTTCTATCCGTTTCGGTTCAGGTAAATACTACACGCGCGGTCGTGCTACCGGCAGCGACGAGTATGACCGCGGTCCACGCCGCGATCTGGGTTTTGAAGCTGCGTGGGCCGTACCTCGAGAGGCCGACTTTCACCAACATGCTGGCGGCGGTCGCAAACAGGACGGCGACGATGGTGACGGCGGATTCGATCGATCCACCACGATACAACGACACTGCAGAGGTGGTGACGCCCGCCGAGGAGACGCGCCCGGATCGGAGTTATTCGCCGTCGATCGCCTCGAGGTACTGTGCCTCCCACTCCGATCGGGCGTCGATCTCGCGGCGACCGCGGCGGGTCAGTACGTACTTGTTCGTCCGTCGATCCTGTTCGCCTTTCTCCACCAGCCCCTTGTTGACCAACGTGTCGAGGTTCGGATACAGCCGGCCGTGGTGGATCTCTTTTTCGTAGTACTCTTCGAGTTCCTCTTTGATAGCGAGACCGTGCGGTTCCTCAAGCCCCGCAATCACGTACAGCAGATCACGCTGAAATCCTGTCAAGTCGTGCATCGGTTATGTCCGATTGCGGATTAGTTTCGGATTCTATTAAGTATATCGACTGGATCGAAATTAGCATTGAATGCGTAATGAAGGATTCTGTAGGAGGTGTACTAAATACATGTCTACTGATGAGAACGTAGACGATATTGACTGGATCGCACAACGGGCCCTTCGTATCGATCGACAGGTATCGAATATAACTCGCGTGAACCCGCTACGTTATGGGTGTGGGCCCCTAGTATGCCAGTATGCCAGAAGAGGTGCTCTTCGAGACCGAATCGACACACGATCGAGAGACGATCGCCGCGTACTTCCGCGACGTCGCGGACAAGCTCGACGCTGGAGAACCCATTACCCTCAGTACCGCCACTGACTCGGTGACGCTTACGGTGCCAGAAACTCCGACGTTCGAAGTGAAAGCCGAACGGGAGACGACGAGCGGTGGCGGCTCCGCCGAACTTTCGATCGAGTTCGAACTCGAGTGGGGTGAGGGCCCCGCAGCTGAGACCGGCGAAAGCGGCTCGCTGTCGATCGAATAACCGAAGCACTCGCTGTCGATTTTGTATCCGAAAGGAAAGCAAGCCACGCGAAAAATGCGTGGATGCTTGCCGCCCTGAATTGGTCCCCGCTGACGCTTCGGCCCTCCAAAGCGAAGCGTCACTTGTCCATATCGGAAGCAGGAACTTAACTATGTCGGGATAGTCAATATTTCGAGGACGTTCGATACGACGATACGCACGTCGTCTCTGTCACATGTGTTCTTCTTCGAGGACCCAGCCGAGCGCCCGCTTGTAGTGGGTAAATAGCTGTTTGACGCGCTCGTGGTTCATCTCTTCACTGTCGAGCTGTTCGGCGAGGAATTCGTACTGTTCTCGTATCTCCGCTTCCTCTCGCATACGTCCCCGTTCGAATTCGATCCGGTTAGCTGCTGTGGAGTGGCTAGTCCGCAGAGACCACCCCATCGATCTCTTCGAGCTCGGACGTCGACCGATCGGCGCTCCCGGTCTGTTTTTCGACGGTCAACGGCTGTCGACTCCGCAGGGTGCAGGCGAAGCCAGGATGTTCGGCGAAATGTCTGACCAGCATGTGTCGTCGACCGCCAGTCAGCCCCGTTCGCCCGACGGTCTCGGCGTCGAACTGGTCTGGAAGTCGATCGTAGAGCCGTTCGAGCGATTCGAAGGATTCGAACACCTTGCTGTGGCCCGTCGAGGTGGCCGCGCGCCGTGCGACGACGTAGGAGCCGTCCTCGCGGTGCGTTCCGGACGTATGGACGAACGTCCGTTCCCGCGTCAGCGCGTCTCCGAGTTCGGCTCGTAGCGCGGCCGCTTGCGAACGCGAAAGCGACACACGATCGTCCCCGATCGTCACGACTACCGTCGATCCGTCCGTCGAAAGGTCACACGAACAGGAGAATTTCTCGATCAGCCGCTCGATGACGGCTTCCTCTATCCTCCGAATCCGATGGCGTAGGGTCCATCGTCATGGTGTGCGTGAGCAAGGTGCGGTGGCGCATAAAGTATTGGGTTGTGTATCTGCCACTACGTTCGAGCCGTACGCGAATCACTTTTCCCCGATCGATCGCGTATGTTCTGTATGGGGATTCGAGGGATGAACGCATGAAGGTTCGAGGGACGCGACAGTGTAAATCGTGTTCGAGAACGTGGTCGTATTTCGAGACGGGAAGCGTCGCCTGTCCCGATTGCGGAAGCCTTCGAAGCGTTGGCGTCGACGACAGCCGGCTGGAACACACCGACGCGCCGGTCGCCCTCGACCTCGAGCCGATACGACGGCGGCTCGCCGACGAGTCGATCGAAGCCGTCGAATCCGCGCTCGCAGTTCGGCTGCGGACCTACACGCGGAAACGTGGATTCATCAACGGCGGGGCGTTACGACCCCTCGATCGGCGGTATCTGAACGCTCGGGAACTGCGCTACGCGCTGGATCTGTTCGTGCGGCGTCGCGA
>JBNJFV010000141.1:0-6243 GCA_051747145.1 Halobacteriota archaeon
ACGGCGATCCCGTTGAGGTCCGATTGCCCGTCCCCGTCGTCGGGATCGCCGAACATCGCAGCCTCGATCGCAAGCAGCGCCGCCCCGCGGTCGGACGCCAGATGCAACAGCGCATCGTGCGTGTCGAACGTCGGCGTCTCGATCGGTGAGAGCGCTCGCGGTTCGGGGAGATCGACGGCGTCGGCGAGCGGTTCGTCGAACCGATCGAAGTACGAGCGGCTGTATCCAATTTCGAAGACGACACCGCGGTTGCTCCACTCGAAGGCGCGCTGCATCGTCTCGAACGCGGCCTCGACCGTCTCCCGGTCCGCCGCCGTGGGCGTCCCGTCCCGATCGAGGGTCAGATACGCGAACAGGTGATGCTCGGGGAGGACGACGTTGCCCCACTCGTCGCGTTCGAGGTGGTCGTTCCACTCGTGTTGTCCCCGCGGAAGCGAGTCGGTGTCGGCCGTTCCGGTCGGGATCGGGTCGTCGTCGAACCGGTCGAGACAGGCCGACAGCGCGCTCACACCGCCGATCGCGACCGCGGCTTTGAGGACCGATCGACGCGACTGCCCGCCGAAATCCCGTTGCATACCCCTCGTAGGAGTTCGTTCGGTCAAATGGATTCCGTCTGCGATCGCCCCGAAGATAGGAAACACGCGGTGCCGTCTCCCCGATCGATCGGTCTGGGCAAAAAGCTCCCATCGATCGATCGGTCCGGATCAGAACCCGTATTAGTTCGAATCCCCGAGGGGACCCATGGACAGACGGACGTTTCTCGGAACCGCCGGCGTGAGCGCACTCGGCGCACTCGCGGGGTGTGCGGGCCTTCCCTCGATGCTCGGGGAGACGACGTACGGTCGGGAACCCCCGCTCGTCTCGGATCGTCCCGACGGGATCTATTTTCCGACGCACACCGAGGCGATGAAGGTGGCGGCGACGGGCACCACCGACACCGGGCTTCGGGTGTTGCTGGCGTACACGTTCCCGCATCGGTTCTGGCGCGTGTTCGCCGACGGCGAGGGCGGGTACGAGTCTCGAATCTTCGAGGTCGGTCCCGAAGACGCCGTTCACATGATGGTCGGCGTCTGGGACGCCGACACCGAACGTCCGCTTCCGGTTTCGGGCGTCAACGTCGCCGTTTCCGGCGGCAACGACGTCCGCGAGCGCGAGACGGTCTATCCGATGCTCTCCCCGCGAATGGGGTTTCACTACGGGGACAACTATCACCTCGACGGGGACGGCGAATACACCGCCGAGATCACCATCGAAGGGATCGTCGGGGACGCGTACGGCGACTTCGAAGGTCGGTTCGATCGAGCAAGCAGCGTCTCGCTCGCGTTCGAGTACGACGAAGCCGAACGCAACGCCCTCGAGTTCGAGGCGTACCCTGACCGGCAGGGCGAACGCGACACTGTCAAACCGATGTCGATGGACTACATGCCGCTCGGATTTGCGAGCGAGTTGCCGGGGCGACACGTGGGCGAGGGGATGGCTGCGGACATCCGGTATCGTGCGAGCGTGCTCGACGCCGATCGGTTCGGCGAGGACCCGTACCTCGCGGTGACTGCTTCGACCCGGTACAACGATCTCCTCGTTCCGCTGGTCGGCCTCGACGCGGCCGTGCAGTCGAAGGGTTCGGAGTTCGATCGGTCGCTTACCCCATCGATCGATCCCGAACTCGGGTTCCACTACGGCGCTCAGATTCCGGCTGCGACCGGCGAGTTGGACGTGGCCGTGCGCGTCACGACGCCGCCACAGATCGCCCGGCACGAGGGATACGAAACGGCCTTCTTCGGGACGCCGACGATCGAACTGGGTGAATGACCCACGATCCCGTCAGCAATCCACCAGACGCAGACCGCTCCGTGACGCGAAGGTGTATATAATCAGGTCGTGAAATACGGACTGATGGACGGACGGGACGACGAGGACGACGGCGTGCAACTCGATATCGACGTGAACCTACTTCAGCAATTCATCGCGGACGTAGAGGAGTACGCTATTTTCTTGCTCGATCGAGACGGACACGTCGCCAGTTGGAACGAGGGTGCCGAGCGTATCAAAGGCTACAGCGAACAGGAGATCCTCGGTGCGCATTTCTCGGTGTTTTATCCGGACGATACCGACGCAAATCCGGACGATGTCCTCGAGGTTGCGATCGACGACGGACAGTATCAGGAGGTCGGGTGGCGGGTCAGAAAGGACGGGACGAAAATCTGGGCGCGGGTGACGGTTCGATCACTGTTCGACGAAACGGGAACCCTCAGGGGGTTTTCGAAGATCGTCCGAGACCGCTCCAGGGAGAAACGTCGACGCTCCGAGCGACGCCGAAACCTCGATCACTTGGCTCGATCGGAGGCGCTTGCGGATATGGGCGGGTGGGAACTAGACGTCGAAACCGACACGCTCCGGTGGACCGACGGTACGAGGCGACTCCACGAGGTCGGAGCGGAGTACGAACCGAATCTCGAGGACGCGATCGGATTTTACCACCCGGACGATCGGGACGCGGTCGCGAACGCGGTCGATCATTGCCGATCGACGGGCGAACCGTTCGACATCGAGGTGCGAATCATCACCGCGAACGGTCGCGAGCGGTGGGTCCAAACGAGGGGCGAATTCGTCACCGACAGCGCATCGAAAAAACTTCGGGGCGTGATCAGGGACATTTCGGATCGAAAGGAACGCGAGCAACGGTTGATGGTGCTGAATCGAGTCTTGCGACACAACCTCAGAAACAACCTCAACGTCGTGACCGGCTACGCGAAAGCGCTCGAACAGGATCTCGAGTCGCTCGAACTCCCGCCGGAAATTCGGGACTGCGACGGCGTCTCGAACCTCCTGGATACGGTTACGACGCTTTCTCGGACCGCCGACGACATCCACGACGACCTCCGTGCGCTCGAACAACTCGTCGACAACGTAGCCACCTTCTCGGCTGAAAACGCCCGCTCGAAGACCCGGCGGATCGTCGAAAACTCACAGAACCTCGTCTCGCTGGCGGAGAAAGCGCGGCTCTCCGAACAGGCGATAGAACACGACGGGAGCGTCGGTCCGACAGCGCTGCGACCGATCATCGAGGAGTTGCGATCAAAATACGCCACCGAGTATCCAGCCGCCACGATCGAGGTCGACGCGGTCGAGGCGACCGTCCCCGGACAGTCCGAAGCGGTCCGACTGGCGATCGGCGAACTCCTCGAGAACGCGGTCAAACACGACGACAGCGAGTCGCCACGCGCTACCGTCACGGTCACGAAGCCGTCAGCCGAACGTGTCGAGGTCAGCATCGCCGATACCGGTCCCGGGATACCCGACATGGAACAGGACGTTCTCAGACACGAAGCCGAGTCCGCGTTGATGCACGGCAGCGGAATGGGACTGTGGACAGTCAACTGGATTTTGACGCGGCTCGGCGGCAGCATCGAGATCGAAGCCAACGATCCGAGAGGGACGATCGTGACGCTGACGTTACCGACCGCGAGCACAGACGCGCCGTGATTTCGTTCGATCACCGTCACGAGCGAGGACCGACAGCGCGATCGATCGATCACCGTCACGAGCGGTGGCCGGCGGTGCGATCGGTCGTCCGTGGACGAATGCTGCCGACAACGGCCGCTGGACCGTTCGAAGTCGGATAGGCTTTGTTCCTCGATCGTCAACGGGGGGTGTATGGACCCGGGTACGCGCGCTGATCGCCGCCGGCTCGCCGTCGTCGTCTGGGCGGTGCTGGTTTCGCAGGTCCTTTTGTACCCCGGCCTGGAGACGCTCGTTTCGGCACTCGGCGCACCGGAGGGAATCAGCGCGGGCATGTGGTTTCTCGTCGCCGAATTCGCCGCGTTCGTCTCGTTCGCGGCCGTCTGGGGCGCGGTGAGCGACGCCCTGGGTCGTCGGACGCCGCTCGTCGTGCTCGGGGCGATCGGCGGAGCGGGCAGTTATCTGTTGTTGGCTGCGGTCCCGGCGATCGGCCTCGGGTTCGACGGAGCGCTTTTGATCAGGGTTGCGGGCGGGGCGTTCACGATCGGGGCGTTTTCGCTGGGCATCACGATGTTGATGGATCTGTCGGGTGGCCACGGCAGAAACATGGGGGCGGCGGGCATCGCGATCGGCCTCGGGGCGGCGATCGGCTCGCTCGTCGGCGGGCAGCTATCGACGCTGGATCCGTTTGCGCCGGTCTATGCTGGTGCGGCGGTGCTTTTCGCCGCTGGGTTGCTTGCGGCCTCGGTGCCCGATCGGGCCGTCGGCCGCGACAGTTCCGCCAAACGCGTTCTCTCGAACGTCCGGGATCGACCGGCGGTGATGATACCGTACGCGTTCGGCTTCATCGATCGACTGACGGCGGGGTTCTTCTCGCTGGTCGGCGTCTACTACTTCGGCGACGTGTTCGGGCTCGATTCGGCCGGTATCGGGCTCGCGCTCGCGATGTTTTTCCTCCCGTTCGCGCTGTTGCAGTACCCCCTCGGCGCACTGTCGGATCGGATCGGTCGGTTCGTCCCGGTCGTCGTCGGCTCGGTCTGTTACGGCGGGGTGATCGTCGCCGTCGGCCTCGCGGCAACGGTCGAAGTGGCGATGGGACTCATGGTACTGGTCGGCGTCTGCGGCGCGCTCGTCGCGCCCGCGACGATGGCGCTCGTGACTGACCTCGTTCCGGCAGACGAACGCGGCGTCGCGATGGGCGGGTTCAACGTCTTCGGCAGCCTTGGATTCCTCTCGGGGTTTCTCATCGGCGGCACGGTCGCGGAGGCGCACTCGTATCTGGACGCGTTCCTCGTCGTCGGCGGGCTCGAGATCGCGATCGCGATACTCGCGCTCCGGTCGGTCCGCCGGATCACAGCGACCGATCGGCCCTCGGTCTCGGTTGCGGACTGAGCCGACGGTTGCTCGGCGGACGGTCCTCGCATTCGGTGGTGTGTGTGATCTCGTCGATTGTTGGTGTGTGCGATCTCGTCGATTGTTGGTGTGTGTGATCTCGTCGATTGTTGGTGTGTGCGATCTCGTCGATTGTTGGTGTGTGCGATCTCGTCGATCGGTGGTGTGTGCGATCTCGTCGATCGGTGGTGTGTGCGATCTCGTCGATCGGTGGTGTGTGCGATCTCGTCGATCGACGCTGACTCCTCAGTCAGTGGACCGGTTCGGATTTCAGCCGATCGGCGAACCGTTCGCGCACCGTCTCGAGCTTCGGCGGAATGTGAAACGAGCAGTACGCCTGCTCGGGGTTTTTTTCGTAGTAGTCCTGGTGGTACGCCTCCGCCTCGTAGAACGTCTCCAGGGGCGTGACTTCGGTGACGATCGCCCCGTCGTACGCGCCCGACGCCTCGAGTTCGCGAATGAACGCCGTCGCCATTTCGGTTTGTCCCTCGTCGTGCGTGAAGATCGCCGATCGGTACTGCGATCCGACGTCCGGTCCCTGCCTGTTTCGCTGCGTCGGATCGTGGACCGTGAAAAAGACCTCGAGCAGATCGGCGTATCCGATCTCGTCGGGGTCGTACTCGATCTGGACGACTTCGGCGTGCCCGGTGTCGCCCGTACAGACCTGCTCGTAGGTGGGGGCTTCGACGTCGCCGCCCGCGTAGCCGGACGTGACGGCCGACACTCCTGCAAGTTCCTTGAATGGTGCCTCGACGCACCAGAAACAGCCGCCGCCGAACGTCGCACTCTCGGTTGTCATACCGATCGGTACGTCCCCTGTCGGTAAGAATCCACGGCGTCCGATCGCCGCACAGATCGGCCACGAGTCGATGGGTGGTTCGCCGCACAGATCGGCCACGAGTCGATAGGTGGATCGCCGCACTGAATGAAGGACGGGTCGGTCGTTCGACCGGAGTCACCGTCCGGCGATCGCATCCACGATCGTCTCGTCGTCCACGACGAGATTGTACGCCGCTTCGTCGTCGTTCCAGAGGACGAGGACGTTCTCGAACTCCAACACGGCCCCGTACTGCGCTTGCGCAAGGTCGGCGTTCAGCGCGGTCTCCCTTGTGAGGACGGCGAACTGTTCGACACGCTCGCTGCCGTCGCCGACTTTGAACACCGCGTTGTGCCGTCGATCGCCGTCGCTTAGATCGTGGCTCAGTTTGACCGCAAGGAGGTTCACCCGTTCTGTGACGTGTGTCTCCATGTCCGCCATGCGGGCGTATCGCCGTTTGGTCGATCGGAACGGGAATCGACGCTCCCCGTCGGTTCGAAGGACGCTGTAGGCGAACTGCACGTCGACGTTGACGTACGCTTCCGGTTCAGGCTCCGGTTTCGGTTCCGTCTCCG
>JBNJFV010000142.1:0-1413 GCA_051747145.1 Halobacteriota archaeon
CCGAGCGGCGACGGAACGAACAGCTCGCCGACGAGCACCGTGAGATCGAGGTCCGATCGCGAGAACAGCCGAGTGGGATGCCGCGGGCGGCCCTGTTCGAACGGCGTGATGGTGGGCATCCCCGCCGCGCTGATGTAGCCGGTCTCCTCGAGGTCGAGGTCCTCAACGAGGTAATCGACTGTTGTCAACCCGGCGAGCCCGTACGCCGAAACCCCGCCGAGGAGGACGTTACTCGGCTGCGCCTCGTGTTCGACGGCGAAACTCGATTGCGCTGGACGCTACGGTGCGCTCATGGAGCTGAGTACACGTGATTCGAACTTATCGGTTCGGCCGGTTTTCTTGGAGGTTCAAATTGCCCTCAGCGGTTGAAACGCATTTACACGCCCTTTGTGAACAGATAGTACGATCGGGACGGTTTCGAGACAGTTTCGTTCGAGACGGCTCCGGGGGCAACGCTTTTTCCTGCTGGCTGTGACTCGTAGGTATGCCTTCCGTCGGCGTCTTGCTTCAGACCGAAACCGAAGACGCCGCAGCGTCGTTCGTCGAACAACTCGTCCCGCAGTGGTTGCAGTTCCCGGGATATCACGTCGTGTTGGCGCTGATCGTCGTCGCGATCGGCGTGTATCTCTCGAAACTGTTCGTCTTGCTACTCGGTCGTCCAATCGCACAACACTTCGAACGCCAAAGCGTGGCGCAGACGGTTCTTGGGGGCGTTCGAGGCGTTACGATCCTGCTGTCGGTGTTACTCGCCGGATCGATCCTCGGATTGGGCCTTGGCGACATCATCCTCAATCTGGCGGTCTTTTCGGCCGTCGTCGGTATCATACTCGCGCCGATCGTGGGCAACGCGATCAACGGGATGTTCGTCCTCGCCGATCAGCCCTTCGAGATCGACGACATGATCGAACTGAACGACGGAACGCGGGGATTCGTCGACGATATCACGATCCGATACACGAAGATATTCACGCTCGACAATACGTTTCTCGTCATTCCGAACGGGAACATCCGCGAACGGGACGTGACGAACTACTCTGCGGAGGACGAACGGACCCGGGTGTCCCTGGACGTGCTCGTGACGTACGAATCCGATGTTTCGATTGCCCGCAACCGAATGGAACGAGCCGCTCGCGACGTTTCGTCGGTGATCAAAGGCGGACCGGACATCCGCGTCGGCAACGCCCGCTACCCGGCCAGTCCGACCTGCCTCATCGAAGAGCACGCGGACAACGGCGTGTTGCTTCGGCTTCGATTCTGGGTCAGAACGCCATACAAGATGGCCTCGGTTCGTTCTGCCGTCCGCGAACGGATCGACGAACTGTTCGCCGACGTTGACGTCGAAATGGCGTATCCACACCGCCACGTGGTGTTCGACGACGCGAGTGGGGAGGCGTCGGTCGCCGTTCGAGAGGG